>DATENU010000022.1:0-300000 GCA_035274845.1 Chthoniobacterales bacterium
GGTTTCCTTTGGCATCGAGACGGCCAATGCGGCGGGGACAGGAACGACCCAACCGATCAACGTGCGCCTGTATACGCAAACCACAGGGACCTTCCCTGGCGGAACGCGGACGCAGATCGCGACGACGACGGTGAACGTGGCCGACCAGACCAACACGGTATTGAGCGTGCCGCTGGCGGCAGTGGTGCCAGCAGGGACGACGCAATTGATCATGGAAGTCAATTCGCCGGATGGACAGGCAGCGGGTCACTCGTTCTTCATCGGATCGAACGCGTCGGCGCAAACTGGCCCGAGCTACATCAGTGCAGCCAGCTGTGGCCTAACGACGCCGACCGACACGTCGGCGATCGGGTTCCCGAACATGCACATTGTGTTTAACATCAATGGTGGATGCGGAGGAACTCCGACCCCGACAGCCACTGCTTCGGCCACAGCCACGCCGACAGCAACCGCGACGGCAACCGCAACCGCTACGGCAACAGCCACACCGACAGCGACGGCGACAATTGCACCGACCCCAACAGCAACCCCGACGCCGGGCGGAATAACGCAAGCGTTGAATCTGTCGACGCGCATGCGCGTGCAGGTGGGCGACAAGGTGGGCATTGGCGGGTTCATCATCACGGGCAGCGCACCGAAGCATGTGGTGGTGCGCGGAATCGGACCTTCGCTGATCCACAATGGCATCACCGATGTGTTGGCGGATCCGATTCTCGAGCTCCATGGGCCGAGCGGGTTTACCACGGTGACCAACGACAACTGGAGAGATACGCAAGAGGCGGCGATCGTGGCGACAGGGCTGGCTCCGACCAATGACCTCGAGTCGGCGATCGACGCGATGCTGGCGCCCGGAGCCTACACGGCGGTAGTAAGAGGGAAGAACAACGCTTCGGGCGTGGCCCTGGTGGAAGTCTACGACCTGAGTCCGACGAGCGGGAAACTGGGGAACATCAGCACGCGAGCGTTCGTGGACACGGGGGACAACATCGTCATCGCGGGCATGGTGCTGGGGAACGGGACCTCGCTGGACCGGGTGGTGGTGCGAGGGATCGGGCCGAGTCTTGCGCCGACCTTCTTCCCCGCGAGCGCGGTGTTGGCCAATCCGACGTTGGAACTGCGGGACGAGAACGGAACGCTGATCCTGGCGAACAACGACTGGCAGGACAACGCCGGGCAAGCGGCGGAGATCATCGCGGCTGGGTTGGCGCCGAGTAACAACCTGGAATCGGCGATAGCGGCATCGTTACCGCCCGGGTTCTACACGGTATTGCTGGCTGGGTTAAACAACGGGACCGGGATCGGCCTGGTGGAAATCTACGATCGCGGTCCGTAACCGGAGCCGATAAAAAAATAATGCGAGGCTCGTGGGGAACCGCGAGCCTCGCTTTTTTTTGGATGGCACGCTTGAAGACGGCGGGCCACCGCCGTTGGGGAAAACGCCACTAGCTTAGGTGGATCGAGCGCTCCGCGCTCGATGGTAGGGACGGCGCGCTGCGCCGTCCGCAAGGAGGGGCGCTTTCCAAACCGCCCTCTTTTCAAGGAGCGGCGGTGTCTTCACCGCCGTCAATTTACGCCACATTGGCGTCGCATCCGCCTTCAGCGTAGCCAGCGGCGAAGCGGCCGCAAAAAAAACGGCGGTTTGTAAACCGCCGCTCCTTGGTTTCGGCGCAGCGCGCCGTCCGAAAATAGCCCAGCGCTTTAGCGCTGGGATTTCTTCGCGCGAATTCGAAATCGTCCGCGGAGCCCTTCGACTTGCTCAGGGCTTTGAGCTTGTCGAAACGGCGGCCGATCCACCTCACGTCACCCGTCACACGTCACTCGTTTCCCATCCGTGTCATCCGCCCTGCCCGCATCGCTACGCGAAGCGTGCGGGCGCGGCGTAATCCGCGGTTTCCCCCTGCCCTCGCTCGTTTTGCCTTTGACATTCGTCCGCCCACTGGGTCGAGTAGGGCCCTCGCGTTTATGAAAAGAATCAATCTCGTCCTTTGCCTCTTTCTTGCCTCCTCCGGATTCGCCTTTCTTCAGGCGGCCGAACCGGAAGCCTCACCCTTTCCGGGCGTGCAAAAGGCCATGTCGCCTGGGGACTACGAAGCGGCTGGTTTGCAAAAGCTCGACCCGGCGGAGCGGGCAAAGCTCGATGAATTCATTCGCAACTATGTTGCGGTAAGCAACGAACGGGTGGCGACCACGGCAGTCGACAAAGCGGTAAAGGAACAGAAGGTCTCCGCCCCGGAGGTCATCCAGAGCCGGATTGTCGGCCCCTTCACCGGTTACAATGGACGAACCGTTTTCACGCTCGAGAATGGACAGCGCTGGGCCCAATCGCAAAGCGACAGCGCTTATTTTCCCAAGGTCGATTCACCGCCGGTCCTGATTGTGAAAGCCGGTTTCGGCTACCGCATGATGATTGCCGGCGCCTCCGGAGCGATCCGGGTGGTGAAGGTCAAGTAAGGGAGCGGCGGCGCGTTTCGCGCCCTCTTGCTCTTGCTCTTACTCTTTGAACCGCGGATTACGCGGATGCCGCGGATAAGCATGGAGACGGCACGCCATCGTGCCGTTGAGGGAAAACCGCAACGGAAGAATGGACAAGAATGATTGCTAAAGTCCCAAATCCCAACCACCAAATCCCAAATTCTCTGATCGACCGCGGATTACGCCGCGCCCGCAACGCTTCGCGTAGCGATGCGGGCAGGGCGGATGGCACTGATGGGAAACAAGTGACGTGTGACATGAGGTGGATCGGCCGCTCCCATCTTGGCGTCGCCCACAGGGCGACGGCTACAGAAGAAGATCGGCGGTTTGGAAAGCGCCGCTCCTTGCGGACGGCGCAGCGCGCCGTCCCTACCAATTCCATCCGTGATATCCGTGGAATCCGCGGTTAATAAGCATTTCCCAGTTTGGTGATTGTGATTTCCCTGGAATTTGGTTCTTGGGACTTGGGATTTCTGCTCAGCGCATCCATTGAGCAGCGCGCCCGCGCCGCTGTCCGCCCCCCGGCAAATGGAAGGCAGACAGCGCGCGCTTTGGGGCGATGCGTCAGGGTTGGAGTCCGAGATCGAAGACTTCTACCAGACCAATGCCGGTTCCACCACTTACCCCGGAAAGAAGAGCCGTGTAAGCGCCGGGCGCCAGGGTCGTCGAGATTCCGGATTCGAGGTCGTTGCTTGGCGCGAGCCCCGCGGCCGTGAGTTGAGCGGCCTGGGCGGGGTCATCCTGCCAATTGTTATTGGCAATCAGGACCGTTCCGTTGCTATTGCGCAACTCCAGGGTTGGATTCGCCAACACCGCGGATGCAGGGAAGCTGCCCGGGGCAAGGCTGGGCCCGATCCCGCGCAGGACAATCCGATCCAGATCCAAAATGCCGGCCCTGATCGAGAAACCAGCGATGACGATGTCGTTGCCGGTGCTCACGAAGCCGCGGGTGCTGAGGTTACCCAGTCTTGAACTGGCCGCCTCATTGAGGTCGTAGATTTCCACCAATCCAACTCCCGAGGTATTGCCGTTTCCTGAGACAATCGCCGTATAGGCGCCCGGACTTAGCGTGGCTATGATCGCCGATTCGGAGTTGTTGGCCGGAGCCAGGCCGGAGGCGATGATGGCCGCTTCCTGGGTGTCGCGCCAGTTGTTGTTGATTACGGTGACGAACCCGCTCGGTCCATGCAGCTCGAGCATCGGGTCGGCGAGCACGTCCGTGATCCCGAATTGGGTCAGGGTAGGCCCGAGCGCGCGTACGATCACCTGCTTGGGCCCGCTGCCGCTGATGATGAATCCACCAATACCCACTTTGTCGCCCGTCTGAACGCGCAGGCGAGTCGAGAGATTAACGGTTTGGGCGTGCGGCGTGGCACTTGGGCCCGGCGTCGGAGTAGGCGTAACCGATCCGCCCGGAGTCGGCGTCGGCGTTCCGCTTGGACCTGGAGTAGGTGTGGGGCCACCCTGGAGAAGAACCGTCGCACTAACGACATTACTGAACGGACCCTCCACCATCTGGCCGTTTATGGTGTAAGTCGTCCGCACCCGGTAACAGCGAGTCCCGTTCGTCTGGTTCTGGACCAGGAACGAAGTCGCGGCCGTGCTGCTGACGTCAAACCAGGCGTCGTTCACGATGGAGATATCATCAACGTACCACCCAAACGGCGTCGACCCGGCCCGGTTATCCGGACCGAGGGCATAATGGAAACGCAGCCGGATGGTCTGACCTCCGTAATTCGCAAGGCTCACCGAACGTTGAAAAAGCGGTTCGGTGGCAAACGATACCGGGCCAGTGCCTAGCTCCGACCGATTATGAATATAGAGCGCCTCCCAGGTTGTTCCATTGTCCACGGAAGCTTCGACCAGCACGTTGTCGTCGCCTTCGTTGTTGTCCCAGTCCGAGAAGTTAAGGAATGTCTGTCCTCCGGTCGGAATGGGTATCGGGTTGTTGTAGGTAAGGTACGAGTCCGCGCTGACCGTGTTTTCCATTCCCTGGGCATAGAAGGTAGTGCCGGCATGTTGCGGTTTCGTTCCTGTCGTCCAGTTGATGGCTCCTGATCCATTCGTCGTGGTGGTCCAGTTCATCAGGCCATGCTCGGCATCATCAAAGAGCAAAGGAGCGCACGCTTCCTGCGAGACCTGGAGCAGATCGGGGCCGGTGGCGCCGGTGGGCCGCACCCAGTTTAGCGTGTAGGAGCCGTCCGGATCCGGGTTCTGATAATCGCTTCCCGTGGAAAGCACGGGCGCTTCGAGAGTCGGGCATTGGATGACCTTAATGTTATCGATGTACCAGCCTTCGACGCCGTTGCAGCCATCCTGGCTCCAGGTGAAGCGGATATTGATCGTATCGCCCGGTTGTGCGACCGACGCGAGATTGGCCAGAGTAGTTCCCCACGAACCGTGGGCCACCCCTCCGAGATTCGTCCCGGTCCATGCGTCTTCACCGGGATTGGGCCCGGTGTTGTTGCCGATCGGCGCAGCCTGATTGTAGACGGTGTTCGGCGGGTTGAAGACGTACTCGCTCCGGGGGAGGAGCTGATACGGAAGACCATTCGTGCTGATCTCCACCTGGCCGCCATCCACTCCCGCTTCGCTCGCGATATAGTGGTCGAAAATCAACATGGGCGTAGTCGCCCCCGCTGGGATCGTAATCGGGGGACTATCAAGGGTGTGACTGCCGGAATAATCGCCGCCCGGCGCGCAAGTCCCACCGCCGGGCTGACCGATAGCTGGATTAATGGCAAACGCAGCCGTCCCGGTGCGACCACCTGGCAGGGTGGAATTCAAGTGGAAGAAGCGGGTCGCCATCTTGGTGGCGTCCTCCCAGTCAATGAGACCGGTGCCGTAGCCCATGCTTGTCTTGGTCCATGCACCTTCACCGCTCTCCCAATCCTCCGAGAAGATGATGGTGGGCGCCTGGCAAACCGGCGCTGCATCCGGATTCAAAAGGGGGCCAGTCGCACAGACCGGCGGCAGGCTCATCTCGACGGCCAGCATTGCCTTGGTCACCTCCTGGCAGTCAGCGGCCGTAATATGTTCGGTCGAAGGCGTGCCCGTCCCGCTATCGGTGGAAAGATTATTCAGGTTCGCTCCGATCAGATCGCTGCAGGAGCTTTGGAGCGCAATGGCGTGCGCCGGGAAATCGGTGGTAGGCGTTTGATACACCGATTCCGCGCGGAAATAGATCGCGGCAGCTTTCGTTAGGCCGATGCCGGTTATGGTCTGGCCGTTATACGAACCACCGGGCAAAAACTGCGTCCCATCCACGATAAAAGCATAGGCGTGGTTCGGCACGCCCGAGTTGGTATGAACTCCGCCGCCATCATCCGTGCCACAGGCATAGTTTGGAGAGGAAACCTTGCCGGGATCGCCGAGACGATCGGGGTCGTACATGTCGCGCAAGAGAAGCTCCTGCACTTGCTGGCCCAGGTCTTCGCCGACCAGCCAGCGTTGCCCGTTCGGGTACGGCTCGGCATTGTTGCTTCCGCCCGACCCATCCGATCCGTTAATCAGGTCGACCGTCTCGCCAAATATGTCCGAGTACGATTCATTGAGCGCGCCGGACTGAAAGGCGTAGATGAGTCCGTGGGTGTACTCGGTGTAGGCGTGGCTCCATTCATGGGAAACAACGTCGTCGGCGTCGAAGATCGGGCAATAGTTCGTGGAGGTTCCATTCCAGTAGGCATTCGGGCACTGCTCGTTGATCAGGTAAACGCTGATCATGTGATGCCCCATAGCGTCGTAGGAATCGCGGCCGAAAGCAGATGAGTAAAGGTTGTAGGTCTGGCCCGCGAAATCGTAGAGGTTGTTAACAAACGGCGCCGGACTCGGCGGGTCTCCTTCCTTGCGCTGAACAAAGAGGTCCGGATTCATGGGGTCGTAGCGCGGCGAGTAAATGGTCCGGTAAAGCGCGGATGGATGGAGCGGGAAATGCAACAAAACCGCCGCTGTTCCCGCATCGACCAGGACCTGCTCGGCCGATCTTTCTCCCGTCGCGGTGACGGAATAGGCCAGCCGGCTAACCACCGGCCGTCCTTCGAGCAAACCGGCGGGATAAATGACGGTCTCAACTTTCGCCACCTTCCATTTCTCACCGGCTCCCGTCTTTTGCAGCGCACTCATGGCCGCTTCGAGAGCTGAAGCCTCCGTAACATACGGAACCGTCCCGGCCGAAATCCGGCCGACATAATCTCCGTTCACGCCTGTGATTCCCTGGTCGTTCATGTGGACGACGACCTGCGCGCCAAAGACTGGAATGCCGTGATAGAACTGATTCAATCTCACGTGCGTCATCCCGATCGAGTCGGTCGTCGGCGCCGCGGCCTGGAGATCGTTACCGGCGGTGGCGGAGGCGCGCTCCGGATCGCTCATTCCGATTAATGCGCCGTGCGCGGCCAGGAACGCTTTCGCGCGAGTTTGCGGCGTCGTTGATTTATCGGCGGTCGCCAGGACTCCGCCGGAAGCGCGAACGAACCGATAATTGCCGGTTTGGCGCGAGACCTCACCGGTGATCTCGGACCGGCTGGATTTCCGAAGATTGTTGAACGCTGCTACGGCAACCGGATTAATCGTCACTGCTGAAGCGGCTGCCGAATTTCGGGTTGGAGTGGCGGCTCGCGGGTTCGTGGTGGAGCTGATCGCGCTCCAGGCGAAGGCTGCTCCAAGCAGGAGACAAGTGGAAGCCGCGGTCGCGCGGATGAGTCTGTAATATTTCATAGAGGTGTCCTTTCGGATGCAGGTTGAGCAATTTTCCTGACGTGGATTGGAGCTCTGCCCTGAAGGCGTGGGCGAATGTCCTGCCCTTGATTCGGGTGATGGAGGCCAGGTGTTCGTATTTTTGTGAAGCTAATTTCTTAATCTGCGGGAAAATAGGTAAGCAACTTTCGAATGGAGAGCGCAGTCGAAGAGGTTGTTGGACCGCGGATTACGCGGATATCGCGGATGATCGAGGTGGATCGAGCGCTCAGCTCGATGGTGGGGAAGGCGTGCTGCGCCGTCCGGACAAGGAGGGGCGCTTTCTAAACCGCCCATTCTTCTGTAGCCGTCGCCCTGGGGGCGACGCGAAATGGTCAACCGCGGATCACGCGGATTTCACGGATAAAAAATGGTAGGGACGGCGCTTTCCCGTTTCGACAGGCTCAAGGCCCTGAGTCCAACCGAAGGGCAAACCGCCGATTTCTTCTGTAGCCGTCGCCCTGCGGGCGATGTCAAGGTAACGGCGGCCGATCCACCTCACGTCACACCTTTCCCCATCCGCGGTCAATTTTTCGGGTCACTGCAGCTTGTAAACTTCAACCAACCCGACGCCCGTTGTGTTACTTGCACCGCGCACGATCGCCGTGTAGCTACCGGGCGCAATTGTCTGCAGTAATGCCGATTCACGATCGTTTGGGGGCTGAAGACCCAACGCTTCGATTTCGGCTTCCTGTGTGTCTCTCCAATCGTTGTTCGATCGAAGTGTCACACCGTAGGAATTAATCAAATCCAGCGTTGTATCCTGCAGCGCCCCTTGGATCCCGAAATCACTTAACGTAGGGCCCAAGGCGCGCACGACAATTTTCCCATTCGCACCATTAGCAGGCCCAACAATGATTCCGGCGATCATCACATTGTCCCCCGTATCGACCAGGCCCCGCGTACTGATGTTCGCTAAAGTGGAATCCGCGGCCGGGTCTAAATCGTAGGCATCAACCACCCCCACGCCGGTGGTGTTGCCCTGCCCGCGCAAAATCGCCGTGTACGCCCCGGGATTAAGGATCGCCACCAGAGCCGATTCCAAATCATTCGTTGGTGCCAGGCCCGTGGCTTCAATCTCAACCTGCTGATTGCTGCCGTCAGGTCTTAGCTTCCAGTTGTCATTTGTCGCGATAACCGCGTCACCCTGATGCAATTCGATGATCGGATCCGGCAACCTGTCATTGACCGCACTCAACGAAGGTCCGATCCCGCGGATGATTACCCGCTTGGGGTTAGTGCCTGTGATAATGACTCCGCCGATCAAGGCATTGTCACCGAGACCAACGCGCAGCCGGGTTGCAACATTGCGGAGCGCCGCAGTGGGAACTACATCGCTCCGTCCAGTATCGAACACTCGCAACCCAGTTGGACCGACATTCGTGCCGGTGGAAGCGAAAAGCCAGCGACCAGAGCGATCTATGGCAAGTTGACGTCCGTCAATGCCATGCGGCAGAGAGATCGTTCCCACCAGGTTAAACGTCGCTGTATCAAAGATCTTGATCGCACTTTGGGTGTAGGCCCCATGATATAGGAGCGTGTCATCATTGCTGAAAACCGCCGGTCCGGGGCGGGCACCCACGTTAAACGTTCCATTGACGCTTGTGAGGTCGGCGGTCGGAATCTCAAACGTCGTGTACGGAGGCGAACCATTCCCCCTGCCCATTGGATATACGATCAGCTGGCCGCCATGGCTGAGTTTCAGATCCGCGGCAATGCTGGCAAAGCTTGCGCAAAACGCGACTTCCTGAAGAAGAGACGCGTTTTCAGTCGCTACCTTAAACTTATTCAAGGTAGAGCATGTCCCGGCGGCGCCATCACCGTAAAACAATATATTCCGATCAGGACTGATCTCCAAACGACCGTCGACGGATTGGTGGTTTCCTCCCAACGGCGCCTGAAAGGCACCGGTGTTTGCATCAACCTGCCAAACCCGGGGGGAGCCGGAAAGCGGAGTCACATAAAGGCGACCGCCTAAGCCTTCTTCAACATCTGACAACTGCAAGGGGACCGGCAGACTTGGTAACCTCTCGAGAGTATTCAAGTCCAGCACTCTGATGCCGGGGTCTCCTCCCGCGTCTGCAATCCACAACTTTGATCCATCAACAGAAATGGACAGGCCTTCAGGAGCCGCTCCGAACGATACGCTTTTAATAATACTCATCGTAGTCGTATCGATCACGATGACGCGGCCGGAGCTGCTCGCGTAAACCCGAGGACGAATTGGATCCGCCACGAGGCGCGAGACGGCCTCATCGAATATGATTGGCGTCGGCGTGGGGGTGGGAGAAGGACCTGCCAAGGTATTTCCGGTAAAGGCAATCAGTGAGCCGCATCCCACCAATAAGAAACGGGAGATATGCATCGGACGCGCGGATTTAATACGTATCAAACAGAGAAGTCAAAGCGTGAATTTGGATGATCGGTAGCGGGCGGAGGAATACCCGCGAAGCCTGGTCCCCACGAAGCGCTGCCCGCCGTGCTGGGCCCAATTACTGAATACTAACTGAGGATGGCTGTAACCCTTTTGTCGCCCCGGTGGCGGTGTCGGCTTCGTGGTGCATATGGCCGCTGCGCAGGAACGGGACGCGATCGAGAACGTTCTCCTGGAACCACTCCAGCGCGAGGTAGATCACCGGCGTGATGTAAAGAGTGATGAGCTGCGAAACGATCAAGCCGCCAACGATGACGAGACCGAGCGGACGGCGCGATGATCCGTCGGCGCCGTAGCCGAGCGCGAGCGACACCGCCCCCATCAACGCGGCCAGGGTTGTGATAATGATGGGGCGAAAACGTTCGACGCTCGCTTCATGAATCGCGGTGCGAAGATCGTAACCTTCATCAATCCGGTGGAGAGCGAAGTCGACGATCATGATGCCGTTCTTTTTCCGCCCAAATGGAAAGACGCCGTCGCTCCCACTTTAACCAGAGCCATTCGCAGGCCGCGAGGCTCCAGCTCAATTACGGCAACTTATAAACTTCAACCAACCCCACGCCGGTGGTGTTATTCGCGCCGCGCACGATCGCGGTGTAATTGCCGGGCGAAATTGCTTGGAGTAACGCCGACTCGCGATCATCGCCGGGCGCAAGACCCAGCGCCTCGATTTCGGCCCGCTGCATATCCTTCCAGTTGTTATTCGAGCCGATCACTCCACCATCGGAGTTAACCAAATCGAGGGTCGGGTCCTGCAAGGCACCCGCGATTTGAAAATTGCTCAGGGTAGGGCCGAGAGCGCGCACGACCACAGTCGCATTTCCTCCGCCGGCGGGACGAAGGATCAAGCCGCCGATCATGACGTTGTCACCGGTTTCGACAAATCCTCGCGTGCTGATGTTCGCGATTTCCGAGATCGCCACCTGGTTCACGTCATAAACTTCAACGAGCCCGATGCCCGTTATATTGTTAACGCCCTGCACGACCGCTGTATAAGCACCCGGCGCCAGCGTCCGCACGATGGCCGATTCCAGGTTATGGCTCGGGGCAAGTCCGGTCGCTTCAATCTCAGCCGCCTGCGTGTCTCTCCAGTTATCATTACTCGCGAGCTGGATACCGCCCTGGTAAAGCTCCAGCCTTGGATCCGCCAAGGGGTTGGTGGAAGCGGAAAGAGAAGGCCCGATCGCGCGAACGAGTACCTTCTTGAAGTCTGTCCCGGTAACGATAAAGCCGCCGATCAACACATTGTCACCCGTCTGCACCCGCACCCTGGTTGAGATATTCAAGACCTGCGGAGCGGGGGTTCCGGCGACAGAGAGGTTCCGGCAAAACTCAGATGTGTTTCCGCCGGAATCGGTGGCGGTGGCGGTGACCGTTCTAAGTCCGGCGGGACAAGGCCAGGCAAAATCCAGCGTGGCTGTTCCATCCGGACCCGTCAGAACGTTGGCAGCGCCGAGGAAAACTTTCGCCTCGCCGAATCCAGAAGGATCTGCCACCGAATCGCCGAAGAATTCAACCCGATAACTCTGAGTGGCCATGCTGTTCAGGGCTCCGCGGATCCTCACGGTGTTGGCTTCGAAATCAGCCGACGTCAGCTCGGGATAATTTTGAAGATTATTCGCGCCAGTGTCCGTGTCGCCCGGATCGTTCGAAGTTGGATGATCAGTCCCAAGATCAATTCCGAGCTCCTCATTGCCGTAAACGAGGTTGCCGAGAATCGCGTTGCCAGTGGCGCTCGGCACCGAATTGAATCCCTGATAAACCGCGATTCCCGTCCCTGCGGGAAAGTCAATGGGGCCAGCCGAAGTAAACGCGATGCGATTGCCGGCGCCAGGTTCGGTGCCTCCAAGCAAATTGTCGTGGGCCAGGAAATTGAACTCCACTCCGTAACGTCCATTGCCGAGGGGCAGGACGCCGGATTCGTCCGTGCCAATGAAATTACCCTGGATCACATTCTCCGTCGCTTCTTCACCATCCAGGGCGCCGCCAATGATGATTCCGCCCACCCGGTTACCCGAGATGACGTTGCGCGCGCCAGGCTCCGTTCCGCCAATCACGTTATGGTGACCGGTCACGATGATGCCAATGCCGGTCGGGGTTCCCTCCGTGTCGACGATCCCCTTCCCGGTCACATCCAAGCCGAAGAAATTGCCCTTCACGAGATTTCCGAAGGTCGCAAGATTGCCGTCCTTGGCGCCCGCAAAATTAACACCGATGTAATTTCCACCCGTGGACTCACTGGACGAAAGCACGTTTCGCGCGGCGAGCGCGGTGCCGCCGATGAGGTTTGCGGAAGCGGCATTTTCCAAATAAACCCCATAGCCGCCCGCACCTTGAAGGACCGCCATCCCAGAGGCCTTCGTGCCCAGGAGGTTTCCTTCCACGATGTTGTCCGTCGCCCCCGGCCCGGTAATATAGGTATCGTAATATTCATTCCCCGCGATCAGGTTCCGCTCGGCTGGCTGCTGCCCTCCTATCCGGGATGCCCGGCAATTATCGAGCACAACGCCGTTAATCTGGCGCGGTTCCCTGGCGAGAGTGCCGACAATCGGTGCGAACGTCCCTGTTGGATCGGTTCCAATAAAGTTACCTTGTATCGTATTCCCGCTCCCTCCCTGACAAGTAATGCCGCTATCAAAACGGTTGATAATCAAACCACGAACAGTCGTATTTCCGCCGGTGATCATTAACGCACTTCCCAGGAAGCTGATGAAATTGCCATCGAGCTCGACCTTCAAACTTGCATTCAAACCCTGCCCGACGGGATTACTGTTTGGAAGCGCGCCGGCCTGGGTAAATCCATCGATCACGACCGGATCGGTGATCGCGGGAAACGGCTCGAGTGCCAGGATGGTCTGAACGCCGGAGCCGGGAATGGCGAAATGGATGCGGTCACGATCGCTGGCCGAAGCGTTCGGGTGCGAATTGGCATCCAGGATCGCCTGGGCAAGCGAGCCCGGTCCAGTGTCGGAGAGGGTGGTCACGATATAAGTGGTGGCTCGAACCTGGAGGGGGATAAGCAGCATCGCTGCAAGGAGGAGCCGAACGGAGAACACGCCGTGGAGTCTATCAGTCCCGAGCCTTGTCCTCCAACTAAAAGGCAAGTGCTCCGGGGAAAGACGCGAAACGACGACTGGCGCAGAACTTAGCTCGCACTCGCCGGTGCGGACTCCTTCGCACCGACTCCGGCGGGCGACGAACCCCCACCCATGTCGGACTCGTGGTGCATGTGGCCGCTGCGCAGGAACGGGACGCGATCGAGAACGTTCTCCTGGAACCACTCCAGCGCGAGGTAGATCACGGGCGTGATGTAAAGAGTGATGAGCTGCGAAACGATCAGGCCTCCAACAATCACGAGACCGAGCGGACGGCGCGATGATCCGTCGGCGCCGTAGCCGAGCGCTAGCGGGACCGCGCCCATTAACGCGGCCAGCGTTGTCATGATGATGGGGCGGAAACGTTCGACGCTCGCTTCGTGAATGGCGGTCCGAAAATCGTAGCCTTCATCGATCCGATGCAGTGCGAAATCGACGATCATGATGCCGTTCTTTTTCACGATGCCCATGAGCAGGAACAAACCGATCACGGAATAAAGCGAGAGCGTTGAATTGAAGAGCCAGAGAGTAAGCAGACCGCCCACGACCGCCGGGAAGAGGGTCGAGAGCACGGTGACCGGATGAACGTAACTCTCGTAAAGAATTCCGAGGATGACGTACATGACAAAGACCGCCGCGAGGACGAGAAAGGGCAACGCTTTGAAGAGCTGTTGCAGGACAAGGCCTTCGCCCTGCATCTCGCCCTTTACCGTCGGCGGGAGGACTTCGGCCGCGGTTTTCTCGATGAAATTGGTCACGTCGCCGAGCGGCGCGTCGGGCTTGGTATCGAATCCGAAAGTGACGCTGGTAAATTGATTGAGGTGATTGACCGCCTGCAGGCCAAGATTCGTCGTCGACTTCGTCAGCGTCCGGATCGGGATGAGGGTGTCCTTGCCCTCGGGGCGGATGTAGAGCTGGCGTAAATCTTCCGGCTTCGACCGATCGGCGTCGTCCACTTCGAGGATGACCTGGTATTGGTCGTCCGGCTGCTTGACCAGATAGACGTAGTTTTGGGAATAAGCGGCGCGCAGCAATCCCTGGAGTTTGGTGATGGAAACGCCATACATGCTGGCCCGGTCGCGATCGACGTTGATATCGAGGTTCGGCTGGTTGCGAAACAGGTTCGACCGCGGCGGCGCGGCAAAACCCTCGTAGCTCTTCAACTTCTCGCCGAGCTTATCGGCCGCGGCGTAAACCTCGTCCGGGTCGATCCCGCTGATCGTGTAACTGTAGCGTCCGAATTGGCTGCCGCTCGCGCCGATGTTGATCTGGAGAACCGGCCCCGGATTCAGGGTCGGAAAAATGCCCGGGATCTGGTTGAGGGTTTGGCGCAGTTCCATCGCCACTTCTTCGATCGGTTTCCGCTCCTTGGCGTCCTTCAAAAACAGAACGCAAAAAATCCCGGAGGACCCGGCGCGTCCGCTGCCGGCGATGGTGAAGTATTTATCCACGGCGGGATTCGCCTGAAGAATCGGATCGAGTTTTTCCTGCATGGCGCGCTGTTGCTGGGGCGAGGCGCCTTCCTGCATGAGCAAAGCGCCGCGAATTACGCCGCTGTCTCCGGTCGGCAAAAGCGTGAACGGCAGGGAAGAAAAGAAGAACCAGACGCCGACGCCGCAGGCGATGAGGATTGGCACCGCCAGCCAGCCGTGATCAAGAAACCAGTCAAGCGACCGGCTATAAAAGGCGCGGATCGGCTGGAAGAAACTGTCGGTGAAACGCTCCATCCAGGTCTTGCGCTCACCGGCGTGATGCTCGCGCAGAAGCCGCGCGCACATGAGAGGCGTCAGCGTGAGCGAAACCAGACCCGACGCGAAAATCGCCACGATGATCGTGATCGCAAACTCGCGAAAGATTCGCCCGAGCAATCCCGGCATGAAGGCAAGCGGAATGAAGACCGCCGCCAGGGAAAGCGTCATGGATAGAATCGTGAAAGAGATTTCGCCGGCGCTATTGAGCGTCGCGCGGTAGATCGATTCCCCGTGTTCCGCCCGGCGGACGACGTTTTCCAGGAACACGATCGCGTCATCCACGAGGAAGCCGATGGCAAGGGTGAGCGCCATCAGGGTGAGGTTGTTAATCGAATAGTTGAGCGCCCACATGACGAGGAACGTCAGCAGGATGGACAAGGGCAGAGCTACGACCGGGATGAGCGTGTCCCGCACGCGGCCCAGAAAGACGAAGATCACCAGGACCACGAGAATGAACGCGATGAAAAGCGTCGCCTGCACATCGGAGACCGAATGGACGATACTGAGCGAGCGGTCGAAAGTCGGGATCAGGTTGATCGATCCCGGCAGCTCGAGGCGCATTTGCGGCACGAGGCCATTGATGGAACGCGCGACCTCCACCGCATTCGCCCCGGCCTGGCGTGAAACCGCGAGGACAATCGTGGACGCCGGTGGGTTAAAGCCGCGCGCAAAAAATTTACGAGAAAGGCGCTCGTCCTGAACGCTGTCGACTACGTTCGCGACATCGCGCAAATAGACCGGCGCTCCGTCTTTGCCGCGAGCGATGATGAGATTTCGGTAGCCCTCCGCATCGGAGATCTGGCCGTTGGGGCGCAGAACCAGCGAGGTGTTTTTTCCGTCGAATTGTCCGGCGCCGGAATACGAGGTGCCGGAGCGGACCGCGGTGGAGAGTTCGTCGAGCGTGATGTTGCGGGAGGCGAGCGCCGAAGGATCGACCTTGATGCGGATCGCGCTCTTGACGCCGAAAATCTGGACCTGTGAGACGCCGGGCAGGATGTTGATCCGCTGCTGGACCTGAGAGGTCGCGTATTTGTAAAGGTCGCCGTCACTCAGCGTATCGCTGGTCAGCGCGATATACATGACCGGCGAATCGTTCGGGTTCGATTTTTCAAACCGAGGCGGGCTGGGCAGGTCGTTAGGTAACTGCCCGCTGGCGCGCTGGATGGCGGCCTGCACATCGGTCGAGGCGTCGATGATGCTCTTATCGAGATCGAACTGGAGGGTGATGTTGGTCGACCCCTGCGTGCTGGAGCTGGTGGTCAGCGTCAGGCCGGGAATCTGGGTGAATTGTTTCTCGAGCGGCGTCGCGATCGTGTTCGCCATCGTCTCGGGGTTTGCTCCCGGATAACTCGCGGAAACGGAGATGACGGGATAATCGACGGCCGGCAGGTCATTGACCGCCAGCTGCCGGAAAGTCAGGATGCCGAAGACGATCAGCGACGCCGTCAGCAGCATCGTCATGACCGGGCGTTGGATGAAGGGCTTGGAAAGGCCCGAGGAAAATTGGACGAGCTTGCCGCCTGGCGTTTTCTCGCCCGGCACGCCGTCGCGGTGCTCGCCGGGTTCGCCCGGCGGCGCGGTGCCCTCGTCGTAATCGCTCATGGCCTAGTGACCCGCGCTCCCGGCCGATGAACCCGCCGGTTTTTCGCCGCTATTCGATTCATCGGGACGCGGATTTACCTTCATCCCGGGCGACAACTGAAGCTGCCCGGAGGTGACGACCATCTCCCCCATCTGCACGCCGTCGGTGATGACAGTGAGGTCGCTCTGCCGCTGACCCGGTTTCACCTGCCGCAGCTCCAGGGTCGAATCCGGTTTCACGACGAAAACATAGGGGCCGTTCTGCCCGATCTGGACGGCCGTGCTCGGGATGAGCTTGGCGTCTTTCAAGACGTCGAGAATCAAACGCACTTTCACGAACTGCGAAGGCCAGAGGGCGCGGTCGGGGTTCGGAGTCACGCCGCGAAGTTTCACGGTCCCAGCGCCGGCTTGAACCGCGTTATCTATAAAGTAGAGAGTGCCGGCACGCGGTTCGATGTTGTCCTCCTCGGCGTCCGTCACGACTTTGAGATTCGGATTATTGAGATATCGCCTAACGAGTGGCAGGTCCGGCTCCGCGACCGTGAAGTCGGTGTAGATCGGGTCCATACCCATGATCGTGAGCAGCGGCGTTGTCCCACCCGGCCCGACGACATTCCCGATGTCGACGTTGCGCAGACCGGCGCGGCCATCGATCGGCGATTTGATGTAGCAACGGTCGAGATTCACCTGCGCCGCTGCGACCGCGGCTTCGGATCGGCGCGCATTGGCCTGGGCCGTGTCCCATTCCTGGCTGGCGGTAACGTTCTTTGCTTTCAGCTCCTCCTGGCGTTTGAACGTCGCCTGACTCAACGCCAGGTCAGCCTGCGCGGAGGCGAGCGCGGCTTCGTAAGGTTTCGGATCGATCAGGAAAAGGAGGTCGCCCTTCTTCACGTCGGCGCCGTCCTTGAATTCGCGGGAAACAATTTGTCCGCTGACCTGGGCCTGGATCTGCACCGTTTCGTAAGCGGCCGTGCTGCCGATTTCGTCCAGGTAGAGCGGCACGTCCTGAGTGATGACTTTCGCCGTCGTCACCACGCGGGGCCCGGGTGGCTGCTTTTGTTTTGGCCGGTTGGCAACCGTTCGCACCGTCAGGAGCAACGCCACCAGGAGGATGAAGCCCCCACCCCAGTAGAGTTTCCGGCGGCCAAAACGATGCTCGAGTTTGCCCACGGCGTCGCGCGCGAGAAGATTGCCTTTGGCCAAGGTCGTCATGACAAGCTGTTTCGTTTCGTCAGGCCGGAGTGACCATTGCGCGCGCCATTCGCGGGCCGTTCCGCCTTGTCCCTGATTTTCGAGAGCACTCTAATACAGGTCTCGAGATCAGGCTTCGGAATATTTTCGATCAGTTCGGCCCGCAAATCGTGGGCGGTATTGAAAATCTTGTCCAGGACCGCCTTGGAACGGCGTTGCAGGTGGACGGTTTTGCAGCGGCGATCTTCCTCCGAGCCGCGGCGTTCGACCCAGCCGTCATTTTCCAGGCGGTCGAGCAAACCGGCGAGAGTCGCGCCTTCAATTCCCATTCGTTCCGCGATTTCCTTTTGGGTGAGCTTATTCCCGCCCTGGGAGAGATGAATGAGGGTTCGCCATTTGCCCTGGCTCAAGCCGAGCGGGCGCAGGCGCCGATCGAGCCTGGTGCGCCAGGCCCGGGCGGTGCCGAAGAGCACGAGACCGAGTTCACTGATATTGGGCGGCGGCATAACGAATAGTTAGCATGCTAACGAAAACGGATTTCCCGCGGTTGTCAAACGGACGTTGGAGACGGCTCGCCATCGACAATGGAGACGGCACGCCTTCGTGCCGTTGGATGAGGCGACGCTGCCCCTCCCCGGCTCGAAGGCGAGCCGGCTCCAATGAGCGGGCGCGCCGGCTCCATTGGCTGTTTGAAAACGCCAGGCTTCCCTATCACGGCACGAAGGCGTGCCGTCTCCATTTACTCGCCTACCTTCGCCAAAACGATCGTGTGGTTCCGGTAATCGGTGATGCGTTCGATCGCCTGGACGCGCAACGGCAACCAGCGCTGGCTCTCCAACACCTCGCGTTCCCGCTCCGGTTGGAGCAACAAATAGCGGGCGTTCGCCGGCACTTCCTCCAGCCGGTTCACGTAAACCACGCGAGTGCGCAGATAAAACAGGAACGGCTGGTAATCCGGATCGAGCGCATAGAGCAACTCTCCTTCCGGCACGCGACGATCGATCTTGGCCGCGATCGGTTTCACTTTTGCCCGCCGTTGCAGCTGCGGCACGACCGCCACGGCATAGAGGCACAACAGGATTCCGGCGGCGATGGCCATCGAAACTACCCACCGGCGGCGCCGCTGTTCCGTCAGAATTTTTCCGCGCCATTGCACCTCCGGCGCGGCCAGGATCATGGCCATGAGCCAGCAGGCGGGAACCAGCGCAGGCATCGAATAGCGTGGCAACGCTCCCGGCAACAAGTTGACGAGAAGGAACGGCACCGCCGCACCCCAGGCGAGTCCGTGCGCCAGGCTTCGATCCTCGTCCCTCCCCCATTTGGTTTTACCGACCAGTGGCAGGAGCAAGGTCCACGGAAGAAAATAGGCGAGACCACGGGGAATGTTCAGGAGCCAGCTTCCAAGCTTGAAATCATCGCCAGTGAAACGCCCGGTCAATTGCGCCGACCAGTTTCCGGCGACGTCAGAGCCGCGCATCATCTGCCAATACGGGACCGCCCATGCGGCTAAGATTCCCGTCATGATGAGGAGCCCGAGAAAATGCGCCGGCGTCAGTAGTTTCCGCAGCTCCCCAGCGCGGTAGAGAACGGCGATGACGACCGCGTAGAAAAACAGCAGGTGGAGCGGCCCTTTCGCGAGCAAGCCGAGCCCGAGAAAAATCCAGGGCACCGTCCAGGTGAGCCATAACGATCGACGTTGCTGCCACCAACTGAGCCAGCAGACAAGCGCCAGTCCGAAAAGCGAAACGTAAAGCGCTTCAATCTCGATGAGCCGGCCCTTTTCGATTATCCCGAAGTTCACCAGCCAAATAAGCGCGCCGAAGAGCGAGCCGTTCGGACCGAGGCTGCGACGCGCGACCGTGAGGAACGCCAGCGCGACAACCAGGACACAGAGGACGGATGGCAGCCGGGCCGTCCATTCATTGCGAACGCCGGTAAGTTTGAAGGAGGCCGCGACCAGCCAGTTCACGAGAGGCGGTTTGCGGAAGTAGGGCTCGCTGCCGACCTGCGGAACGAGGTAGTTCCCCGATTCGATCATAGTTACCGCGGGAAGGATGCGCCGGCCCTCTTCGCCCTTGATCTCCAACGACCCGAGCCCGGGCAGGTAAATCGCTGCCCAGCAAAGAAGTACCAAAACGAACGCGGCCGTGCGGGACATCGTAACGTCCAACGTCCAACGTCCAACGCCCAACGTCCAATGGCAGAGCGCCGGATTCCTCCCTTGACGAAAGGCCCCTCAAAAATTAGGTTGAGCGCCTAGTCCGCGCTGAGGGAGTGGGAGCTGGTGTCCCACTCTTTTTAGTCTGCGGGCTAATGCATTTATGAACGCCGAGTTTATTGCCATGCTGGATTACCTGGAGCGCGAGCGCGGGATCAAGCGCGAGATCCTGCTCGAGGCCGTTTCCAATGCCCTTCTCTCGGCCTCCAAAAAGAGCGTGAGCGCCTCGCGCGACCTGCGCATCGACATCAATCCCAAGACCGGTGAGATCCGCGCCCTGGCGAAGCTGCTCGTGGTCGACAACGTAACAAACCCCGCGGACGAAATTTCCCTGGCCAAGGCGCAGCGGCTCGACCCAAACGCCGCCGTGGGCGGAGAGGTGGAAGTGGAAGTGACCCCGAAGAATTTCGGACGGATCGCGGCCCAGACCGCCAAGCAGGCGATGATGCAGCGCATTCGGCAGGTCGAGAAGGAAATGATTTACGAGGAGTTCAAGGATCGCGCCGGCGAAATCGTGAGCGGAACGGTCCGCCGTTTCGATCGCTCCGACGTGATTCTCGATCTCGGGAAGTTCGAAGCGATCATGCCGCAGCGGGAACGCGTGGTGGTGGAAGATTACAACGTCGGCGATCGCCTCCGCGCCTATGTGGTGGCGGTCGAGAACGGCATCCGCGGCCCGGAGATCATCGTTTCGCGAAGCCACCCAAATTTTGTGCGGCGCCTGTTCGAGCTGGAAGTGAGCGAAATCAACGACGGCACGGTCGAGATCCGCGGCATCGCCCGTGAAGCGGGTTACCGCACCAAGATCGCGGTGATGAGCGCGAACGAAAAGGTCGATCCGGTCGGCGCCTGCGTGGGAATGCGCGGGTCCCGGGTCAAGAACATCGTCCGGGAATTGAACAACGAGAAGGTCGACATCATCCGGTGGAGCTCCGATCCGAAGGAATTCGTCCTCGAAGCGCTCAAGCCGGCCAAGGTGAAGAACCTCGTCTTCGATCCGGAGAAGAAGAGCGTCCAGATTTCCGTCGATGAAGATCAGCTTTCGCTCGCGATCGGAAAGAAAGGCCAGAACGCGCGGTTAACCTCGCGCCTGACCGGCTGGGAAATCAATATCGACCGCGACACGACGGCGACGCATCAGGTCGAGCAAAAGGTCGCGCAGGCGGCCCAAACGCTCGCGGCCGGGCTGCCGATTACCCAGGAGCAGGCGCTCACTCTCGTTAAATCAGGTTTCACTAACCTCGAGGGATTGCGGGACGCGGCGGTCGAGGACCTGGTCGATATTCTTTCCGTGGATGCGGAGAAGGCGCGTGAAATTCATGAGGCCGTTCACCAGGAGACCCCGGCCGCGCAATAAATTGGTCCGCCTAACCAGCCGGCCATGAATAATTTTTTTTCCAGGAGCCTAAATGCCAACGAAAGCGACGACCAAGACCACAGCGCGGAAGGCCACGACCGCACGCAAACCCGCCCCGGCGGGTCCGTCCCGTGGCGGACCGGTCAAGGCCGCCGTCTCGTCGCCCCCGGCGCCTGAGCCCAAGCGCAAGGAAACCAAGAGCGCCAAGGAAGAGGCAGCGGCGCCGGCCAAGCCAAAGGCCTCCACTCAAGCGCCGGCCAAGCCATCCGAACCAGCGCGAAAGCCCGCTGCGGCACCAGCCAAGGTAACGACCGAGCCGAAAACGCCTGAGGCCCCGAAAGCGCCGAAACAGGTGATGGAGACGGTGTCGTTGATCGACGAAAAGAAGCCGCGGCCCAAGCGGGCCGAGGGCGGGGCCACCAAATCGTTCCTCCCTCCCATTTCCCGGATTCGGACGCCCGAGCCGGTTGCTCCACCAAAGCCGGCAGCACCGCCACCTCCGCCGCCCGAGCCGGCAGCCGAGGCCGCTCCAACCGAGACGAGCGCAGCCGAGCCCGAGGTCGAGCAAAAGATCATTCACATCAAGCCGCCGATCATCGTCAAGGAATTGGCGACGCAACTCGGTGTGAAGCCGTTTCAGCTGATCAAGGAGCTGATGACCGACTTCAACATTTTCGTCAATATCAACCAGACGATCGAGCCGGACATCGCCACCCAGATTTGCCAAAAGCACGGGTTCGTTTTCGAAATGGAACGCCGGGAAAAAGGGGGCGGCGTTCACAAGGTAGAACAGGTGGTGGTCGCACCCCCGCCGCCGGTGATCGAGAAGGAAGAAGAACTCAAGACCCGCGGCCCGATCATTACCTTCATGGGCCACGTCGATCACGGCAAAACCTCATTGATGGACGCCATCCGCAAGACGCGCGTCGCCGCCGGGGAAGCGGGCGGAATTACGCAGCACATCGGCGCCTACACCGTCGATTACAAGGGGACGCGGATTACTTTTCTCGACACTCCGGGCCACGCCGCGTTCACCGCGATGCGGGCCCGGGGAGCGCATGTCACCGACATCGTCGTGATTGTCGTGGCGGCCGATGACGGCCTGATGCCGCAAACTCTGGAGGCGATCAGCCACGCCAAGGCGGCGCCCCACGTGAAGATCATGGTGGCGATCAACAAGATCGACTTACCGGGAGCGAACATCGACCGGGTAAAAAAACAGCTCCAGGACCGCGAGCTGACTCCGGAAGATTGGGGCGGCGATACGATCGTGGTGCCGGTTTCAGCGACGAAGGGCATCGGCATTGACCAGCTCCTGGAGAACATGTCAGCGCTCGCGGAGGTAGAGGATTTGAAAGCGTCGCCCACCGCGACTCCGCGCGGCACCGTGATTGAAGCGCAGGTTGAACCGGGACGCGGTCCGACCGCGACGGTGATTGTGCAAATGGGGACCCTGAAAATTGGCGACCCATTTATCTGCGGCGATTACGGCGGCAAAGTGAAATCGCTCATGGACGACCGCGGCAAGCCGATCAAGGAAGCAGGTCCTTCCACTCCGGTGAAAGTGCTCGGCTTCAGCGGTCTTCCCCAGGCGGGTGATGAGTTTTTGGTGATGGAATCGGAACGGTCGGCGAAAACGTTGAGCGAAGAGCGTCTCCTCGACCGGCGCGCCGACAAACTTAGTGCGCCGCAACGCGCCACTCTCGAAAGTTTGCTCGAAGCGGCCGATGGCAAGAAGCATCTCCGGATTGTCCTGAAGTGCGACGCGCAGGGCTCGCTCGAAGCGTTGACGGGAGCGTTGGAGCAAATCGAGAGCAAGAAGATCGACCTCGAAATCATTCATTCCGGCGTGGGGCCGATCTCGGAATCCGACATTCTCCTGGCCAGTGCATCAAACGCGGTCGTGGTCGGCTTCAACATCAAGGTTGAAAGCATGGCCGTGAACGCGGCCAAACGCGAAGGCGTGCAGGTCAAACTTTACAGCATCATTTACGAACTCATCGACCAGATGAAGGAAGCGATGGCGGGTCTGCTCGATCCGGAACATCGCGAGACGGTGATCGGTCATGCCGAAGTGAAGCAGGTCTTCAAGTTGAGCAAGGGAATCGTGGCGGGCTGCCTCGTCACCGACGGCCGCATCGCCCGCACGGCGCGGGCGCGCGTGCTGCGGAAACGTCAGCCGGTTTACGACGGCGGGCTTTCCACTCTTCGCCGTTTCCAGGACGACGTGAAAGAAGTTCGCGTCGGCCTCGAGTGCGGCATCAAGCTGGGCGACTTTAGCGAATATCAAGTGGGCGACATCATCGAGTGCTATCAACTCGAGGCCATCGCGCAGAAACTCTGATGGTTGAGAGTTTTTAGTTGAGTGTTGAGAGCCGCTGGGAGGCCGTTCGAACTCTCAACTACAAACTCTCAACTCTCAACTTTCCTCATGAAACATCGATTACTCCGCGTGAATGAGCTCCTGAAACGCGAGCTCAGCAGCATCATCACGCGCGAAATGACTTTTGACGACGTCCTCGTGACGCTCAACCAGGTGGACGTCACTCCGGACCTGAAACACGCCCACGCGTATGTCAGCGTTCTGGGCAAGAAAGGCGAGGCCGCCGCGGCCATGGCCAAGCTCGAGGAAAACCGCGTCGTTCTCCAGGCCGCCCTCGCCAAAAGCGTGACCTTGAAATACACGCCTCATCTTGTTTTTCACCTCGACGATTCCATCGAACGCGGCGCCCGCGTTTTCGAAATTTTGCAGCAAATCGAGACGCCGGAAAAGGAATGAAGCAAGCGAGTTTCGACGAAATCGGGGCGGTCCTGCGTTCGCAGCAAACGTTCGCTGTCCTCAGCCATGTCCGCCCGGATGGTGACGCGCTCGGCAGCCAGCTTGGCCTGGGCCTTTCTCTGTCGAAGCTCGGAAAGAAGGTGATGGTCCGAAACGAAGATGGACTCCTGGAGAAATACAGCTTCCTGCCCGGCGGCGAGTTTCTCCAGACGCCTCTGAGTGAAGCGCAGGATTTCGACGTGGCGATCGCCCTCGACACCGCCACGCAGAGCCGCCTGGGAACGTCGACGGAGCTCGTGCGCAGCGCCAAAACCTGGATCAATATCGATCATCATCCGAGCAACCCCGGTTACGGAGACCTGGTCTATATCGACGCCACCGCGCCGGCCACCGGACAAATTCTTTTCGAACTGATCACCAGCCAGGGATTGCCGCTCGACACCGCCATCGCCGAAAACCTCTTCGTCGCCATTTCCACCGACACCGGCTCGTTCCAATATCCGAACACGACGGCGCGCACCTTTGAGATCGGAGCGGCGCTCCTGGGTTGCGGGGTGGACGTTGGCCGGGTCAGCCAACTTCTCTACGAGAGTTATCCGCGCCGACGCACCGAACTGCTCCGGGAGCTCCTCGGCACGATGCGTTTCGAAGCCGGCGGCAAAATCGCGACGTTCAGCCTCAGCTTGAAAGTCGCGGCCGATCTCGGAGCGAAGCCCGAGGACAACGAGGGATTGATCGATCACATCCGCGCGATCCAGGGAGTAATCGTGGCGATTTTTTTCGAGGAACTCGCTGACGGGAAAGTCCGGGTGAGCATGCGCTCCAAGAGCGAAGAAGTGGATGTTGGCGCCATCTGCCAAAAATTCGGCGGTGGCGGGCACAAGCTGGCGGCGGGCACCCGCGTTCGCGGCACGCTTCCCGAGGCGGAAGAAAAAGTTATCAAGGAAATCTGCGATGTCATTAACTGCGACTCCTGACGGCGTCCTCCTCGTGGACAAAGCGGCGGGGATGACGTCGCACGACGTCGTCGCGATCGTCCGGCGGCGTTTGCAGATGAAGAAGGTGGGGCATTGCGGCACGCTCGACCCGATCGCGACCGGTTTGCTTCTCCTCACCCTCGGCCGGGGAACGAAAATTCAGGACCTCCTGATGAGCGAGGACAAGGAGTATTCCGGCACGATGATTCTCGGAGTGACGACCGACACGCAGGATCGCGCCGGAGTTCCCCTGGAGGAACGTCCGGTGCCGCCGCTCGATGACGCGACGGTCCGCGCCGCGTTTGAGAAATACTCCGGCGATTTTTACCAGATGCCGCCGATGGTTTCCGCGATCAAACAGGGCGGGGTCCCGCTCTACAAACTGGCGCGCCAGGGAAAGACGGTCGAGCGAGAGCCACGCTTGGTTCATGTGTATCGCTACACGATCGATCGCATCGCTTCGCCCGAGATCGGTTTCAGCGTGGTTTGCAGCAAGGGCTTTTACGTGCGCACCTACGCCCACGACATCGGCGAAACCCTCGGTTGCGGGGCTCACCTGAAGGATTTGCGGAGGACGAAGTCGGGGCGCTTCAGCGTCGAAGGGGCGATCACCGTGGAAGAGCTGAAGAGCGGTGAGCCGGTTGATATTCTTTCCCGCATTTTGACGTTGCCCGAAGTCTCGCGGATGCGCGGGGCGTGAGGAAAGTAAGAAGGAAGAAGTAGGAAATAGGATTAGAAATATCCCGCCCGGCGAAATCCGGTTCTTGATTCATCCTTCTTAATTCTTACTTCTTACTTTTCGATGCTGGTCCTTCGTTCCATCTCCGATCTGGCTACCCTCCCCGGTCCCGTTTTCCTCGCGATCGGCGTTTTCGACGGCGTCCACCTTGGCCACCAGGCCGTGATTTCCACTTCGGCGAAACACGCGAAGGAGGCCGACGGCACTCCGGTCGTCGTCACCTTCGATCCGCATCCGGTGAAAGTTCTCCGGCCGAACAATGCGCCGCATCTGATCACCGCGACGCAGCATAAGATTGCGCTGATCCGCGATCTCGGGGTCAGGCATCTGCTCGTCCTCCATTTCGATCGCTCGTTCGCAGCCACCAGTCCCGAGGATTTCGTGCAACAGCTCGTCGAGAATTCGAAACCGCTGCGCGAAATCTGCGTCGGCCACGAATGGTCGTTCGGGAAAGGAAGAGCGGGCAACCTGGAGCTGTTGAAAGAACTGGGGAAACAGGCGGGATTCAACGTCATCGGCGTTCAGGCTGTCAGCGTGAACGGCGAAGTCGTGAGCAGCACGGCCATCCGGAAAGCGGTGGAAGAGGGCAACCTCGTCAAGGCCACGCAAATGCTCGGGCGGGAATACACGATCCTGGGCACGGTGGTCCGGGGCGAACAACTGGGCCGCAAACTTGGATTTCCGACCGCGAATCTGAGCGCGCACAGCGAGCAGTTTCCGCCGAATGGCGTGTACGTGACGGAGGCCCGCATGGGCGGCGCGGTCCATCGCGGCGTGGCGAACCTTGGGTTCCGCCCGACCGTGGCTGGCGAAAAATCAGAGCGCCTTCTCGAATTGCATCTCTTCGATCTCGACCGCGAGATTTACGGCGAAGAAATGGAAGTTCGTTTTCTGAGATATCTCAGGCCGGAACAGAAGTTCGCGGATGTCGAGTCGTTGAAAGCGCAGATTGCGCGTGACGTCGAGCAGGCCCGGGAATCGTTCGCGATCTTACCGTGAGCGTCCGCGCAAACGCGAGACGGCCGCGGCCAAACAGCCGGCGGTAACCAGAACGCCAATCGCGGCGGCGAAGACCAGCATCCGCATCACCGGCATCATCGCAACGTTGGCATAGGCTTCGAACGCCAAAGAAGTTCCGCCGGCAAACCAGAAGGCCGCGATACAGGCAGCCAGGGTGAGCCCCAGGAGAATCAAGGCGCGAGAGGAGCGGCGGACATGGCGGGCCGGCAGCTTTTGCACGACCTGTGAAGTGAAGCCGGCATCGTCGAGGTACGGCGCTTCATCGCGCAGCCGCGCATCCAGCCAATCTTCCTGAACTTTCTCGTCCATGTTAATTAGAACCCCACGCCGACAACATCTTCTTCAATTTTTCGCGTCCCCTCAACACATTTGTTTTCACGGTGCCGAGCGGAATGTCGAGAACGCGCGAAGCCTCGTCGTGGGAAAGCCCGTTCTGGCAGCACAATACGATGGCTGAACGCTCATGAACGG
Source organism: Chthoniobacterales bacterium (assembly GCA_035274845.1). Lineage (NCBI taxonomy): Bacteria > Pseudomonadati > Verrucomicrobiota > Spartobacteria > Chthoniobacterales > Chthoniobacterales bacterium. The sequence continues at coordinate 26,820 of DATENU010000022.1, forward strand.
GAAGCAATTCGAGAGCGTGGGCAAGATCGTGGCGGAGAGCTGGATCGACAGTTTGCGGATCATGTTCGGCCTCCAACTGAGCTTCGTCGATGCCAACCAGCTCCTTTCTTTTGCGGGCTTCCTCCCGGAAACAATTGTAGGCGATCCGGTAAAGCCAGGTCGAAAAACGGGCTTCCCCGCGAAAGCTGCGAAGGTTTTTGTAAGCCCGCAGAAAGGTTTCCTGCGAAAGATCGTCCGCGAGCGAAACATCGGCGCGGACGAGCTGGCGGAGCAGACCCCGGACGCTCGACTGGTGGTTGCGCACCAGCTCGGCGAAAGCGTGGTGGTCATCCTCAAGAAGAACGCGGGCGACGAGGTCTGCATCGGTTAGCGCCACGCGCCCATGTTAGGGCAACGGCGGAACTTTGTCTTTAGGACGTTCGAGCTTCCAGACCAGCAAATAGCCCACCCCGATCAGGAACGGAATGATGCCCAGCGCCCAGGCGCCGCCTTCCCAATCGTTCACTGCTCCGAAGAAGATCATGAGTCCAAACCCGATCATGAGGAGCACCACCCCGCGGCGCATGTCCGAACGAGCGCGCACCACCGGCGGGGGCGCGAAGAGAGCTGCCGGCACTTCCTGGCCTCTTTCCACCATCGTCCGAACGGTGCGATGGAGGGACCGGCTCTTCAGGTAGCTGAAGAACATGATCGCCGCCACCACCAGGACAGGCGCGCCAAAAAGGGTTGTAAAGATGATCCCGATGATTGGGATGGCCATCAGGGCGCCGTCCCCGAAGTCGTCGTCACTGTCGTGATGGCGTTTAACTGTGACGCTGGAAGGGTTGTTGATGGTCACACCGAAATGGCGCTTCAATTTTCTGGCGACATCGCGGCTGATATCGTCGGATTCGTCCGGGGCGACGCTCGCGGCGACGGAGGGCGAAATGTTGGCGCCGGCCACCACCGCCGGGCTTGGGCTGGCGGGGCTCGCGAACGGCGTGGCCGAGGCCGAGGGAGACGGGGCTTGGCCGAGCAGGGTCGAGATAAGCGCGATCGAGCAGAGGCAGGTTAAGAGCAATGTTTTCATAGGCATTCTGTGTAGTGAGATGCAGCCCGGGCGGCTTTTGGATTCAAAAAAGACTCGAAACTCCGGTCTTCGTGGGCCGAGTCGAGGGAGCACAGACAAAAGCCTTGCATCGCAGGGTGTGGCGGCCATTATTCCATCCGCTAAAATGCGGGTGTAGCTCAGTGGTAGAGCACCTCCTTGCCAAGGAGGACGTCGCGAGTTCGAGTCTCGTCACCCGCTCTCCTCCCCATTCCTCTCTGGAGCCGGCACGCCATCAATGGAGCCGGCACGCCATCGTGCCGGGGAGGTGTGGCTCCGCTTTCCCCCACGGCCTGTGGGCAGGCCGTCTCCAAACTCGTGGGCAAGCCGTCTCCAAATCTCCGCTGCGGCGAGCCGTCTCCAAAATCCAGGAAACCGAAAGTAACAACCGGGTTACTTATCACCGCTCGACCGTATTTACATCCCGTCATATATCGCCCCACAACCAACCAAGAAAATACATGATGAACATCTCAAAACTTGATCAGACATCTCTCACGAGCCGCTCACCACTCTGGATCTATTGGGCGATTGTGACCATCGGCGCCATTTTCATCAGCGTCGGCGCAAGCGTGACTCTGGCGCAGGGCACAAGCCCCAGCCCGTCGCCGAGCCCAAGCGCTTCGCCGAGCCCAAGCGCTTCGCCAAGCCCAAGCGCTTCGCCAAGCCCCAGCGCTTCGCCGAGCCCCAGCGCTTCGCCGAGCCCGAGCCCTCTCCCGAGTTGCAGCCCCATCGCCAACGCCAGCATGACATACAACGGCGCTACCTTTAGCCCGCCTTCGCTGACGATTAATCCCGCGACTCAGGTGACCTGGACGAACGCTGGCAACTCCAAGATTCGCCTGCGAGATGTCGGTCATTTCTTCTTTGATAGCGGCGATCTGGATCCCGGACAGTCGTTCTCGTTCACTTTCTGCGCCGGCGGCACCTACTTCGTCGAGAATTCACGCGGCGGCGGATTGGCCACTATCACGGTGACTGGCTCAGGCCCTTCGCCCAGCCCGAGCCCAAGCGCTTCGCCGAGCCCAAGCGCTTCGCCGAGCCCAAGCGCTTCGCCGAGCCCCAGCGCTTCGCCGAGCCCGAGCGCTTCGCCGAGCCCGAGCGCTTCGCCGAGCCCGAGCGCTTCGCCGAGTCCGAGTGCCTCACCGAGTCCGAGTGCCTCCCCGAGCCCAAGCGTTTCGCCAAGCCCGACACCGATGCCCAGCCCTGCGGCCCAGCCAGTTAACATCTCGACCCGTGTCCGAGTGGAAACCGGCGAGGGCGTCATGATTGGCGGCTTCATCATCACCGGCAATGATCCCAAGCGCGTTATCATCCGCGGCATCGGTCCTTCGATGACGAGTGTCGGAGTCAACGGTGCCGTGAGCGATCCGATCCTGCGCCTCTTCAGCGCGAGTGGGTCGCCTTTGGCCGTAAACGACAACTGGCAGGACACCCAGCGGGCTGATATCGAGCAGACCGGTCTCCAGCCTTCCGATCCTCGCGAATCGGCCATCATCGCTACGCTGGCGCCGGCGGCTTATACCGCGACAGTTTCCGCCGCGAATGGCAGCAACGGCGTCGGCCTCGTCGAAATTTACGACCTCACCTCGACGAATAATTCAAAACTGGGCAACATGAGCACCCGCGGATCCGTCCAGACGGCGGAAAACGTGATGATCGGCGGTTTCATCCTCAGCGGCACCAACCTCAATCCCGGCAAGGTGGTCGTCCGTGCGATTGGCCCAACGCTCGGGCAATCTGGAATCACCAATCCGCTCAGCAACCCGAGCCTCAGCCTGTTCGATAGCAACGGGCAATTAGTGGGCTTGAACGACAACTGGCAGGATGATGCGAACCAGGCCAACCAGTTGCTGTCGCTCAACCTCGCGCCGCAAAACGCGGCAGAGTCCGCCATCGTGGCAATTCTGCCCCCGGGGCAGTACACGGCGGTGGTCGGCGGCCAGAATGGCGGCACCGGAATCGGATTGATCGAGGTTTACTCCATCAGATAACGACCAATCACTTGCTTCACTCATCGACCCGCTCCGCGGAAGGCTCCGCGGGGCGGCCGGTGGGGGAGGCGAGGCCCAATTCTCCAGGGAAAACCGAAGGTAACAGTTGAGTTACTTTTAACCATTCGACCGTAATTAACTTCTCTCTAATATCCAACCCACATTCCAAAAAACCAAAACATATGACCATTCCAAACCCTGATTACGTTGAACAAACTGATGGTTCGCGGTCGACAAACCGGCCGGGGCAATCGCGCTGGATTCAATCCGCGATTGTCGCCATCGGGTTGCTCTTCTCTGTGAGCGTCGGCGCAAACTCAGCCCTGGCGCAGCTCCCAAGCCCTTCACCGAGCCCGAGCGCTTCGCCGAGCCCGAGCGCTTCGCCAAGCCCGAGTGCTTCGCCAAGCCCAAGCGCTTCGCCAAGCCCAAGTGCTTCGCCCAGCCCAAGCGTTTCGCCAAGCCCGAGTGCTTCGCCAAGCCCGAGCGCTTCGCCAAGCCCGAGCGCTTCGCCAAGCCCGAGCGCTTCGCCAAGCCCGAGCCCGCTCCCAAGCTGCAGCCCCATCGCTAACGCCAGCATGTCTGTCGGCAATGGTTCCTTTAACCCGAGCTCGCTGACCATTGCAGCGGCAACGCAGGTGACCTGGACCAATACGGGTAGTTCCAGAGCCCGAGTGCGGGATGTAGGTCATTTCTTCTTTGATAGCGGCGACATTAATCCGGGACAGTCGTTCTCGTTCACTTTCTGTGTGGGCGGGACCTACCAGGTCGAGGATCAACGTGGCGGTGGCACGGCCACGATCGTTGTGACCGGCACTGGCCCATCGCCAAGCCCGAGTGCTTCACCAAGCCCGAGTGCTTCGCCGAGCCCGAGCGCTTCGCCGAGCCCGAGTGCTTCACCGAGCCCGAGTGCTTCGCCCAGCCCGAGCGCTTCGCCGAGCCCGAGCGCTTCGCCGAGCCCAAGTGCTTCGCCGAGCCCGAGCGCTTCGCCGAGCCCGAGCGCTTCACCGAGCCCGAGTGCTTCACCGAGCCCGAGTGCTTCACCGAGCCCGAGCGCTTCGCCAAGCCCAAGCGCTTCTCCGAGCCCGAGCGCTTCGCCGAGCCCGACCCCAACACCGAGCCCTGCTGCTCAGCCAGTCAACATTTCCACCCGCGTTCGAGTGGAAACCGGCGAAGGCGTCATGATCGGCGGCTTCATCATCACAGGCAACGATGCCAAGCATGTCATTATCCGCGGCATCGGCCCCTCGATGGCTGGCGTTGGCGTCACCGGAGCCGTGACCGATCCCGTTCTGCGCCTTTTCAGCGCCAACGGTTCGCCGCTGGCGGTCAATGACAACTGGCAGGACACCCAGCAAACCGAAATCGAGCAGACCGGTCTCCAGCCTTCAGATCCTCGCGAAGCAGCCGTCATTGCCACACTCGCGCCGGGCGCTTACACCGCGGCCGTCTCGTCCGCGAACGGCAACAACGGCGTCGGCCTGGTCGAAATCTACGACCTCACCTCGACGAACAATTCGAAACTGGCCAACATCAGCACCCGTGGATCCGTCCAGACCGCGGAAAACGTGATGATCGGCGGTTTCATCCTGGGTGGCACCAGCATCAATCCCGCTAAAGTGGTGGTCCGCGCGATTGGGCCAACGCTGGGGCAAGCTGGCATCGGCAATCCCCTTGGCAATCCAAGCCTGAGCCTGTTCGACAGCAACGGGCAATTGGTGGGCTTGAATAACAACTGGCAGGATGATCCAAGCCAGGCCGCCCAGTTACAGGCGCTCAATCTCGCGCCGCAAAACTCGGCTGAAGCCGCGATCGTGATGATGTTGCCACCAGGGCAATACACGGCGGTCGTCGGCGGCCAGGACGGCGGCACTGGAATCGGATTGATCGAGGTTTACTCCATCCAATAACCGAAACCAATGGCATTGCTCCACTCACCGACCCGCACCGCGGCCCTGCTCCGCGGGGCGGGCGGTGAAGTGGACGAGCCCCGCAAACTTCCGCGGGGCTGATCGGAATGATGGCGCGCCGCGCGCGCAACTTGTCTAGCTCCTGCGATTCAGTCAGGGTGTAACACCCGGAAGATCGCGGGTTTTGTTCGGTTAGGAAATCCCGTGCAATTCCCTGGAAAGGCCGGCTTGGAACCTTTGAACACACCAACATTCTCTACTGTCCGCGAAACCGAACAGACCTTGGACCTGGAGGCGGTCGCGCCCGAGCCGACCGTCCCGGATTCCACGGAAACGACCGTCGCCAAAGAAAGAATTCCAGAGCCTCCAGGCCCTCGCCTGGGCTGGTCTGCGGCCGACGCCGGGACGGTGTTTCTGGTTCTCGCGCTCAAAGGCCTCGTTCTGCTCCTGGCCGTTTTGAGCGTCGGCGTCCTCTTCGATCAATATGAGACCTGGGCAACTCTCTGGAATCGCTGGGATGCCGTCCATTATTTGAGACTGGCCGAGATCGGCTACACCGCTACGGGTGAGGGCCGGTTCTCGATTGTCTTTTATCCCCTCTATCCCGGACTGGTGCGGGTGGTAGCGCTTGTTTGCCAGAGCTACTTCGGCGCGGCCCTCGTGGTCTCAGGCGCGGCGGCCGTGGCTGCCGCCCTTCTCTTGCGCCGATTAGCCGAATTCGATAACCCGGAGAAAGTCGCGCGCCTGGCCCCGTGGTTTCTCCTTATTTTTCCGACCGCCTACTTTTTGCACATCGCCTACTCGGAAAGCCTGTTTCTCGCTCTTGTGCTCGGGTGCCTGCTCGCGGCCCGGACCCGGTCCTGGGCGATCGCCGGAATCCTGGGAGCGCTGGCCTGCGCCACGCGCGTGAACGGGCTCCTGCTCGTCCCGACTTTGTTCGTCGAAGCGTTCCTGCAATATCGGGCCACTCGCCGGATCGACTGGCGCTGGCTTTGGATCGGCGCCGCCGGACTCGGCACGGCGACGTACCTCTTCATCAACTATAGCGTCACCGGCGATCCCTTCGCGTTCTCGAAAATCATGGAGGTGAACTGGTATAAGAAATTCAACTCACCGTGGGTGGGGATTCATGATGTCTGGCTTCGCATTCCCTACTTCAATCTCACGGAAGGGCTCCTCGAGTTTGTCTTCATCGTCTTCTCGTTTCTCTGCACCGTCTGGTGCTGGATCAAACTGCGCCCCACCTATGCGGTTTGGATGACGTTGAACTGGCTTTTGATTAACAGCACCAGCTATGTTGTGAGCGTGCCGCGGTATTGCCTGACCCTTTTCCCCATCTTCATTCTTTTCGCCCGCTTCGCCGCGCGCCGGCCGCTCGCCGGAGGTCTCTTGAGCGCTACCTGCCTCCTTCTTCTTGCTCTTTTCGCAATGAAATTCGCCCACGGCACCTGGGCGTTCTAGGCCCGGCAGTTTTTTCCCATGCTACTTTCGATCGTTATCCCGTGTCATAACGAAGCGGCCGTTCTGCCCGAGACGCATCGCCGGCTCGCCGAGGTAGCCGAGCGCCTCAAGAGCAGGGTCGATTGCGAATTCATCTTTGTGGACGACGGCAGCCGGGACGAAACCGCCCGCGTCCTCCATGAGCTGGCCATGGCCGACTCCCGTCTGCGTGGTTTGCGTCTCTCGCGCAATTTCGGCCAGCAAATTGCCACCACCGCCGGGCTCGAAAACGCCGCCGGCGACGCCGTGGTGGTGATGGATGCCGACTTGCAGGACCCGCCGGAATTGATCGAGACAATGCTCGACCGCTGGCAGGAAGGTTATCACGTCGCTTATGCGAAACGGACCGAGCGAACCGGTGAGACGGCGTTCAAGATTTTGAGCGCCAAAATCTTTTACCGGCTGGTCCAGCGCATCTCGCGCGTTTCCATTCCGAGCGACACCGGCGACTTCCGTCTCATGGACCGCCGGGTGGTGGACGCCTTTCTGCGAATGCCGGAACAGGACCGTTTTCTCCGGGGAATGGTGAGCTGGGTCGGCTATCGGCAGGTCGCCGTTCCTTACAAACGAGAAGTCCGTTTTGCCGGCAAGACCAGCTATCCCCTTTTGAAAATGATTCGCTTTGCGATCGACGGAATCGTTTCCTTTTCCTTTGCGCCGCTCCGCCTCGCGGTCTGGATGGGATTTATTGCGATCGGCGTCGCGCTCCTTGGAATTCTCTACGCCGTTCTTTTGCGATTTTTCGCCGATCCCTCGCAGTGGGTTCGCGGCTGGGCCTCCATTTTTGTCGCCATTCTTTTCATGGGCGGCGTGCAATTGATTTCGCTCGGCATTATCGGCGAATACGTGGGCCGGGTTTATGGCGAAGTGAAACAGCGGCCGCTTTATCTCGTCTGGGAGCGATTTGGTTTTCCAGAGAACGCTCCCGCAAACCTGGACCCCACCCGGCAGGCTGCCTCTGAAGATGAGAATCCCATCCGAACGAGTAGCGTGTCGGATCAACCCTCGAATTCCCGAACGCTTTCTCCGGTTTGACCGCGGCGACTTCCCTGCTGGCGCCACCCTAATTTTGCCCGGCGCCAGGGGACCCTCTCATGGATGACCTCACCATTGTCCCCTCTCGCGAACGCTTCGCCGAGATGGCGAAACGCGGGAACGTCATCCCGGTTTTTGTCGATTTTGTGGCCGACGGCGAGACGCCTGCCTCCGCCTATCAAAAACTGGACGACGGCGGGCACTCATTCCTGTTCGAATCGGCGGAACAAACGGAGCAGTCCGGACGCTATTCGTTCCTCGGCTTCGATCCGCGGTTGATTGTGCGGGGCGAAAATGGCCGGGACCCGCTCGCGGCCCTGGAAAAGGTCATGTCGGATTTTCGTTTCGTGCCATCGCCTGATCTGCCGCGGTTCGCCGGCGGCGCGGTCGGTTACCTCGGTTACGACGCCGCGCGTTATTTTGAAAAATCGCTGCCGGAGCCACCGGAAGATGACCTGCAATTGCCGGAGATGATTTTCATGATCATGGGGCTGCTCGTCGTCTTCGATCATCGCTATCGCCGGGTGAAAATCGTAGCGAACGCGTTCCTCGACGATCATCCGGACTCATTCACCGCCTGGCGAAGCGCCGAGAACAAGATCCGAAACGCGCTGGCGAAATTGTCGGGAGCGGCGCGCCTCCCCTTAATCGATGCCCAAAAAACCGTTTCGCCGAAAGTGGTGCGCAGCAACCTGACGCAGGTGGAGTTCGAGGCCGCGGTCCTCGAAGCGAAGGAACACATCCGCGCCGGAGACGCGTTTCAGATCGTTCTTTCCCAGCGTTTCGAGACCGATTTCACCGGCGACCCCCTCAAGCTCTATCGCTGCCTGCGGCTGGTGAATCCGTCGCCCTACATGTTTTGTCTCCGCTTCGGCGATTCTTTCTCGCTGGTCGGCAGCTCGCCCGAACTCCATGTCCGGGTCACGGATGACCTCGCCGAAGTCCGGCCCATTGCCGGCACGCGCCCGCGCGGTGAAACGCCGGAAGAAGACGAAGAGAATGCCTCCGAGTTGCTGGCCGATCCCAAGGAACGCGCGGAGCACGTGATGCTAATCGACCTGGCGCGGAATGACCTGGGTCGTGTCGCCGAGATCGGCAGTGTCCGCGTGACCGAGCAGATGGTCATCGAGCGCTACAGCCACGTGATGCATATTGGGTCGCACGTGGTGGCGCGGTTGCGAAAAGGCCAGACGGCGTTCGATGTCATGCGCGCCACTTTTCCCGCCGGCACTGTCTCCGGAGCCCCGAAGATTCGCGCGATGCAAATCATCAGCGAGCTCGAAAACCGGAAGCGCGGTTGTTACGCCGGAGCGGTCGGTTATTTCGGATTCGACGGGGCGCTCGATTGTTGCATAGCGCTCCGCTCCATCGTGCTGAAGGAGGGACGCGCTTACCTCCAGGCCGGCGCCGGGATTGTGGCCGATTCCGATCCGGCGAGCGAATACCAGGAGACCGTCAACAAAGCGAGGGCCATGGTCGATGCGATCAGCCGGGCGAGCGATGAATAAGATCCTGCTCATCGACAATTACGATTCGTTTACCTACAACCTCGTCCAGTATTTCGGCGTCCTGGGTTGCGAGGTCGTGGTGAAGCGGAACGACGAGATCGCCGCCGCCGAGGCCAAAGCGCTTGCGCCCGATCGCATCTGTATTTCACCCGGACCCGGAAGGCCCGGAGATGCAGGCATCAGCAACGAGATCATCCGGGAGCTCGGCCCAACGATTCCGGTCCTGGGCGTTTGTCTCGGCCATCAATGCATCGCCGCGGTTTTCGGAGGCGAAGTCGTTTCGGCGCCGCGGCTGATGCATGGCAAGACGTCGCCGGTTCAGCATAACAGCGCCGGCCTTTTCGCAGAGCTTCCGAATCCTTTCGACGCGACGCGTTACCATTCGCTGATCGTGCGTCGGGAAACGTTACCCGCGGCCCTCGAAGTCACGGCCGAAACCGCGGAAGGCGAAGTGATGGGGTTGCGCCATCGCGATTACCCGATCCACGGCGTCCAATTTCATCCCGAGTCCGTGATGACCGGTGAGGGAATGAAGCTGCTGCGAAATTTTCTCTCGTTGTAAAGCGCTAATGCGATCACTTCGCGACTCGCGCGCAGCCACGCGCCATCCCCCTAATTGTCTTCGAAACTCTGTTTCGCTGGTGGATCGTGCGCTACGCGCGCGATGGGAGGGCGCGTGGCAGCTCTATCGCAAGTTGTCAGTCGCTCCCATCGAGCGACGTAGCGCTCGATCCACCATGCACCTCTATCGCAAGTTGTCAGTCCCTCCCATCGAGCGGTGTAGCGCTCGATCCACCATGCATCTCTATCGCAAGTTGTCAGTCGCTCCCATCGAGCGGCGTAGCGCTCGATCCACCATGCAGCTCCGAAGTTCTAGACTCATCGCGGAGCGCAGCTGCGGACGTTTAATGCGCGATCACTTCCCGAATGGCCCGAAGATCGCGCAGCATTTCGTCGTATTCGCCAAGGCTCAGCGCCTGGGCCGCATCGCACAACGCGCTCTGCGGATCGTTGTGCACCTCCACCAGAACGCCATCCGCTCCCGCCGCTACTCCGGCGCGCGCCAGGGGCGCAACCATATAATTTTTTCCGGCGGCATGCGACGCATCGATGATGACCGGCAAATGGGAAATGCGCCGGACCGCGGGAACGGCAGCCAGATCGAGCGTGTTGCGCGTGTGCTGGGCGAAAGTCCGCACCCCGCGCTCACAAAGGATCACCTGATAATTTCCCTCCGACATGATGTACTCGGCGGCGAGCAGCCATTCATCGAGCATCGCGGCCATTCCCCGCTTCAGGAGCACCGGCAGCTTGGAACGGCCGGCGCGGCGTAACAGGGAAAAATTCTGCATGTTGCGGGCTCCGATCTGGATGATGTCGCCATATTTTTCGACGAGGTCGACTCCGGTGACGTCGAGCGCTTCCGTCACGATCTTGAGCCCGAATTCTTTCCGGACGTCCGCCATGATCTTGAGCCCCTCTTCTCCGAGACCGGGAAATTCGTAGGGCGAACTCCGGGGCTTGAAGGCTCCGCCGCGGAAAAAACGCGCGCCGCTTTGCGCCACGGTTTTGGCCACCGCAAACGCCTGGGCCCGGCTCTCGATCGCGCACGGACCGGCAATGACGGCGAGCTCGTCCCCGCCGATGGTGGCATCGCCAACCCGCACCACCGTTTTATCGGGGCGAAGATCGAGCGTGATCAATTTATACGGCTTGCTGACGCGGATTGCTTCCGCCACGCCGGCCATGTTCTCGAAGCGGGCTGGATCCACGGCCCCCTGGTTGCCGGTGATGCCGATCGCGGTCCGGGTCGCGCCGGGCATGACATGCGAGCGATAGCCGAGCTGTTCGATCACGGCCACGACGTCCGCAATTTCGCGGTCCGCCGCGCCGGCTTTCATTACGATGAGCATGGAACAGTTATTCTATACCGAAATGAGTGGCTCTACGATTCCTGAAGCCACGATTTTGCGGCGGCCAGATCGCCGCGGGTTAATTCGTGCCCGGCTTCCTCGACGCGAACAACAATATTCGCTCGGGCTGCGCGGAGCATATTCGCAAGGCGTTCGGCGTTTTCCATTGGAATAATCGGATCGTATTTCCCCGAGCAGATTAACCCCCGGACGCTCGCCAGGTTTGGCTGGTTCTTCGGCGTCAGCGGCACCATGGCGCGGAATAAAATGGCGCGGGAGAAGACTTCGGGTCGGAGGAGAAGGACAGCCACGGCGATGTTTGCGCCGTTGGAGTAGCCCACCGCGGTCACATTTCGCGCGTCGAATTCATACTGCGCTGCCGCGGCCAAAATGAAATCGGCCAGCTCCTCCGCGCGGCGGATAACGTCTTCTTCGTCGAAGACGCCCTCGGCCAGGCGCCGAAAAAAGCGCGGCATCCCGTTTTCCAGGACCTTTCCCCGTGGGCTGAGCAAGGCCGCCGAAGGATCGAGATCGCGACCGAGCGCCACCAGATCGTGCTCGTTGCCTCCTGTTCCGTGAAGGAGGAGAAGAACGCGTTCGGCCCGACCATCCGGGGCCGGAATAAATTGGTGGATGAAGTCCATATTGCACGACGAGCTAAGACCAAGGAGCGGCGGTTTACAAACCGCCGATGCTTGGTTGTAGTGACGCCGCTCTGTCGGCGTATGGAGCATAAACAACAAAAGACGCGTTCACACGGCGACTGAGCGCCGTCGCTACAGCAAGCAGGGCGGTTTGGAAAGCGCCCCTCCTTGGCTTGCGACTACGCTACACTAACCAAGTAATGTATCTCTGGAGAAAACAGGCACATCCAAACTGGCTTCGAAGCCACGAGCAGAGTTTGCAACTCCGATTTGGATCAGCGCTGGCGATCGTCGAGCGCCCGGGAAAGGCGCGGACGCTCGTGGAGATTTCCTGCCGGATGCGGAAGGAGGCGATCGAACTTCAAAAAAAGCTCGGCGGTTCCATCGAGAAACTGCGGACCGACTGGCTGCAACGGTTCGCGAAACGATCGACGGTAAAACCGGTGCGAATCGGTTCGCGATCGATCACGATCCCCGCCGAAGCCGCTTTCGGCACGGGCGAACATGCGACGACCGCGATGTGTGTGCGACTGCTGGAACGCGTCGCCCAAAGACGCGACAGCGACACTTGGACGATGCTCGACGCCGGGACCGGCACCGGCATCCTCGCCATCGTGGGAAGTTGCCTTGGGGCGAAGCGGGTCCTGGCGATCGACAACGATCCCCTCGCCTGCTCAATCGCACGCCGAAACGCCCGAAAGAATCGGGCGAACAGGATCGAATTCCGCACCGCGGACGTTCTGAAAGTAAAGCTTGCCGGAAAACTCGACATCATCACGGCCAACCTCTTCAGCGAGCTCCTGATCGCGGCCATGCCTGGCTGGTCGCCACATCTGGCCCCCGAGGGCTGCCTGATTCTTTCCGGCATCCTAACGACGCAGGAAACCAGCGTCGTTCGAGCCCTCCGCCGGCAAGGGTTTACCTGCTCCGAGACCCGCCGCCGCGGCAAATGGGTTGCCCTGCTGGCAGAGCGAGACCGGCAAAAAGGAAGTTGACGCCGGGAGGGGGCGAAAGCATTTTCTCCGACCCGTTCGCGGCCTCGATTTCCTGCATCCACGCGGTTGATCTGTGAAGCCGCGCCCGGAAAAATCGCATGCCGAAAGAAGAGCTCTCCTACGTCATTGTCACGCCTTACTCGATGCGCAAGTCGCGCACCGGCGGCATCATAGCACGCCTGATTTCACGGACGGGGCTCGACCTGGTTACGTCGCGAATGTTCGCCCCGGGCGAAGAACTCACGAAGCGTTATGCCGACACCATTGTCACCGAAACTGATCCGCGCCACCGGGCCACCCAGGAGCTGATTCGGGACTACGTCCTGAAGAATTTCACCGGTAAAGTCAACGGCCAGAAGTCGCGCGTGATGTTCCTGGTTTTTCGCGGGGAAGACGCGATCGAAAAAATCCATCACACCATCGGCCACATCGTCCACGAGCGGACCAGCGGCGAAACGATCCGCGACACTTTTGGCGACTACATCGCGGACGATTCCGGCAAAGTCATTTACTTCGAGCCGGCGGCCATCACCGCGTTCGAGCCGAAACAGGTTGAGCGCGATTTGAAGCTCTGGGCCGAGTATTCCGACAGCGATGGCGGGATCCTGGAGAGCGTGATCGAATTCCCGAGCGGCGCAAAGGTCGAGAAAACCCTCGTCCTGATCAAGCCGGACAACTTCAAATTTCCCAATCAGCGCCCCGGCGGCGTGATCGAGGTTTTTTCCCGCACCGGGCTCTACATCATCGGGTTCAAGGTGCATCGCATGAGCGTGGCCCAGGCTGAAGAGTTTTATGGGCCGGTGCTGCCCGTCCTGGAAGAGAAACTGGGCGCCGGCAAAGGGCGCAACGCCTGGGAAGACATCGTCGAATTCATGGCGGGCGGGCGGCCGAGCGCCGTCTCGGGCGGAGAACGCAGCGCCCCTGGCTCGGAAAAATGTGTGGCGATCGTTTATCAGGGCGAGGACGCGGTCCGCAAGATTCGGGACGTTCTCGGGCCGACCGATCCGGCCAAGGCGCCGCCCGGGTCGATCCGGAAAGAATTCGGCCAGTCCATCATGATCAATGCCGCCCACGCCTCCGATTCGGCCGAGAACGCGAAACGCGAGATGGCGATCGTCCAGGTGGACGAGAATAACTTCAAACCTTTAATTGAAAGTTTCTACGCACGCCCATAGCTTGCGCTCCCATTTTGGAAACCCTGAACCCAACCTCGACAGCCATGGAAATTTCAGCGCGCGCCGCCCAATTGACCCCCTCTCTCACCTTATCCATCGACAGCAAGGCGAAAGCGATGAAGGCGGAGGGAATCGATGTCTGCGGGTTCGGCGCGGGCGAGCCGGATTTTGATACGCCCGACCATATCAAGGCAGCGGCCATCGCAGCCCTTGAGGCGGGCTTCACCAAATACACGCCAAGCGCCGGGTTGCCGGAATTGCGCCAGGCGATCGCGGAGAAACTCGAGGCCGATAACCAGATCAGCTACCGCGCCAGCCAGATCGTGGTCAGCAGCGGCGCCAAGCATTCCTGTTACAACGCGATCCTGGCCACCTGCCAGGCGGGCGACGAAGTCCTCATCCCCTCGCCCTATTGGGTCAGCTACCCCGACATGGTGCGCCTGGCCGGCGCCGAGCCCGTGATCGTGCCGACGACCGAACGCAATGGCTGGAAAATGCGCGCGAGCGATTTCGAAAACGCCATGACGCCGCGCACGAAGATGGTGATTCTCAACAGCCCCGGCAACCCCTCCGGTTCGGTTTACACCCGCGAAGAACTGGAAGCGATCGTGGAAGTCGCCGCGGAAGAAGATATCTACATTCTCTCGGACGAGATTTACGAAAAGCTCGTCTACGACGATGCGAAGCACGTCAGCGTGGCCTCGCTTTCGCCGGAGGCTTACGAGCTCACCATCACGGTCAACGGTTTCAGCAAAGCCTACGCGATGACCGGCTGGCGGCTCGGTTACCTGGCCGCTCCGGAAGCAGTCGCGAAGGCGGTGGACAATATCCAGAGCCACAGCACTTCCAATCCCTGCTCGTTTGCGCAAAAGGGCGCCGTCGCCGCCCTCAAAGGCGACCAGCAGCCGCTCGCCGACATGCGCGATGAGTTCGGGATGCGGCGCGATTACATGTTCGACCGGATCACCAAGATCCCGAACATCACCGCGGTGAAGCCGGAAGGCGCGTTTTACATTTTGGTCAACATCAGCCAGCTCGGCCTCAGCTCGCAAAACTTCGCGGATCGTCTGTTAAGCAAAGCCAATGTGGCCATCGTCCCCGGAGCGGCTTTCGGAGACGATCGGACCGTCCGGCTCAGCTACGCGACCAGCATTGACGTGATCAAAAAAGGCCTGGACCGGTTCCAGGACTTTTGCCGGACGCTGTAACGATTTTAGATTTCAGATTTCAGATTTAAGATTGGGCGGCGGCGCCTTACACAATCTGCAATCGTCACTCTGAAATCTGCAATGCCAACCGGCCACCTCGCGCTCATTCTTCACGCGCATCTCCCGTTCGTCCGGCACCCGGAGCACGACGAGTTTCTCGAGGAAGACTGGCTGTTCGAGGCGATCACCGAGAGCTACCTCCCGCTCCTCGCCATGATGGAGCGACTTCTGCGCGACCAGGTCCCGTTCAAGCTGACGATGACGGTGACGCCGACGCTTTGCGCGATGTTGCAGGACCAGCTCCTGCGCGAGCGTTACGCGCGGCACCTCGACCAATTGATTGATCTGGCCGGGCGCGAGATCGAACGCAACCGCGGTGACGAGCGGCTGCGCGCCTTGGCGGAATTCTATCACGCCCATTTCTCCGAATGCCGGCATCGCTTCACGGAATGGAACGGCGACCTGCTCGCTGTCTTCCGCCAGATGCGCGACGCGGGCTGCCTCGAAATCATGGCGTCCGCCGCGACCCATGGATTGCTGCCGCTGCTCCAGGCTTCTCCCGAAGCGGTCCGCGCCCAAATCCTGATCGGCTGCGATTCGTATCGTGCCGCCTTCGGCGCCGACCCCGCCGGGTTCTGGCTGCCGGAATGCGCCTATGCGCCCGGGCTGGAGAGGATCATGCAGGCGGCGGATTTGCGGTGGTTCATCATCGACGCCCACGGGATGATGTTCGGTCAGCCGCGCCCGCGCCGCGCGATTTACGCGCCCTGTTACACGGCGGCCGGCCCCGCCGCCTTTGCGCGCGACCGGGATTCGAGCCGCCAGGTCTGGAGCGCGGCGGAGGGATATCCCGGCGACCCCGCATATCGGGAATTCTATCGCGACATCGGGTTCGAACTTCCGCCCGAATACATTCGCCCGCGCTCGGCATTGCCGATACGCAAGTTCTCCGGAATCAAATATCACCGGATAACCGGCCGCGCCGGGGAGAAGGAACTTTACGATCCGGAAGCTGCCGCCCGGGCCGCGGAAGCACATGCGTCCCATTTCCTCGCCATGCGCCGCCAAAAAATGGACGAGCTCCGCGCCTTGGACTTCGATCCGATCGTAGTGGCGCCGTTCGACGCGGAACTGTTCGGCCACTGGTGGTTTGAAGGGCCGCAGTTTCTCGAGTCGTTTATTCGCCAGGCAGCCCACGGTCATCAGGATCTGCGGCTCACGAGCCGAGACGCATATGGCCAGCGGGATTTCCAGCTCACGACGCCCTCCGAATTTCTGACCAGTCATCCGACGCAACAAACCATCGCGCCCGCCGCTTCGAGCTGGGGAGAGAATGGTTACCTCGGAGTCTGGCTGGATGAAACGAACTCCTGGATTTATCCACACCTTCATTCCGCCGCCCGGCGCCTCACGAAAATCGCTCGCGCGGCGACGTCGGATGGCCGCGAGTTGACGGACCGCGTGCTCAAACAACTTGCTCGCGAACTCCTCCTCGCCCAGGCGAGCGATTGGGCCTTTCTCATTAAGACCGGAACGGCCAAGCACTACGCAACGAAACGCGTGACCGATCACCTGCTGCGTTTCAATCGCCTTTACGACGACTTTGTCGGCGGCCACGTGGATGAGGGGTTTCTCGCGAATTGCGAATGGCGCGATAATATTTTCCCCGAGGTAAATTGGCGGCGATACACTTGACCCTGCCGCCTTGTCGAGCGAAGTCGAGACACCCCGTGACGGCAGCGCTACTCAGCAACCCAGGAATCATCTACGGGGTTCCTCCACTACGCTCGGAATGACCCGAAAGATTGCTTTCACCTTATTGGTCGCCTGGCTGGCTGGAACTGCCGCCGGCCAGGACTCGACCCCCGCGGCGACACCCTCTCCGGCGGTCCGGAGCGTTCGGATCAGTTTCGTGCCCCCTCCGCTGGATGGAACGATCAGCCTCGGCATTTACGACGCGAAAGGAAAGCTCGTCCGCGTTCTCTTCCGCGAAGCGGACATTAACGAGTTTACCATCGGGCACGATGCGCTCTCGACGACGTGGGACGGAAAAGATGACGCGGGTGAAAATGTTCCGGCGGGAAAATACAGCGCGCACGGCTTCGTCGTCGGCGACCTGAAGATCGAGGGCGTCGGGTTTTCCTTTAACGATTGGATCAGCTCGCCGGACGCGCCGCGCTTTTCCCATATCCGCTCGCTCGAATTGCGGGATGACGATTTGCTTCTGGGGGTGGATTTAGTTCCACCGGGAGTGGGACACGTTCTCTACAATCTCTCTGGCAAATCGATAAAACTGAAAGACACCGATCCCGATTCCACCGCGTCGTCCACTACCAGCGAGCCTGGCGCCGGTGACATCGATCCGGTTATGTCCATCGCGGGGCGCGACGGCACCCGCTGGGTGATCGATCGCACCGAGAAAGGTTCGAGCACGACCGAGCTAAAACAGTTTTCGGCCGGCGGCGAATTCCTCCGGCGTCTCCCGATTTCCCCGAATGATCCCCAACCCAAAGCCGTGGCGGCCTCGAAGACCGAGGACAAGATCTATCTCCTCGAAGAAAACAGCGCCTCGCAGCGCTTGCGCGAGCTAAGCCTGGTGGCGACCAAGGCGGAGGGCGCCGAGCAGCCGGTTTCGGAATGGAAAGTAGATTTCGAGAAATGGATTTGGTCGCACAAGGATTTCTCCGTGGTGGATGGAAAGCCGGTCGCCTCTTCCGCGCAGCCGGCCGCTCCGGAAAAGCCGAAAGCAAAATTACTGGCGAACCCGCTTCTCAACGATGACCGGGTTACCGTGGAGCTAGCGGTCGGTCTCGATGCCGACGGCAGTTTCTTGAAGGCAGCCGACGGCCTGCCGCTCTGCACCATCAGCGAAACGCAAGAGCTGGTCCGCGCTCTTCTCTACCCGCATGGAGCTACCAGCCTTGATGTCTTTCAGGATGACGGCGCGGTCGTCGAACAATTCCGGGTCAGCAACGTGGACCAGATGATGAGCTTTGATTGCGGCGGATTTGAATTGAAATGAGCCCCTCGCCCCGCTGAGATTCGCCGATGCCGCGCGACATTGTTTACTTCGACCTGGAAACACAGCGGACCGCGAACGACGCCGGCGGCTGGGCGCGCAAATGCGACATGCGCATGTCGGTGGGAGTAATCTACAGCACAGCCACCGGCCGATACGAAGTTTTCGGCGAAGCCCAGGTCGACCAGCTGATCGAACGGCTGCGACGCGCCGATCTGGTGGTCGGCTTCAACATCCTGAACTTCGATTATCACGTCCTGATGGGCTACACGATCCTCGATTTGATCGAGGAATTAAGGACCGCCGATCTGATGGCCGACATGGAAAAGCGGATCGGGCATCGGCTTGGCCTCGACGCGATCGCGCACGCGACCCTGGGGATTCAGAAAACAGCCGCAGGCCTGGACGCTATTCGCTGGTGGCGGGAAGGGCGGATTATGGAGATCGCCGAATACTGCTGCTTCGATGTGAAGGTGACGCGGCTCGTGCATGAGCACGGTTGCCGGCATAAGGAATTATTCTTTCACGATCGCTTCGCCCAGAAGCAACGAGTGGAGCTCGATTGGGCGCACCTGGATGAGCTGGAGCCGGCCTGCCCTCAGGCGGCGTGAGCGTCGTTCGCCTTGTAGGCTGTCCCGTCCTGCCCCGTTTTTCATAAAGTGGGGCAAGTTTTCAACTTGCCCGCCAAGCAAAGCGCAAGTTGAAAACTTACGCCACTATCAATCCGCCGAGGGGCCGATCCACCTATCTGGCCGCAAGAGCGGCTATCTGATTGCTGCGGACGGATCCGGTTACGGGATGTTGTAGGCTTCGACCAACCCCACACCGGTGGTGCCGCTGTTCCCGCGCACGACTGCGGTGTACGACCCCGGCGCTAAAGTTTCCACGAGCGCTGCCTCCTCGGCATGACCGGGAGCAAGCCCGGCTGCCTGAATCTGGGTGCTTTGGGCCGGGTCGTCCTGCCAGTTATCGTCCGAGCGAATAACCGTCCCGCTCGAATTAACCAGGTCGAGCGTCGGATTGGCCAGGAACCCCGAAACCCCAAAGTCACCCAAGGTCGGCCCGAGCGCCCTCACCAGAATCTTGAGAGTTCCTCCGTTACTCGGCCCCACAATGAGTCCGGCAATCATGACGTTGTCCTCCACATCCACAAATCCCCGCGTGCTGATGTTCCCCAGTTTTGACGCCGCGGCCGAGTCCAGATCGTAGACTTCCACCAGGCCAGTCCCGGTCGTGTTGTTGAGTCCGCGGACGACGGCGGTGTAGCCCTGGTTCGGCGTCAGCGTCCAGATAATAGCGGACTCCGCGGGGTCGCTTGGCGCCAGCCCGGTGGCTGAAATCTCCGCTTGCTGCGTGGAGTTTTG
Organism: Chthoniobacterales bacterium; assembly: GCA_035274845.1. Classification (NCBI taxonomy): domain Bacteria; kingdom Pseudomonadati; phylum Verrucomicrobiota; class Spartobacteria; order Chthoniobacterales; species Chthoniobacterales bacterium. The sequence continues at coordinate 46,169 of DATENU010000022.1, forward strand.
CCAGTCGTCGTTACTCATCAGGAGAGTACTGCCCTGGAAAAGGTCGAGCGTCGGATTGGCCAGGGCGCCGGGAACGCCAAAGCCGGTGAGCGATGGCCCGATCGCGCGAACGATCACGCGTTTGCCAGCCGTGCCGGTGGCAATCATTCCGCCAATCAAAGCGTTGTCCCCGGTCAGAATGCGGAGCCGGGTAGAGATATTCCGCAAAGTGGAAGCGGGCGGCGTTGGCACGGTCAAGACGGTGGAGGCGCCTGAATTATTAGTGAAAGTCGCGGCGCCTGAGGTTACGGAATAATCGGCCGCATTGTTCGTGCTCATGGTGCTGCCGCCCGTAAAGAGCAGCGCGGAAGTAGAGGTGGAGGGCAACGCTCCGCCAAAGGGCGGGGCAAAATCTCCGTCCATATCATTGTCTATCGTTCCGGTGTTGGGGCCGGTGTAAGAGGCGCCGCCCCAGCTCACGGACCAATAAACAAGTCCTCCCTTCTCATAGCGCAATCTGCCCGCGGCGAGATAACTGGCGGGAATCGGGTTCGTCATCGTGAAGTCCGTCGTGATCGGCGTGCTCTCGTAGTTTGCAAAACTGGAGGTGGCAATGAGGATGCGTTTAAGCGCGCCACTGGTGACATTCGACGGAAACGTAATCAGGGTGACCGGGTTGTTTCCCGCGGCGTCGACCACCACGAGTTGAGCGCCGGTGATCAGATTTTGGCCCGCGAAGCGCATCCGCAACTGGACCGCCTGGGCGGTGGTGTCTCCGTTCACCCCGCCGATCACCTGTTCGATTTGCATGAAGTGAAAGGTGGCGTGAGCTGGGACCGCCAACGCCAGAGCGGCGAGCGCGGCGAAAATTCGCAGGCTGCGCGTGGACGCAGCAAGAAGACGATAAGTTTTCATGGCATAACCTCCGTGAAGCTGATGGCGCAGGGCACGTCGCTCAAAAGTACGAAACGGGCAGCCGCTTCTCAAGCCTGGAATAGATTGGAGGCGGCCTGCCCCCAGGCCGTGGGCTCTTGGGCTGCCGGAACGCCGCGCAACTCTCCGGCACGAAGGCGTGCCGGCTCCATTTACCCGGGAGTTGCATTGCGTTCCGGCGTGCAAAGTCCACGGCCTGAGGACAGGCCGCCTCCAATCCGGTTTCGCCTTTGCTCCTCTGAATGCCCCTAGTCACCGCCCGCAATCTTTGTTAGTTAAGCCCCTAATGTCTTCCGAGCTTCAGCAAACTCTCGCCCGGAGCGCAAGCGTCAGCGGCACGTCCTTGCACACCGGGGAAAAGGTCATGCTCAAATTGCAGCCGGCTCCGGTCGATTCCGGCATCAAGTTCAAACGCAAGGACCTGGAGGAGGAACCAACCATCGACGCGACGATCGCCAACCTGAAAACGGTCGAGCGCGCCACGACGATTGGGGAAGGGTCGATGCGGGTTCACACTGTTGAGCACATCCTCTCCGCCCTCGCGGCCATGGGAGTCGATAACGCCGTGGTGGAAATGGACGCCAACGAACCCCCCATCGGGGACGGCAGCGCCCGGCCCTACGTGGAGCTGATCAAGAAAGCGGGCACGGTCGAGCAGGAGACTCCACGGCGGGTTTTCGAGGTGCGCGAACCGATCCACATCGAGATGAAGAACGGATCGCTCCTCGTCGTGCTTCCCGATCCGAAATTTCGCATTTCCTGCACCCAGGCCGGACCGGGCGGGCAATTCACCCAGTTCCTTTCCACCGAGATCACCCCTGCCATCTATGAGCGGGAGATCGCGCCGGCGAGGACATTCGTGTTTTACGAAGACGTCCAGGGACTCATGGACAAAAACCTGATTAAGGGCGGGAGCCTCGAGAACGCGATCGTCGTCCGTGGCGACGCCGTCCTCAGCAAGGAACCGTTGCGATTTCCTGATGAATTCGTGCGCCACAAGATTCTCGATATCGTGGGCGACCTCGCGCTTCTTGGGCAACGCATTCGCGGCCATGTCATCGCGGTCAAACCCGGGCATGGCGCTAACGCGGAGCTGGTCCGCGCTCTGGCCCGCGAAGTCGCGCGTTCGGCGCCGGTGTTGCAACCGCACACTTTTCCGGCGGGCGAAGGCGGGCTCGATATCAACGAGATCATGGAGCTCTTGCCGCATCGTTATCCTTTCCTGATGGTCGACCGGATCGCGCGGTTCGAGGGCGAAACGAAATGCATCGGCGTGAAGTCGGTCACGATTAACGAGCCGTTCTTCGCCGGTCATTTTCCGGGGCACCCGGTCATGCCCGGCGTCCTCCAGGTCGAAGCGATGGCGCAGGTCGCCAGCGTCCTGATGTTGAAGCTCACCAAGAGCGCCTCCGGACGGCTCGGCTATTTCGTGAGCGCGGACGAAGTAAAATTCCGCAAACCGGTTTTCCCCGGCGACACGCTCTTCATTTCCGCGGAGTTAACGAAAACGCGCGGCAAACAACTGGCGCGATTGAAGTGCAGCTGCTCGGTCAACGACACGGTTGTCTCCGAATGCGAGCTGATGCTGAGGCTGCTGGATCAATGAGCGACGTGCAAATTCACCCGACCGTGATCGGGTTTTGTTGTAGCGACGGCGCTCTGTCGCCGTTCACAGCTGAGGTTGCAATTGACGCGCCGAAACGCCGACTGAGCGGCGTCGCTACAGCTCGCCCTGCAACAGTTCATCGCCGAGGTGACTATGAGTGATGCGCAAATTCACCCCACGGCCATCGTGGATCCGAAGGCGGAGATCGGGGCCGGCGGAATTATTGGCCCGTATTGCATTGTCGAAGCCGGCGTGGTCCTCGGGCCGGACTGCTGGCTCCAACACCACGTCACGCTTTGCGGCCCGATGACCGCCGGCGCGCGAAACAAATTCTACGCCTATTGCTCGATCGGCCAGCAAACCCAGGACCTGAAGTATCAGGGAGAGCCGACCTATCTCGAGATCGGTGACGAAAACTCCTTTCGCGAGTTCGTCACCGTAAATCGCAGCACGACAGGCGCGGGCAAGACCCGCGTTGGCAGTCGCGGAAATTTCCTCGCTTACAGCCACATCGGCCACGATTGCACCGTCGGCGACGCCGTGGTCTTTTCGAACAACGGAACGCTGGCCGGGCATGTCCAGGTTGGCGACCACGCCATCATGGGCGGGCTGACGGCCGTGCATCAATTTTGCCGGATCGGACGTTACGCGATTACGGGCGGCTGCTCGAAAATCGTGCAGGACATTCCGCCGTTCATGATCGCCGACGGCAACCCCGCGAAGGTGCGCGGAATAAATCTGGTCGGCCTCGAACGAAGCGGCTTTCCGGCGGAGAGCGTCAAGTGGATCAAGGAGGCCTTCCGCCTGATTTACCGGTCGAAGTACAACACCCGCCAGGCCATTGAAGCGATCCGCCAGCAACTTCCCTCGAGCGTCGAGATCGATCAGATCGTCGAGTTTATCGAGAAGAGCGAACGCGGCATTATCCGTTAGCCGGCCGGCGCGGAGAAAGTGAATGGTGATGAGTGACTGGTGAATGGGAGTCTCCATTCACCGATCACCAGTCACTATTCACAGTACCGTTCGGGGAGCACGGCCGCCTATGGCCGGCGAGAGGAGGTGGATCGGCCGCTCCGCGGGCGATAAGAACGGCGATGCGGACAAAACGATCGAGCGACGGAGCGCTCGATCCACCTAAGGCACGTTGTAAATCTCAACTAGGCCGATTCCGGAGCCGCCGCTCTTGCCGGCCAGGATGGCGGTAAAAGCGCCTGGCGGGAGCACCGCGTAAATTCCGGATTCCTTCGCATGCTGGGGAGCGAGGTTATGGGAGCTTAACTGAGAAGCTGAGGAGGGATCGTCCTGCCAATCGTCGTTCGAGATCATGAGGGCGCCGTCCGCATTGCGCAGCTCGAGAGTCGGATCGGTCAAGACCGGACTAAGGCCAAACTGGGCCAGCGACGGCCCAATCCCGCGCACCACTATTTGGCTGGTGCCGCTGCCGCCGCCGAGAATGAACCCGCCGATCATGACGTTGTTCCCGGTCTGCACCAGGCCGCGGGTGCTGATGTTGGCGAGTTGCGACCCGGTCCCCTGGCTTGTGTCGTAGAGTTCGACCAGACCGACGCCAACGCCGTTGTTTTTTCCGGCCAGAACCGCGGTGTAAGCGGCCGGCGCGAGCGTGGCGACGATGCCTGATTCCTTTGGATCGTGAGGGGCGAGGCCAAGAGCGCTAAGTTGAGCGGCCTGTTGGGGGTTGTCCTGCCAATCGTCGTTTTGGAAGATCAAAGCGCCACTGGCCGCCCGCAGTTCCAGGGTTGGGTCAGCCAGCACATCGCTCAAGCCGAAACCGGTCAGCGACGGCCCAATCCCGCGCAGGACCACCTCCTTTGACATATTGCCCGTGATAATGAAACCGCCGATGAGAACGTTGTCGCCGGTCTCGACCCGCAAACGCGTGGAGATGTTTCCCAGAGAGATCGGGGTGATAGTTGCGGTTGGAGTGGGTGTCGGCGTTAGAGTTGGTGCTGGGGTCGAAGTTCCGGTCGGAGTTGGTGACGGCGTCGGAGTTGGCGTCGGAACAGGAGTTGGCTGCACTTCAACTGAGCCGATGTCGATCCGCCCATTGAAGATACGCGCGTAACCGGTGCCCCGCTGATCGGACGAGGGCGGTGGTGTAAAGTTGGGGTCGCCCGCGTTGATGGCTGGGCTGCCGCTCAGCGGCAAATGGGTCAAGGTCGGACCGCCGTTGTTCTGAAGCGGACCAAGCACGGGATTGGTGTTGACCTGGTCACCGCTGCCGGTCAAGAAGCCACCGCCGTCGTCACTACTCAGATTGTAACCCTCCGAGGTGACGGTGGCTCCGCTGCTGAAAATGTTGGCGCCCGAGGCGCCCGCGTCCAGGATCGTATTCCCAATCTTAAGAATGCCGCCAGTGTGATGGATTCCGCCGCCGTTTCGGTTGGCCCTGTTGCCGCTGATTGTGCTGTTCGTAATCGTGAGCATCCCATTACTTCCACCCTGGCTGATTCCGCCGCCGTCTTGGTTGGAGAAATTGCCGCTGATCGTGCTGTTGACGATCGTCAGCGTTCCGCTGCTAGCGATGCCGCCCCCGGTGCCGGATTCGTCGCCACGGGCCTGGTTGCCGCTAATGGTGCTGTTGGTAATTGTCGCATCGCTGCAAACGATGCCGCCGCCCGTGCCGGAGCCTACGAAATTTGAGAAAGCACTGTTACCGCTGATCGTGCTGTTAATAATCACCAGCGGTCCGCCGAGGATGCCGCCCCCGTCAAAGACAGCTTTGTTATTGGTGATTTTGCTGTTGATGATCGTCATTTGCCCTCCCGCGATGCCGCCACCACGCCCTGTCGGAAAGCCAAAGCTGAAGGTCGCCCAATTGTCAGTGACAATGCTATTGACGATGGTCAGCGTTCCGAAGCTGGCGATGCCGCCGCCGCTGTCGCCAGCGTCCATGACGTTATCCGAAACAACGCAATTATCCATGGTCAACGTCGCCTCGTTGAGCAGACCGCCGCCCGGTTCCCCACTGGCGCTCCCGTTGCTGATCCTGAGGCCCTCTATTGTGACAGTGTGGCTGGGCAGGATATGAAAGATACGAAAGTAAGTGAGCGAATCTGCTCTCACCACCGCGAGGAGATCTGGACCTGGGCCATCGATGGTAATGTCATTATCAATCACCAATTCATCGCTAGTCAGGATGATGGTCTGGCCGTTAAGCGCGGGATCGAACTGAATCGTATCGCCGTCGTTCGCTGCGGCGATGGTACCGCGGAGAGAGCCCGTTCCGCTATCCGCCGTGCTCGTGACGATGAGCGTCGCTCCTTCAGCGCTTCTAACGAACGCCAGCGCTAGACACAGAGTAGCGAAGGCGATGAGACGGAGGAGGAACAGGCGCATCCTCGCTAAATTTACCGCATAGGCATCCCCGCAGCGAAACCTTTTTTCGGCGATAGGAATATTTATCCGCCCAAGCATCATGCTAGCGACCCGGTATGGGACGCCGGGCCACTCCAAAGTGATCGGTTTACAAAGTTGGCCAGCATTTGCTGAAACCCTTCAAGGCTCGGCTGAGCGCGATGTCCCTTGTTAAAACAATACGAAGTGTCTTGACTCTTACCTGCTCTTCGGGAGACAACCATGATCTCCCCGCAAACTCCCCCAATCCCCCAACGCAAGCTCCCCAACTCAAGCTCCCTCAACTGCCCTAAGCCAATGAATATTGACGTCCCCCGTATGAAAACTTCGCTAAAATATCTGCCTATCGCCGCTCTCGCTATCTCAGCACTGGTGTGGCCCTCGGCCAAGGTCCGTTCCACCGAGGAATTGGGAGTGAAAGAGCAAGAGTTTGAGGAGAATCATGCTGCTCGGGACGCGTATCGCCGCCAGTTCCTGGAGGACGAGAATGGCCAGATCCCGCCGAACGCGTGGCGGGACGCTTACGCGCAAAAACAGGCGATGCCGTTTCTTCCCGAAGCGTGGGATGAATTTCAGGATCCTAACGGGCAAGCCTCAGCGGTCCCCAACGTACTCCCTTGGGTCTCGATCGGTCCGGGTAGTACCGGCGGCCGAATCCGCTCGATTATTATTCACCCCACCAATCCGGACACCATTTGGGTTGGCGCGGTATCTGGCGGCATCTGGAAAACAACCAACGGTGGCACATCCTGGAGCACGAACACCGATTTCCTCCCGAACATAGCGGTCAATTGCCTGGCAATGGATCCAACGAATCCCAATATACTCTATGCGGGAACTGGCGAGGGCTTTTATGCCAATAATGGAGTTCAGGGTAACGGCATTTTAAAGACTACGGACGGCGGCGCGAACTGGATACCATTGCCAAACACAACCAACAATGCGGATTTTCTGTGGGTCAATCGTCTGGCGATTTCTCCGACCAACCCGCAAATAGTGCTCGCCGCTACCAGATCGGGAAAAATTTTAAGGAGCATCAATGGCGGAATAGACTGGGTAATAACCCTCAATTCAGTTAACATGGAGGATGTTCGTTTTCGTCCGCTCGATGGCACGAACGTGCCTACCGTTCCCGAGATTGTTACCTGCGTAGCCGGAAATTTCCGAGGTCAGGTCTACTATTCAACCGACGAAGGGCTGAACTGGACGCTGGCAACCGGCTTGCCCGCGCCCGTTGATTTTCTCCGGGTAGAGGTGGCCTACGCACCAAGTGATCCTTCGATTGTATATGCTTCGACAGCAGCAGACGGCAAGCTTTATCAGCTTTACCGGACGACGGGCGGCGATTACAACTTTGTTGCGAAGGGGGGCCCTCCCGGGGGCACTGGAGTCAGCTTTTTCAACAATTCCTTGTGGGTGGATCCAACCAACCCCGACATCGTGATAGTCGGTGAGGGCGGATATTTCTGGCGCACCACCCAAGGAGGAGTCCCTGGGAGCTGGACGCATAATGAAAGTGGGCATGCGGACCATCATGTGTTTGTTGAACATCCCGGCTACAACGGAACAACCAACAAAATTGTATATGAGGGGAACGACGGAGGGATTTTTAAGACAACCGACATCCTTCAGCCTACGCCCATCTGGACAAGCCTCAATCACAACCTGGCTATCACGCAGTTTTACTCAGGCGCTGGCAACGTGGCCAGTGGCACCATTATTGGCGGAAACCAGGACAACGGGACAGTGCGATTTCGCCCTCAGGATGGGTTTGAGAATTGGGGAGGCGTATTTGGGGGCGATGGTGGCTTTTGCGCTGCTGATCAAACAGATCCCAATTATTTCTACGGAGAGTACGTCAATCTACAAATTTTCCGAAGCACGAATGGTGGTGGCGGAAAGCCCTCTTATATCTGGCAGGGCCCAGATGGCCATCCTGAGGAGGGAATTCCTGCTGAGTGTAGCGGCCATCCTTGTGCCGATTTCATCGCCCCTTTTGTGCTCGATTCCAATAATCCCGAAACTCTTCTCGCAGGCGGGAAAAGTCTCTGGCGTTCGAAGAATGCCAGAGAAGCTCAGCCAGAATGGTCGGAGATAAAATCTCCGTTTCCGGAAAACTGTATCAACAATTGTAGATATATCAGCGCAATCGCGGTGGCTCCGGGAGATTCCAATATCATCTGGGTGGGATATGGCAACGGTGGCGGCGTTTTTTATACGACTGAGGGCACTGCAGCCCATCCAACGTGGATCCCGGCGAACAATGGGCTTCCTGGCAGGCATTGTACGCGCATCGCGATTGGACAGCTGCCCCTCATAAGTGCAGCCCAATCAGACGATCCCACCGTGGGCGGCAGGAAGGTGTATGTTACCTTTAGCGCTTTCAAAACCGGGAATGTTTGGAAAACGGCGACTAATGGTGCCAGCTGGATTCCGATTCATAATAATCTGCCTCTTCTTCCGGTGTATTCTTTGGTGATTTCGCCGTCGGACCCTGAGAAACTCTACCTCGGAACAGAATTGGGGGTATTTGCTACTGCGCATGGCGGAGAAAGCTGGTCGCCGACCGGTGGCGGTCACCCCAATGCCCTTGTGAAGGAACTATTTTGGATGGGAACAAAATTGGTCAGCGTTACGCACGGTCGAGGAATGTTCACGCTCGGAAATTAACCGCCATACTGCCCCGATCGGCGTCAAGAGCGAACAAAGCAAGGGCCATCTAAGGCGAAGGGCGCTCCCCGGCTACGGCCGGCGCTGATTCGCGGGCGGGGTTGGCGGCTTCGCGGAACGAAGCTCCGCCTCCAGTTTCTTGAGGAGTGAAGAAGCCGGCGCATTGGAGATGATGCGCAAAGTGTCGCGGAGCAGGTCGACGGCGCGCTTCGTTTTGTTCTGCTTCCCCAGGACTTCGGCTTCCTCCATGACCGTTCGGAGAATGTCGTCCCGTTTTGTGTAAAGGGTTCGCGCCTGATCGAAACAGGCGGTGGCTTCGGTCAGCCTTTCTCCGGCCGCCTCCATCAGTCCGAGGTCCTCCAACATCGGGGCGTTGCGGGTCCGGGAGGCAAACTTCATGGCCGCGGCCCGATATTCCGGAGCCGGTTGCGAACTATTTTTCGCGGCGAACTCGTGATACGCCTTCCAATCCGACGAACCCTTTTCGTCCCCGCGTTTTTCATCGATCTCCAGCCAGGCCGCATACGGGCGGTAAAGCGGATCGCCGACCATGACCGACATCCAGGAAACGGTTTGCATCGACATGTAAGCGCTCTCCGCAAAGGTGAAGCCGTGGAGCAGCCGGTCGCTGAATACATTCAGGTGCGACGTTAGCTGCAGATACGGCTCGTAAACGTTCCCGAGCGTCGCCGTCGCGCCCTTGGACACAAGAGGCCCGGCCCAATTCGCATGCTCGTCGTGGAGCGTGCTCGCGCTAAAGGAATGGATGTGGACGGCGATGGCGCCGGGAGCAAACTGGAAATCGAATTGATTGAACGGCCCGGAAATATTCTCGGCGTACCAGCCGAAATAAAGCGCGCAATCGCTCATTGGGTAGCTCTCCGGAAAAATCGCGGGCGAATCGTCGTAAATCACCGGCACGCCGGCCTTGTGCAGTTGCTGGGGAATTTCCGCGAGCCAGGTGTCCCCCACGCCCAATCCCGGCGCGGTGTTGTGCGCTCCATCGACATAAGCGCGACCCCATAGCCCCGTCTTTTCGGTTTCGATCGCATCCGTAATCATGCGGCGCACGGTTGCGGCCTTCGGAGCATCGAGACGGCAGACCAGCAGGAGTGCGGCGTTTTCGAATTCGGTTATCGGCCGATAACTTTGGAAATAGGGATTGGTCGGCGCGCCGGAAATCTGGTCGGTGAACAGGCCGAGCGCAGCCAGCTCGGAGTCTACCGAGGCGTCGTTGCGATTCCCGAGCGGCGCTTCTCCCGATTTGTCGCCGGGATAATTCGCCGCCGGGCGAATTTTCAGAGGGATGCCTTTGATCAGGGCCACGAACCGGATCGAATTGTTCGTGACGCTGGGCTGGCCTTCGCGCGGCTCGTGCAGCGTCCACCATTTCCGTTCCTTGAAAGCCGCCCGGAGCGGATTGCGAATCATCGTGTCGTACTCCAGCCGACTGATCTCCTCCGTCCTGGAACAGCTCAAGCCGACGAGATGGTCGCGCGCGATGCCCCGCTTTTGCGCGTAAAACTTCGCCAGCTCGACAGACTCCGGGACGTCCTGGTTGAAAACGACGATGGTCGCCGGCGCGAGCGGCTTTTCCGCCACAGCCGGCGCGGTCAGCCAGACAAGAGAGAGTAAAAAAAGCGCTTTGCCGGCGAGCTTCATCCTAGAGATGCAGTTTCAAACCGTCGTAAGCGATTCCCACACCCGGCGGCAGTTCGGCTTCAGTCGACTGCGGCAGTTCATGACAGATATGCGTGAACAAGGTCTGGGCCGGCTGCACTTTCGCCGCCACTTCCAACGCCTGCTCGACGCTCAAATGCGTCGGGTGCGGCCGATGCCGCAGCGCGTCGATAACCAGGACTTTCGTGCCCGCGATCTCGCCTACGATGTCGTCCGGCACCCCGCTGCAATCGCTCAGATAAGCCACCAGCTTTTCGCCATCGCGCGAAAACAGGTAACCATTGACCATTGATTTTCCGTGCGGCACCGGCAGGGGCGTCAGCGTAGTTTTCCCCAGCTGAAACGGACCGTCCACGATGTGGGGCTCGGGCACGAGGTAGCCGGGAAACCGATTCAGACCATTGAACGCAAACTCATAAACCCGGGCGAGGTCCCGCATCGTTGCGGCCGAGGCGTAAACCGGAATCGAACCCAGATCATGCGAATAACGCCGGAGATCGTCGAACCCCATGATGTGGTCCGTGTGGGAATGGGTGAAGACGACCGCGTCCAGATGCCGGATGTTTTCCCGCAACGCCTGGGTCCGAAAATCCGTTCCCGTATCGACTACCCAGGCGGATTCGGGTGTCTGGACATAGATGGACGAACGCAGCCGCTTATCGCGCGGATCGGAGGACTGGCAGACCTCGCAGTCGCACCCGATCGCCGGAACGCCCTGCGACGTCCCCGTGCCAAGGAAGGTCAGGGTAAGTTGAGAGTTGAGAGTTGAGAGCTGAGAGTTCAAAACTGAGCGGTCGCGCGATTTCTTGTCTCTCAACTAATAACTCTCAACTCTCAACTTCTTCCCCGAAATGCCCGCCACGCTCACGTTGCTCCGGATTAAGAACCTGGCGCTGGTCGAGGACCTGGAGTGGAAGTTGTCGCCCGGGTTCACGGTCATCACCGGCGAAACCGGGGCCGGCAAATCGATCATCATCGGCGCACTGCAACTGTTGCTGGGAGAACGAACGGACAAATCGTTGCTTCGGACGGGCGCGGAGATTTGCACCGTCGAAGCGGTTTTCGAAGGCAGCGAATTGAAGAAGCTCGATGCGCTCCTGAGCGACTCCGGAGTCGAAGCAGGCGATGGCGAACTGATTCTCAAACGCAGTTTCTCGACGACGGGCGCCAACAAGCAGTTCATCAATGGCTCGCCGACCACGCTCAACGTCTTAAAAAATCTCGGCGACGATCTGGTCGATCTGCACGGTCCGCACGATCACCAATCACTCCTTTCTCCAGAGCGTCAGCTGGCATTGCTGGACAGTTACGCGCACGCCGGGGAGGCCCTGGCGAAGTTCGAGGAGCGCTTTCACACTCTCCAATCTCTTCGGTCCGAACACGCCGCGCTCAGCACTGCTGAATCGGCCCGCGAACAGGAAATCGATTTGCTCCGCCATCAGGTGAACGAAATCACGAACGCCAATTTGTCAGCTTCGGAAGAGGAAGAAATCGCCACCCATTACAAGCTGGCGGCCAACCGCAAGCGCCTCCTCGAGCTCGCGGGATCGATCACCACAAAACTTTCGGAAGCGGACGACGCCATCCTCGCCCAGCTCGCCGAGACGCAACGGCTTCTCCGAGAACTGGAGAAGATCGACCCGTCAAAGGCACCCCTGGCCGACGCCCACTCCGCCAGTGTGATCGAGCTGACGGAAATTTCGCGTTCGCTCGGGCAATACGTTGACCAACTGGATCTCGATCCGGCGCAGCTCGCCGCCCTGGAAGAACGGGTGTCGCTCTTCGAAACTTTGAAACGCAAATACGGCGGCTCGATCCCGGAAGTGATTTCATTCGGGGAACGTGCCGCCGAACGGATGCGAAAAATCGAGGGGCGGGATGCCGAATTGGAGCGTTTGAACAAGGAGATCGAAAGCGTGCGCGGCGAAGTTGAAAGAATTGGTCACGCCTTGCACAAATTGCGGAGCAAAGCGGCGCCGAAACTCTCCGAAAGTATTCGTGCCAACCTGCGCGACCTCGGGTTCCGGCAATCGGAGTTCGAAGCAAAGCTGGCGGCGCTCGACGAAGCGCGCTCCACCGGGTTCGACACCGTGGAGTTGCTCTTCTCTCCGAATCCGGGCGAGCCGCTCAAGCCGTTGCGCCAGATCGCTTCGAGTGGGGAAATTTCGCGTTTGATGCTGGCGATCAAATCGTCGCTGGCCGCGCAGGACGCGATTCCGCTTCTGGTGTTCGACGAGATCGACGCGAACGTCGGCGGCGAAATCGCCAATGCCGTCGGCGCGAAAATGAAAGCGCTCGCGGCCGATCACCAGGTGCTCTGCATCACCCACTTGCCCCAGGTGGCCGCGACTGCCACCACGCATTTTGTGGTGACGAAGGAAGTGACTGGCGGACGGACTCATTCGCGCCTGAGCGAAGTGGCCGGTAAAGCGCGGCAGGAAGAGATCGCGCGCATGCTTGGTGGGAAGACGGACTCCGCACTCAAGCACGCGGCGACGTTATTGAAACAAAGCTAGCCGCGTTCTATAAACCGCTGTGTTGAACTACATCTGGCTGGCGCTGGTTGTTCTGGCGGTCGCGATTGGCGGCTGGAACAATCGGCTGGGCGAGGTAACCGCAGGCGCTTTCGACGGCGCGAAAACGGCGGTGACGATTGCGCTGGGGTTGATCGGCATCATGGCGCTATGGCTCGGCGTTATGCGCCTGGCGGAACGGGCCGGTCTCATCCAAAAGATCGCGCGCGGTTTGCGCCCGGTTATGCGGCGGCTTTTTCCGGATGTGCCGCCGGAGCATCCAGCAATGGGTTCGATGCTCATGAACATGGCCGCCAACATGCTCGGGCTCGGAAACGCGGCCACGCCCCTGGGATTGCGCGCCATGCGCGATCTCGAACGGCTCAACCCACGGCCCGGCGTCGCCTCCAACGCGATGTGCACCTTTCTCGCCATCAATACCGCTTCGGTGCAATTGATCCCCGCGACCGCGATCGCGCTTCTGGCCTCCGCGGGATCGGCGCGGCCGACGGCCATCGTCGGCACTGCGCTTCTGGCCACGCTCTGCGCGGCTACGGTGGCGATCACTTCAGCGAAAATCCTGGAGAAGCTGCCGTTCTTTCGGTTGCCGCCCGTTGGAGCCGGAGTCGATGATCCCGGCCCCGAGGCAGCTGCGACGGAACCAGCCGGGATTGCCGATCCCGACTACAGCGACAACGTCATCGCGGTCGAGCCGCGCGGCTGGAAGCGAATCCTTCCGTTCCTCCTGACGCTTTTCTTTCTTGGCCTGTTTGTTCGCCTCGTCTTTCCAAATTGGTTTGGATTCCCGGCCGATTCGAACGCCGCAATCCAAAACGCGTTTGTCCGCAGCGTGAACACGCTTTCGATTCTCGCGATCCCTTTCCTTCTCAGCTTTTTCCCGGTCTATGCGGCGACGCGGGGGATCAAGGTTTACGAAGAATTCGTCGAGGGCGCGAAAGAAGGGTTCGGCGTGATTTTGAAAATCATTCCGTTTCTGGTCACCATGCTGGTGGCGATCAGCATGTTCAAAGGCGCCGGCGGAATCGATTTACTTACCCGGCTCCTCACGCCGGTCCTGACGCCGCTCCAATTTCTGCCCGATCTCCTTCCCCTCGCCCTGATGCGGCCGCTCAGTGGCAGCGCCACGCTCGCCATTCTCACCGACATCATTCATCGGCTGGGGCCGGACAATATCGTGAGCCTGATGGCGGCGACGATTTACGGAAGCACCGAAACGACCTTCTACGTCGCGGCGGTTTACTTCGGTTCGGTGGCGGTGAAGCAGACCCGGCACGCGATTCCGGCCGGCTTGCTGGGTGACCTGGCCGGCGTTATCGCCTCGGTCATTATTTGCCGCGCGGTCTTCTAGTTTCCTTCGATTCTATCCGGGGGACGAGGGAGCTGAACGCGCCCCAATTTTTACCTCGCCAGCGGCGTAAGAGATTTCCTATCGTCCGCCTTCACATGATACAGCGCGATTATCTCATCGTTGGCAGCGGGATCGGGGGCGGGAGTGCCTGCGAAAGCATCCGCAAATACGACAAGCGTGGCTCAGTCACCCTAGTCGGCGCTGAAACCTTTCCTCCTTACAAACGCTGGATGCTCTCCAAGAGTTTTCTTCGGGATAAGGTGCCGCCGTTGAAGAAGTTACCGCACCTGGAAGCCCACTGGTACGAGTCCCACAAAATCGAGACCCGCCTCGCGGCGATCGTCACCCAAATCAATATCGATCGCCGCCTGGCCGTGCTGGGCAACGGCGAAACCATCGAGTTCAACAAGGCCTGCCTGGCCATGGGCAGCCGGCCCGTCCGCCCCCCGGTCGCCGGCGTGGGCCTCGGAAACGTGATTTATCTGCGAACCATTCGCGACGCGCTCGCCCTCCGGGAAATGGCGTCCCTGGAAAAGATGATCGTCGTCGTGGGGGGCGGATTGCTCGCCTGCGAGGCCGCGGCCAGCCTTCGCCAGTTGAAATTCAAGGTGAGCATGATGCATCGCAACGCCTACCTCCTGAACCGCTACCTCGACCCCGAAACAGGTGCCTGGGTCACGCAATATTTCGAAAAGCATGGAGTGAGCGTGCTGCTTGGGGAAAGCCTGAACGGGTTCGAAGGAAAAACCGTCTTGCGCAACATCCAAACCAAGAGCGGGAACCGGATCGCGGCCGGCGTGGCAGTCGTCGCCTGCGGCGCCGAGCCGAACCTGGAGCTGGTCCGCAACACCCCACTCTCCGGACCGCATGGATCGCCCGTCAGCGAATACCTCGAGACAGAGGAGAAGGGCATTTACGCCATCGGCGACCTGGCTTTTTACCCGGACCGGATCATGGGAGGAGTGCGCCGCCAGACGCATTGGGAGAACGCGCGGGAACAGGGACTCGTGGCCGGCGCCAACATGACCGGCAAAAAGCGAATTCGCTACGAGCAGGTCCCTTATTTCTGGACGGAGATGTTCGATCTCAAGATGGACTTCGTGGGCGATTTCAGTTTGCAGCCGACCCGGGTGAACCTGAAGGGCGCTTACGCAAAAAAGAAGTTCGTGGCCAAATATTATCAGGGCGACAAGCTGCGCGCGTTGCTGCTCTGCGGAGCTACGCCAAAAGACGTGGATGCGGCCAAGACCGAACTGCGGACGGCGCTGGGGAAATAAGACCGTCGAACCGTTAAAGCGTTGGAGCGTCGGCTACGGCCTGTCGCCGGAAATTTCGAGCGCGGGATTGCGGACGGAAACCAATTTCCAATCCCACGGCCAGGTAGCGCCGCGCTTCCATTCCAGCTCGAAAGGCGGTTCCAGGGAATTGACCCGCGCCTCGATCACGCTGGCGAATTCGCCGGTGCCGGTGATCGTGATTTTCGCGCTCCAATTGCCCTGGCCGCTGCCCACCCGCACCAGAGGGCTCCGAGCTTCGATGCGGGCATTCGGAAGGGCGCGGAAAACTTCCCGCAAGCGCTCCAGCAACAAAGCGCGGTCATTGCCCCAGCGATCCTGGTACTCCAGGCCGATGAAATCGCCGACCGCGTTCCAGTTCTTCTTCTCGATCTGAGAGAGCAGATGGACGCTGTGGAGTTCCACCTGGCGTTCGGGCTGCCAGAGCCGGACGAGATAAAGACCTGCAATCAGCGCGACGAGGAGGCCGGCGTAGAACCCATTTCGGAAATTCACCGAGCGTAGGATAGCGCACGCGTTCCGCGCGCGAAATGAGAGGGCGAAAATTGGATGTCTGCCCTTACTCTTGAGAACAATGAAATATCGCCCTGCCGTGGCCGCTATTGTCCAGGATCGCGCTGGCCGCATTCTGATCTGCGAACGCGCTGACCGGCCCGGCGCGTGGCAGTTTCCCCAGGGCGGAATTGAGGCCGGCGAGGCGCCTGCCGACGCCCTGGCGCGCGAGGTCCTCGAAGAGATTTCGCTGCCTCGAACGGCCTATGGGATTGCCGCGGTTCGCGGGCCGTACCGCTATCGCTTTCCCGCCGGGACCACAAAGAAAGGATATCGCGGCCAGGCGCATTACTATTTTCTTCTGCGTTTGCGCGGATCGAAAACACTGGTCAACACGGGTCCAGCGACCGCGGAGTTTCGCGGCGCACGCTGGATTCGGCCGGACGAATTCGATCTGGGCTGGCTGCCGCCGATGAAGCGCCGGGCCTACCGCCGCGTCCTTCGCGATTTCTTCGAAGTGGCTCGATTTGCCGGCACGAATTCCGGTTGACGCGGAGCAGCTACGGGGGCATGAACCGTGCTGACGTAATCGCCTCTTTTCATGCTCACCATTGGTTCATTTGCGGTCGCGATTTTTGCTGTAATTGGTTGCGTTTTATGGGCATGTGTAACCGACCACGATCAGACCTGACCGGTCCCCCTGTTTATGCTCGATCATGAGGATTTGAAGTGGATCGCCACCACTTCCACGGAACTGAATTCAATGTTGCAGCAAATCTCGCGGTACGCGGATTTGGCGCGACAGCACAAGGGTGAATACAACTACATCGAAATGCTCGGGGAACGCGTCGAGCTCGCCTCCAAAACCGCCCAATCTCTCTTTGACCGGATAACGTCGCGGATCCTGGAAGGGACCGCTACCAAATCAAAGAAGACGCCCGATCCGGGCCGTCCCCCGGAATTCACGGTGGTTCGGCCTCCCACGGAAGAGGAAATCGCCAGCGCAAAAACCAAAACCGCGGCGGAGAAATCGTCCGGCCGAAGCAAGACCGCTCCCCCCGAAAGCAAGAAGAGTTCGACCAAGTCTGGAGAGATTCCCGAGGAGATCAACGTCCTGAACCGAAAAGGAAATCGCGAGCTTATTCTGCTGGTTGAAGACGAACTGGAGATCGCCGAGCTGGCGGCCGAGATGCTGACCGACGAAGGCTACAAGGTGATCCTGGCCAAGGATGGATTCGAAGCGCTCAAGATCTACCAGCTGATTGGAAAACAAATCGGCCTGGTCATTCTTGATTTTTTCCTTCCGGTGATGGACGGCGACGCCGTCTTCGACGAACTGCGCGCGCTGAACCCAGAGGTGGCAGTGGTTTTGAGCAGCGGTTTTGCGGAGCAGAGCAAGCTTGGCAATATGCTGGCGCAGGGTCTGAAAGGATTCATTCCGAAGCCCTACACGCGCGAGAAATTGCTCGAGCAAGTTCGCTCCACGCTGGAATCGGCGGCGGAACCCAGTTCCCTCGGGTAAACTGCCGGAATCGGGCCGCGCTTCCCTCGGTGAATCCACCCTGGATGGCACCGATTTAGCTTTAAAGGGGCCGCGCCCATGGCCCGTATTGACTCATTCTTCAAGCTAATGGGAGAGCAGAAGGCATCCGACCTTCATCTCTCTACCGGCAACCCGCCGATGCTCCGCATCAATGGCGAACTCGTCCGCGTCGATTATCCAGCGCTGCAAAACGACGAGTTAAAAGCGATGGTTTATGAAATCGCTCCCGAAGGAAAAATCAAGATCTTCGAGGAAACCTCCGACATCGACTTCGGCTACGAGGTTCCTGGCATGGCGCGTTATCGCGCGAACTTCTTTCAGCAAAAGTACGGTATCTCGGCGGTTTTCCGTTTGATTCCTTCCAACGTGTTGACCGTGGACGAGCTGGGGCTGCCGCCCGTCCTGAGAAAATTTCCGATGCTGAAGAAGGGCCTCGTCCTGGTCACCGGCCCGACCGGCTCCGGTAAATCCACCACCCTGGCGGCAATGATGGATTACGCGAACCTGCAACGGCATGACCACATCATCACGGTCGAGGACCCAATCGAATTTGTGCATCGCAGCCAGAACTGCCTGGTCCAGCACCGCGAAGTCGGAGTCCATACCCGCTCTTTTGCCTCCGCCCTGCGCGGCGCGCTCCGCGAAGATCCCGATATTCTGCTCGTCGGTGAAATGCGCGACCTCGAGACGATCGAGCTGGCCTTGACCGCGGCCGCCACCGGCCACTTGGTTTTTGGAACCCTCCATACTTCCAGTGCCGCCAAAGCCGTCGACCGTATCATTGACGTTTTCCCAACCGACCAACAAAACCAGATTCGAGCGACCCTGGCCGAATCGCTCAAAGGCGTCATCGCGCAAAATCTTTTCAAGCGCATCGACAAGCCGGGACGGGTAGCTGCCCTCGAGATTCTGGTCGTGGACATGGCGATCGCGAACCTCGTTCGCGAAGGAAAGACACACCAGATCCCCGGCATGATTCAGGTCGGCAAGAAGAAGGGCAACCAGCCCCTGGACGACGCCATCATGGAGCATTTGCGCCATGCCCGAATTTCGCCGGAAGAAGCCTACGACAAAGCGATCGACAAAAAGAAATTCCGCCCGTTCCTGAAAGAACCGCCGGCCGACGGCAGCGAAGAATAGGGCTCACACGCAATGAGAATTCCCGATCTCGACAAAATTCTATTCGCGATGCTGCAAACCTATGACGGCATCTCTGACCTCAACTTTTCCGTCGGTCACCCAATGCAGGTGGAAGATTTCGGCGAACTGAAGCCTGTCTATGTGGATCCGCCCATCGAGGCCCTCACCCCGTACCAGACGGAACAAATTGCCCTGACCTTAATGCAGGGAAATCGCCGGCTGATTTACGATTATCTCACCGGCGGATCGTGCGATTGCAGCTATTCGCTCGGAACCGATGCGCGTTTCCGCGTCAATATATTCCGCCAACAGGGACACTTCTCGATCGTGCTACGCAAACTGGAAGGGCATATCCCAACGATCACGAGTCTGGGATTGCCCGGAATTTTTTCAGAAATCGCCAAGGAAAAAACGGGATTGGTCCTTGTGACTGGCGCGACGGGAAGCGGCAAGACCACCACGCTGGCGGCATTGCTCAACGAGATCAACGAGCAGCAGCCGGTGCACATTGTTACCCTGGAGGATCCGATCGAGTTCGTGCACCCGACCAAGAAGGCCACCTTCAATCAACGCGAGCTGGGTCACGACTTTAACAACTATCCCAACGGGTTGCGCGCGGCTCTCCGCCAGGCGCCCAAAGTCATTCTGGTGGGTGAAATGCGCGATCGGGCCACGGTCGAAGTCGCCCTCATGGCGGCGGAAACCGGGCACCTGGTCTTGAGCACGCTTCACACGGTGGATGCCGGCCAGGCCATCAACCGTATTCTTGGCCTGTTTTCCCTCGGGGAAGAGCAACAGCTTCGCATCCGGCTGGCCGACACCTTGCGCTACATCGTGAGCCAGCGCCTCGCCCCAAAAGTCGGCGGAGGGCGGCAGTTGCTTACCGAAATTGTCGGGAACAACCTGCGGACCCGGGAAACGATCGCGATTGGCGAAGGCGAGCATCGCAGTTTCTACGAAATCATCGAGGCCAGCTCGCCCTTCGGCTGGATGACCTTCGATCAATCGATCCTGAACGCCTACGAGAGCGACAACATCACGGAAGAGACGGCCCGACTTTTCGCCTCTCGAAAGGGACGGGTCGGGCGCGGAATCGATCTGATCCAGAAGAGCCGCGGGGTCGACAACGACCTGGATTCCGGGCTGCGGATGGACGTCCCGATCAACGCATTTCGCTAACCCATGGAAACTCAAGACGCTTCCTTTTTCGACCTCGGCGACAACACGGCGCTCGTTTGCGTCGACCATCAGCAGTACCAGAAAATGGTGGTGCCGCAGTTGATCGACATGACCTACAAGGTCCACCTCGGCCTCTTCGAGGAGGACGTGCTCCTGAAGTTGAAGACCTACAGCTACAACGTCGTCATTATTTACGAAAACTTCAAAGGTTCCGATCCTCGAAACAATCCGATTCTGCGCGCGATGATCGAACGCCCGGGCGCCGAAAGACGCCAGTATTTCGTCGTTCTTCTCAGCCATCGTTTTCCTACAAACGACGCCATGAGCGCGTTTGTGCAAAGCGTGGACCAGATCATTAACATCGCGGATTTGGCGAACTTTAAGCCGGTCCTGCGGCGCGGCGTCGCTCAGTATCGGGAGCTCTACAGCTCCTTTCACGAGACGCTCAAGGCCGTTCAGGCCATCTAATCCCGACGGAAATTTCCCGTCGTCTGGCGACAGAAAATTCGCCCGGCGAACTGCACCTTTGGACGATATTCTTCCTCGAACGCGCAGTTGCGGGCCGTCCGCGCGCGCCGATACTACCGGACGATCTGTATGAATTTGAGCAACTGGATTCGTTTTCGCTGGGACCTGACTCAGCTCCCCTCTTTCCCGAACGAGTTGCCCGAGCATTACGAGATCGGACCGGCCACCGCGGAGGACGAAAAAGAACTGCGGAAAATTATCTCGAGCTCCTTTGTTCTCGACCCGGCCTGGAGCCCGGCCATGCAGGAAGTCATGGAAAGGCTTGAGCATTGGCTCGAACGGGCCTTCAGCTCGTCAACCACCTGTCGCTGCCTGGCGTTGCGGCATGGGCTGCGCATTATTGGCGCCGCCGTGATTTGCCCGGAAGCGGACGCCGACTTTCATCTCGTCCCCGGCCCCTGTATCTCGACGGAATATCGGAATCGCGGCTTCGGCACACGTTTGCTCGAGCAATCCCTCACTCGGCTGCGGGAGGCGGGACTTCAGGAAGCCAGCGGCGTGGCCAAAGAAAACGCGCCCGTCTCCAAATTCCTTTATCCGAAATTCAACAGCACCGCTTCGCCGCACGATTTCACGCCCCTTCTGGCGGTCTGATCATCCCTTCGTTCCGGGTGGATACTCGGGTGGTGAATAAACATTGAAGGTAACGGCCCGTTGCCGGCCGGGATTCACGAAACGGTGCGGCGTTCCGGCACGGATCAATAGGATGTCGCCCTTCTTCAAACTGACAGTTTCGCTGCCCACGGTGCCCGACAGTTTTCCCGAGATCATCAGCAGAACCTGATCGCTTTTTTTGTGCGCCTCGGCTTTGCGGCCGGTCTTCTCCCCGGGCGCGAGCGTCATGATCGCCGTCTGGGTCCGCTTGCTGGTTTGGAGCACTTCGAACCATTCCGTGGCCTCTTTGGTGTTGGCTAAGTCCATTTTGCACCTTCTGCCGCCGTGCCGCCCGGGGCAACATCCTCGCGGGATGCGATTTTTGAATCCAATCTCCGGCAGACCCGCATCCCACTGCATATGATCCACGATCTCAAGTTTGCCCTCCGGCAGCTCATCAAGGCGCCAGGATTCACCGCCGCGGCTGTGATCGTCCTCGCCCTCGGTATTGGCGCCAACACCGCCGTCTTTAGCCTCGTCCACACGATGTTTTTCGCACCGCCGCCCTACGCGAAGGCCCAGGAAGTCGTCCAGGTTTTCTCGCAGGATAAGAAGAACCCCAAAACCTATCGCGGCTTTTCCTATCCGACCTACGCGGACATCCGTGCCCAGAACACCGTCTTTGCCGATGTCATGTCGTACAACCTCGCCATGATCGGCCTCGGCCAGAAGGGCGACACCCGCCGGACCTTCGGGGCCATCGTTAGCTCGAACTACTTTTCTGTGCTCGGCGTTCCGCTCGTCCGCGGCCGGACGTTCACCGCCGAAGAGGAAGCGCTCGGCCGGAACACCCCGGTCGCGATCGTCAGTTACGCCTATTGGCAAAAGCATAATCTCGATCCGTCGGTGCTCGGGTCGGAGCTGCTCGTTAACGGTCACCCATTCACCATCGTCGGCATTGCCCCGCGCGGGTTCACCGGGACCCTGCAAATTTTTTCGGTCGAAGTCTGGCTCCCGTTCAGCAATTACGACCGGATCGCCAACGATTTCGAACAGGCGAGCAAAACCACTTTCGGAGACCGGGCCGGGCAACAGTTGATCGTCGTAGGCCGGCTCAAACCGGGGATGACCGCCGCTGCGGCGAAACCGGCGCTCGAAGGGCTGGCGACGAATCTTGAGAAAGCGTTCCCGGTCGAACAAAAGGACCAAACGTTCACCACCACCCCGATCTCGCGCTTTTCTGTCAGCACGTCGCCATCGGGCGATAGCGGAATTGCGACTATCGCGCCGATGCTATTGGGAATGGCGGTCGTCGTCTTGCTGGTGGCGTGCCTTAATCTCGCCAACATGCTGCTGGCCCGCGGCACTGCCCGGCGGAAGGAAATCGCGATTCGGCTGGCCCTGGGTGGAAGCCGGAGGCGGATTGTGCGCCAGTTGCTGACGGAAGGTTTCGTTCTGGCCCTGCTCGGTGGCGCGTTCGGCCTGCTCCTCGGTTTGTGGTCGTCCGACCTTCTCGTGATGTCGTTAGGCAAAATGATGCCGCTCGACATCGTCTGGCTGGCGGGGCCTAATCTGGCGATCCTCGCCGCCACGTTCGGCTTCTGTGTGGTTGGCACGCTCGGTTTCGCCCTGGGACCGGCGCTCAAGCTTTCGAAAAGCGCGGTCGTCGCCGACCTTAAGGAACAGGCCGGCGAAGATGTGGTGAAACGGCGCTGGAGATTCATGCCGCGCAATCCTCTCGTGGTGGCGCAGATCGCCTTCTCGCTCGCCCTCCTCACCGCGGCGGCTCTGTTTATCCGGGGCGCCGGCAAAGCTGCCTCGGTTGATACCGGCCTGGCGCCGGGCGCGAGCTTCCTTGTCGAAACGGATGCCAGCCTCGCCGGCTACGACCAAAAGCGGGGGCAGGATCTTTACCGCAGCCTCGAAGAACGGCTCGCGGCCTTGCCCGGTGTCGAACATGCGAGCATTTCGGCGACGATCCCATTCGGAATGATTTCCCTCAGCCGTAACGTCCAACGCGCCGGTCTGCAATCGGCCCCGGACGCAAAGCCGGCGATGGCAGCCGAAGGTCTCGCCTTTAACGCCGCCTGGGACAGCGTCGGCGCCGATTATTTCGGCACGGTCGGCCTGCGCATCGTCCGCGGCCGCGTTTTCACCCAGGCCGAAGCGACCCAACCCGGCGGGCCGATGGTGGCGATCATCGACGAGGTCCTTGCGAAAAAGCTCTGGCCCGACGGTGACGCGCTCGGCCAGCGCATCCAATACGCCAGCGATAACGCGCCCAAAGCAAAGAACAACGGCCGCGGCGTCGGGATGAGCGGCGATCTCAGTGGGGAAACCGGCAAAGAAACGATCGAAATCGTCGGCATTGTTCCGACCACCAAGCAGGGGCTCTTTGAAAAGGATCCGTCCGGCCAGATTTACCTTCCCTTCGCGAAAGGATTCCAGAGCAACGTGAACTTTTTCGTTCGCTTCCATTCGCTGGCGCCGGGAAGCGAAGGTGCCACCGCCGATCTGCTCCGCCGCACCGTCCGCGAAGTCGATCCCGCGCTGCCGATCTTGTCGCTAAAGAGTTTCGCGCAACACCTCGACAGCAACTTCCAGCTTTGGGTTGTTCGCGCGGGCGCGGCGATGTTCTCGGTCTTCGGCGGTCTCGCCCTCGGTCTCGCCATCGTCGGCCTTTACGGGGTGAAAGCCTATTCCGTGGCCCGGCGCACTCGCGAGATCGGCATCCGGATGGCGCTAGGGGCTCAACCTGGCGCCGTTCTCCGCATGATCATGCGGGAAGGCTCGGTCATGCTGCTGACCGGGATCGTCATTGGCCTGCTCCTCGCCGCCGGCACCGGCAAAATCCTGAGCGGAATGCTTTACGAAGTAGGCGCGCTCGATCCGGTCGCGTTCACGATCGCTCCGCTTACTCTCGCGGCCGCCGCCCTGTTCGCGACCTGGCTTCCCGCCCGTCGCGCCACTCGCATTAGTCCGATGGCAGCGTTACGAACCGAATAGCAGGCTCTTTTGGAGTTGGCAGAAACCTGGATCGCTATTAGCGACGCGGAGCCACGATGACGGTGTGGGTCCGGGTGTTGATGGCTCGAATCTCTTCGAGGTGATGTTTCCGCTCCGTCGGCGTCATTTGCTCCAGATAATTCAAATTGGTGTTTCGCGCATCAGGGGCCACGACAATGTGCTGGTTATTGGCGGGCTGGTGAACTGGTGGGGCGACATAAGTCGGACGTTGCGTGGCCACACGCGAGCGGCCGGTGAGCGCATCGCGTTCGGCCCGTAAGGTCGCGCGCATATCGGCATCCTGCTGGGTCCCGGTCAGGGGGGCGCTGAGCAGCCGGTCTATTTCGACAATCCGGTCAGTCGATGACTTGGGGGCTTCCTGCATCACAGGAACATCCTGGGTCATCAGGGGCGGATTTTGGATATCAACTTTCGAGCAGCTGCAAATAGCCAGGGCAGGAATAAGGAGGAGTCTTTTCATTGTTCGTTAGGGCTATAGCAAAAGCCGGACCCAGGCCACAAACACGAAGAAGACTAGCACGACATGGCACCTTTCTCGCTATTCTGAGAAGATGTGCGGCAGGGCTTCTCCATCCTGATTTTGCTACTCGGCTTCGTTGCTGGACCCGTTTGTGCCCAAGGCGTTATCGAAGGCACGGTCCAACTGCCAAAGCCCTCGGTCGACCGTGGCCTGAACCAGCGCTACAACGCCGGAACGGACGTGGCTTTGGCGCCCACAAATCCCCCCGCGGCAGTGGTTTATCTGGAAGGCGATTTCCGCTCGGCAGTGGCCAGCGCGTCGAAGTCACCGGGCCAGGTCGCCCAAAAGAACATCGCCTTCGCGCCCGATCTATTGCCGGTCCTGGTCGGCAGCGCGGTCGAGTTTCCGAACATGGACGACATTTACCACAATGTTTTTTCCTACTCGAAAACCAAGCGGTTCGACCTTGGCCGTTTTCGCAAGGACGAAAAACCAACTTCGGTCGTTTTCGACAAACCGGGAGCGGTCACCATCCACTGCGAAATTCATGAGAGAATGCGCGGCACGATCCTCGTCTTGGAAACACCCTATTTTCAGAAAACTGACACCGCCGGTCGCTATCGTCTGGAACACCTCCCCCCCGGCAGTTACTTCCTGAAAGCCTGGGTGGCGGGCGACGACGTCCGGCAGCATCCCGTGGAACTGAAAACCGGCGTGACTTTGCATGTCGATTTTCCAGCCAGGTAACCTCCCATTCCCTTCAAATACAATCTTACGGCAGCTCTGAGTTTCCGCGCCAGGCTCCTCCTCGCGATGATGCTGGTCGTCCTCGCGGTCACGACAGCCACGGTCTACCTCGCGGAGAAAAATCAGCGGACCAATCAGCAGCAACTGCTCGACGCGCAATTCCAAAACCGCGTCCAATCGTTCTTGAAAATCCAGGCGGCGCAGTCCGAGGCCATCACGGAAAGGTGCGCGGGGCTTTCCCACTCGGTCCGGCTCCGGGCGGCCTTGGAAGAGCGTGACGTCGACGATCTGTATCAGAACGCGTTGACCGAACTCGAGGGAATGCTGGACCGCACCGCCAATCCCGCCGACGGGACGCGCGCTTCGTTCTTTCGCTTCTTTGACGCCGACGGCCTGATCTTGTCTCCGGAGAATCATCCCGCCGGGCTCACGGATCAGCCGGCATTGCAGGACGCGTTGTCGGGCCTGGCTCAGGGCGTCCGGGACGATGACGACCAGGCGGTCGGCTTTATTCCCCTGGCGCGCGGCAACCGGCCTTCGGCGCTGTGCAAAATTGTCCTGACAAAAATCCGGGCGCCGAGCGGCAAGACGCTCGGTGAATTGGTCGTCGGCTTTCCTCTCAGCCATTTTCAGGACACGGAGGTCGACCGCGCCGGCGCCATCCAAAGCGGCATCTGGCTAAACCAGCGTCTTTACATTGAAAGCCTGAGCGCCGCCGATCGCCGGCTTGTCAGCGAGCGAATGCGCGGCGCCTCGAACGAAAAAACGGCGAATCATCTTCCGATCGAGCTCGAGAGCGGTCCGCACCTCCTCTTTTACAAGGCGCTCGATCCTGAGACCCAGTTTGCACCCGCCTACCAGGTTTGCCTTTACCCGCTGGCCGCCTCCATCCGGGACGAGCAGGCGTTGCGCTGGAAGATCATAGCGTTCGGACTCGTTGTCCTTTCCTTCGGCTTTGCCGCCAGCCTGTTTGTAGCCAAGGGCCTTTCCAAACCCGTGGAGAAAATTGTTGCCGGTTCCGTGGAAAACCTGACGCGGCGCAAGGCGGCGGAGGAGAATTTACGCGACACCAACCGCGAGCTTGAGAAAACGCTCGTGGAGTTGAAGGCCACCCAGCAGCAGGTCATCCAGCAGGAACGGCTCAGCGCGATAGGCCAGATGGCGAGCGGCATCGCCCACGATTTCAACAACACGCTGATGCCCATTCTGGGATTCTCGGAGCTGCTCCTGGAAAGTCCCGGGTTGCTCGAGAACAAAACCGAGACGCGGCGTTGCCTCCAAATGCTGCGGACCTCCGCGAAAGACGCGGCCAGCGTGGTCAGCCGGTTGCGTGAGTTTTATCGGCCGATTGAGACCGACGAAGAATTTCCGGTAGTCGATCTCGCTAAGATCATGCAACAGGCGGTTTCGCTGACAGAACCGAAATGGCGGCGCCAGACGCAAGCCTCGGGCTTGACCGTCGACGTGGTTGCGGAAGCGAAAGCGTCTCCCTTCGTCGCCGGCCAGGAATCCGCTTTGCGCGAAGTCCTGACCAATCTCATCTTCAACGCCGTCGACGCGATGCCGCAAGGCGGCCGCATTTGCCTTGAAACGACGATCGAAAACGGCGACGCCGTTCTTCGCGTTCGCGACAACGGGACCGGCATGAGCGAAAGCGTCCGCCAGCGTTGCCTTGAGCCGTTTTTCTCGACCAAAGGCGAGCGCGGCACCGGCCTCGGATTGTCAATGGTTTACGGAATCATCGACCGTCATCGAGGGAAACTGGAAGTCGAATCGGCGCCAGGCCGTGGAACGACGTTCATCATTCGCCTGCCACTGGCGAGTACCGCCGCCCTGGAGGAGGAACAGGAAAGGCCCGGCCGGGCTCGATCGAAATCCGCGCTGAACGTCCTCCTTGTTGATGACGAGCCGCGGGTGCTCGAAGTCGTCTCGTCCTATCTGCGTTGCGACGGGCATTCCGTTTCGACCGCGGCCAGCGGGCGCGAGGGCCTGGAAAAATTTCGACGAAACCAGTTCGATCTTGTGGTCCTGGACCGTGTCATGCCGGAGATGAGCGGCGATCAAACAGCGCGTTTCATTAAACAGGTGAACCAAGACATTCCGGTCATCATGCTCACCGGGTTCGGCGGCTTGATCGAGACAAAAGGATCGCAACCCGCCGCGATCGACGTCGTTCTCAACAAGCCGGTCACGCTCGATGAGTTGCGAAAAACCATCGGCAAACTGCTCCATGCGGCCTAAAGCTTTTCTCGCGATCCTGGCAGCTGGCGTGGCGTTCCTGCCCCCGGCGCGGGCCGATTTTTTCGAGAAAGTCCATGACGCGTTCTCGCTGAACGATCCGCAAAACCGCTTTCATCTTCAGCTGAGCGGACTCGCCGACCTCGAAGCGTATTCAATCGATCAACCGGCGTCCGGTCTCATTTTCTCCGAGCACGACTTTCTGTTTAATCCGCGGCTGACCCTTTACCTCGACCTTGAGATTGGCTCTCAGCTTTACGTTTTCGCGCAAACCCGAGTAGATCGCGGTTTCGATCCAAGCGATGACGGCGCCCAGATCAGATTGGACGAATACTTTGTCCGCTACAGTCCGGCCAGGAATGTTCACTTCCAGATCGGACAGTTCGCGACCGTCATCGGCAATTGGGTCGCACGACACGACACCTGGCAAAACCCGTTCATCAACGCGCCGTTGCCTTACGAGAATCTGACCGGGATCTGGGACACCTCGGCGCCGGAAGATACCGACGAGCTCTTGGAATGGGGACACGTCGGCGAATACAACAACGGAGATTTTTCGGACAAAACCTGGCGCTCACCCATCGTGTGGGGTCCGAGTTACGCGAGCGGCTTCGCGGTCTCCGGTTCCTGCGGCCGGTTCGATTATGCGGCGGAGATGAAGAACAGCGCGCTCGCTTCGAGGCCGGAATCCTGGCGGATTACCCAGACCGGTTTCGAACATCCAACCTTTAGCGGTCGCGCTGGGTTTCGCCCGAATGAAATGTGGACGTTCGGCGTGTCCGGCAGCGGCGGTACTTATTTTACCTCCGACGCCGCGGACAGCCTGCCGCCCGGTCGCAGCCTCGGCGATTATCGGGAGCTGGTCCTGGCGCAGGACGTTTCGTTCGCCTGGCATCATCTCCAGTTGTGGGCCGAGTTTTACGAAGCGCGCTTCGAGGTCCCGCGGATCGGGAATGCCGATACCTTCTCCTATTATTTAGAGGCGAAATACAAAATCACGCCGCAGTTATTCGGTGCGTTGCGCTGGAACCAGCAGCTCTACGGGACTGTCCGCGATGAAGATCGGTGGACGAGATGGGGCAACGACATCTGGCGGATCGACGCCGCCCTCGGGCACCGATTCACCGATCATCTCCAGTTGAAAATCCAGTACAGCTTCAGCCGGCAGGATTCGATCCGGGAAGGCGAACACCTTTTCGCCGGACAACTGACCGCGAGGTTCTGAAATAGCGCCAGGTTTTCGGGCAAAACGCGCCTTAACAGCCCGGGAAATCCGACGCCGGCTAGCCCAATGGCGGCGCTGCGGACGGAATAGGTTTTCGCGCCAGAGACGAACTATCCTGAGGTCCAGCCGCGATAGCTGCCTTCGCTGGGCCCGGCGGGGTCCGGTGTAATTCGCGAAAAACCTGGAGATCAATCGCGCCGTAGCGCGCGAGATCGATGCCGTGCACGTCGTATTCGAATTGGCGCATCGCGGGCAGATAGTAAATCGTGTAGCCAGTCTTGAGGAATTCCGTCAGCTCGTTAGGCGGGAGCAGATAGACAAAGTGACCGCTCTTTGATTCGGGCGCGATCAACCCAAGGGCGTGGAAAAACCCGCCGATCACAAAGACGTTCTTTCCTTCAATGGTGCGCGCGTAGTCGTAGAAATTGCGGATGTTCGCCATGGTCCGCAGCCGCTGGGCGCGATCCTGAAAAACAGGCCCGACGGCAGGCGCGCCGTTCTCCCACCCGACGAATGCACCGGCGATCGTCGCCATGCAGAAGGTGTGGAACAACCGCCGGGGACTGAAACGGGCCAGGAGGAGAATGGCAAATGGAACCGCGGGCAAGAAATAGGCGGCCTGATCTGGGAAGGCAACATAGAGAGCGGCATAGATCAGAACCACCGCTCCCCAGGCTAGGGCAGGATACGCCGCCGGGCCCCCGATTGATGATGGCGACCGTCGAAACCAGAACGCGCCCGCGACGGCGGCGGCCAGTCCGACACAGCCAAGAGCGCCCCAGACGTCCACCGAGCCGCGGGACGCGACGGTAAGCCACGACGGATAATAGACGGGCTCAAAATAAGTCAGGAATGAAACGCCATAGCGAGCGAAGGCCGGAAGGAATGCGAGAACGGCGACGACCGCTGTCGCCGTGGCGAATTGCATGAGTTGCCGGAACCGGCTCTCGCGCGATTGAAGATTGAAAAGCATCAAGGCAAGGGGAAGCAGCATCGCGCCTGAGGTCAGGCGGCAACCCATCGCCAACCCGAGCGCGATCCCGGCCCGGAACGGCCAACCCTTCGCAATGAAAAGCGCACTAAGCAACACGAACGCGCAGGCGACGGTGAAATCCTTGGAGGTGACGCTGCTGATGTAAAAGACCGAACAAAAGCCCAGGGTGGCAGCGGCCAATAACCAATCGCGGCAGCCGAATCTACGGGCGAGCAGGGCGAAGATCGCCACGCACGCCGCCCCGGCGACGGCCGACAAACCATTGAGCGCCCAAGGACCACCCCAGGAAAGAAGCGCCGTGGTTAATTCGTAAACCGGCGCCCCTGGCACTCGCGCCATGGTGTAGCGACCGGTTGTCGCGATCTCTTGCGCGATCCTGGCGTTTCCCCAGGCATCCCAGTGCAAGCCGTAGCCGGCGTCGAGAAACGGGATGCGCGAGAGTAGCACAACGCTGACCAGCAGAAGCAGCGGCGCCCATTCACGCGCCCAGGACCAGAGACGACTTAACACGGCAGACTGGTCAGCACGAAGGACGCCACCTCGAGGCGATCCTCTCGCGCTTCTCGGAAGATTATGGGACAGCTTTCTGCCTCACTTCGCCAGGTTTTCTTTTCCCGTTACTTCCTGACCCACCAGCGTCCAGACGCCTTTGGCGCGGTTCCCCTCAAAGATATACGCCACAACTCCCAGAGGAGTTTTGTCCCCCGACGCGACGAAGAGGTTGTCCCCTACCCTGAGCCCCACACCCTTGATTGTCGTCCCCAACACCTGCCATTCGAGCTGGAAGGTCTGGCTAGTCTTTACGATCTTCAGTTTGCCCTGATAGTTGGTGCCGTCCGAATTTAGCCCCTTCACGGTGTAGTTCCCCTCGATCTTCCCGGCAGAACGCCCGGTCGCGTTTTCAAAGGCATCAGGATCACCTTCCGAAAAGGCAGAGCTGGCCCATCGGCCTTTCAAGGTTCCATCCGGTTGAATCTGATAAAAAATAACGCTGAAAGTGTCTGAGCCGAACGCGACGCATAATTTGTTGCCGTCGGCCAGGGCAATGCCGCTGTAGTCGGCTCCGGCGGCGCGCCACTGAAGGCGGTAGCGCGTGCCGGATGGCGTTATCGACAAGGTGCCGGAATACGACTCGCCCGGCAGCGTCATTGCTTCGGTAATTCGCCAATCGCCGGCAAACGGATCTTCCTCCGGCTCGCGGGTGGAAGCGGAATCGTCTACAGCCTGCCATTCACGCTGGACCGCGGGCGATGGCGTACTCGCTGGAGCAGAGAGATTTTGGGCGGGAGTACTTTTCGGCGGGGCGGTCGCAACCACAGGAGGTGCGGGCTTTCTCTGATTCAGGAAAAGAAAAACCAGCCCGCCGAGAGCGAGAATGGCGAAAAAAACAAACGCAAGGCCTGCGATGATCCAGGGCGCTTTGGATGACGCGGGAGCAGGCGCGACCGGCGATGCTGGTGGCGGTGGAATTTGCGAACCCGGACCTGACTCCACGCCGGCTACTTGCCGAATCGTTCCGGCGAGCCGGTCGATGTGTTGCTCGAGTGGCCTGGTCACGGCGTCGAGCCAGTGGGTCTTGGCGAGGTAGTAGGCGAGACCCTTGTCGATCTCCACGTTTTCCACCCGAAAAGGGATGATCACTTTGCCCAGGCTGAAGGCGCGATCGATCTCGCTCTTCACGTGCCGCGAGCTGTTGGAGCCGCTCGAAAATACCATCACCATAATGGTCGACCGCTCCAGGGCGTCGGCGATCTGGTTGCTGTAATCCGCGCCCGGATTCACATCGCGCGGCGCAATCCAGCACCGGATATTCTGGTTCTCGAGACGCGAGCAGATCGCGTCGGCAATCAGCTTATCCTGCGAGGAATAAGAAAGAAAAATCAGCGGATTCAATTCGCCAAAGGTGAAACCAGGAAGCCGCGTCTGACAATCCCAAAGAGGTGGCTGGGGAAGGAATTGAACCCCCGACACGATTCAGCCTGTAAATCGTTGGTCCTTACCGGTCATCCTCCTAGTGAAATGGTCATTGACCGCCTAATTTTTTTTGGAAACCCGCACGAACACCTTTGGCAGTTGCCCAAAGGTGTAGTCAAAAGTCTAGGGGAACTGTGTCTAGTGAGCCCCCTTCGCGCGTTTTGGCAATCCCTTCATCTGATATCCGGCGCCCTCGGTCACTGCCTGCACGGAATCAATCTCCAGCTTTTGAATGGTGGACAGGTTAATAGCCCACTCACCATCTCCCACCTTGGACGCGCGAACGCCAACCACCGGAAATAGCTTTCTGATGTACAAGTCGGAAAGACTTGCGAGAGTTGCCTCATGGGCGTCAGTAATCACAAAATTATAATCAGTTCGATTGAAAGAATCGTCTGCAGGTCCCTTTGTCTCTAGAGGACCGGCAGCTAAACGCGTAGACATCTGACTCACGAGCCGCTGAAGACCGTCCAACCGATCTAAAACATACTTCTGTGGTTCGCCGGCGACAGCCTCCCTCATCACGCGATCTTTCGTGACTCGAAATACCGGATTGTCAGGCTCCGACTCTCCCAGAGCGGCTTCGATGGACAACTTTAGTTTTGGCTTCAGTTCTTCCGCCCCCGCCATATCATCAGCATAGAAAATCGTGCGTTCATCCGCGACGTCGAATGGCAGCCGCGTGCCTAATTTCGCAATGACCACAACGGGCATTCCTTTGCAGTGTCGAACCGCGAGTTCGTACATCACGTTCGGGTTTAATTCGGTCAGATTGGCAATCACCAGATCATCGTTTAGCAAGTGTTCGATAACCTGCCTTGTGATCGATCCTGGCGCGGCAATCTCGTGAGCCACGTGCAGATCGATTTTCAAGTCATCACATACCGGTCGCAGCGCCGCAGACAACAACCCTGACGTGGCCCGCCGTGTTTCCGAGTTATCATCCCCCACCGGCGTCACGCAAAAGGCGATCTTTCGCGGCTGGTCTGCGCCATTAGATTTCGGTTTATGATGCTTTGTTGGCTCGGCCATGCTTTGACAATTAAGTTTGCGTTACGAATCGCAGATTGTCCATCAAGTCGGCCAGTTCAGTCAGCAACAACCGAACTCGACGGAAACTTCGCGAGTCGGGGAGGCGTGATAATAGGGAATTCACCAAAAGCAGATTCTAATCACGAGCGACCATCAATTGCAATTTGGGTGTCGGGGGAGTCCGTTCAATACACCTTTGGCATTCGCCCCAAAGGTGTAACCAAAAGTCTAGGGGGAAGAGTTCACCAAGGGCTCGCCTATGAGTTATCCCGGTGTCGATGTCTTCTCCGGTGTCGGTGTGCGCGATGGTGTCGACGTGGGAGATGGTGTCGGTGTGCGAGATGATGTCGGCGATGGCGCTGGTGCCGCTCCATTTTCCACATTCAACGACTCGCTGGCTTTCAAAATATCCTCGTCAGCCTTATCCCTATTCTCAGACCACCATTCCAGAAGGAACTCGACCGCCAGCGGCTTTATTTTTAGCTGAGCGAGATGCGTGAAGCATTCGCCTGCGATCTGAACCATTCCGAGACTGGCTTCGCTACGCATTACCGAGGCGAAGTAATCAAACCTGTCGTTCATCGGAATATCCTGTCGACTCTCCAGGTATTGAAGGAGCGCAAACTTCCCCTCTTTGTACGGAGTATCCGCGATTGCGAGTTTCAACCCCTCAAAAGTGATCTTGCTGGGATCGACGCCACGCTTCCAGGGCACAGTGTAGGCAACACCGAACGGCTTTGAACTCGCATTGAGTATCATTTCATAGGCCTGAGAAGCGCGATCCCGCAACGGATACTTTGCGTCCTTAGACCATTCATGTAATTGATCGAATGATTTGCGATCGTCGTTCTGAGCCGCAAGAACAATACTCGTGAACGCCGTCAACTCGTTCAGATTGTCTACCGTTTTTGAAGCCTTTTTTAGGGTGTCTTCAATTGTGTCAAGCTTCTTTGATGCGAGCTCGTTTTTTTCCCCCAGCTCTCTGGCCAGTCTTTCTGCCTCGGTCGCCTTGTTTGCAACCAAATCGACTGTCGCCGCTTGTGCTTCAATTCGTTCCTTGATCTTTGAAATTTCTTCTGCGTCCCCGGTCGCCTGTCGCGCAGCGGTCTTAATTGAACCGACCTGGGTTATTGTTATCTCGGTTATGCGCTCGTGAAATATGCAGATTAATCCAATAAAAACGACCAACACTGAAAGAGCCACGGCGGCCGTGACGTTTGGTTTATTTGCGAGAAGCCACCAAGCGCAGACCGCAACCGAATTGCCGATCAGAAGAAGGCCCAACAACTCAATAGATTTCACGTGGGTTCGAACCGAAACTTTGTTGCTTGCACCTAGAGACAACTCTTTGCCTTCCGTCAAGGTTGTTGACCTACCCCCGAATTGAGAGCTCGTAATAATTTTCCGCCGATTGGGGTCATACGCCAAGCCTTCGAGCGGAATCGATTATACCAAGCATCCCCCGGTCCGGTGAGGCTAAACATCGCATTGATCGAAGCTTGAGTAATTAAGCCACGCGCTTCCAGCTTCGCCACAGAGTTTATCGCTGGCCCGAGCATTGCGTCCCATTTCATATCTTCTTTTCCCGTACCCAATCCCACGTCCTCGAACCCGGTATCCTCTGTCGAAGATATCCAATCGCCTCGCTGCGCTCCGGCGGCAAATTTCTGCAGATATGTGATATCCTGCGCCGTTAGCGTGTCCAAATCATCAATTATTGTCTGACGTTCATCCCGCGTAGTCGATTCCGGTTGGGCGATAAACGAAGTCAAAACGTTTACGTAATAATGCCGCTTGCCATCCTCCGGCTCGCGTTTCACTCGTCGAACGATGTCTTCCAGCAATTCCGCCGCGTCTGGTAATTTTTTCACGTTGGCAGCGAGCTCGGCTACCCCTTGCTCCATTGCAGCAACACGCGCCGTGAGTCGGTCGAAAAATTCGTCCACGCGTGCGCTCTGACTGTACGTTTCGTACTCGTTCCATGCCTGCGAGAACGCCCCACCTACCAGCGGCACGAACTGCGCGAGCGTTCGTATTCCGCCTTTTATTATCGCACTATTCCGTGTTCCGGTTACGGGCAGCGGGTCTTCTCGGTCTGGGGTGCTCATTCTGGCACCCTACGCGAAAAAATCTTTTGCGCGAGGTTGCGCGCAATTTCAGCCGCCCAGCAATGTCGGCAGCTTCCGCATCCAAAATTCCGCGTCTAAGAACAGGTTTATCGACCGGAGATTCCGCAACCGCAGCTTCGGCGGCATTTTCGCCCCGCCGGCGCGAAGATGTTTCCCGAAGTGCACCCTCTCACGTTCAAACCATCCCCACGCGATGAGTTCCGAGGAATTGCAGGCAACGGCTTTCGCAATCCGCCTGATTCGCGCCTGTCGGTTTACCGCCATCATGAAACGACGCGCTGTTCGTAGAACCAATTTCCGGGCGGAGGGGGTAGATTCTGCCCGGAGGTTTTGCTGCAAAATTTGCTCCACTCTCTGCCGTATCAGAGGTGTGGCTGGGGAGGGAATTGAACCCCCGACACGAGGATTTTCAGTCCTCTGCTCTACCAACTGAGCTACCCAGCCAACTAGCTGCGATCAAGGACTTTGGATCGATGTTTGAAAACCATTCTTGCCAAATATGATACCAGAATCTGATACTGACTGCCTGAAAAACAGCCAAACAACGCCAACGAAGGTCTCAAGTCCCTGGCATAAATCTTCGGTCGCAAATCTCGTCCGCTACGGCCCATCGGGCGTTTACTTTGCGCGCTTCAAAGTAGGCGGCAAGTTAATTCGAAAAAGCCTTCGCACGAAGCTATTAAGCATTGCGCGCAATCGACTGACGGAGCAAGTCACCGAAGCCCGATCCCATTCCGACTTAGGCAGGAAGATCGCAAAAGGGAAAATTACCTTCGGCGAGGTAGCGGAAACGTATCTCCGCGCTCGTGAAAGCGACCCCGATCTAAAACCGCGCTCGAAGGAATACCGCCGCGCGTGCCTCGCCGCAATTCGCAAAACGTGGCCGAGCATCGACGCACTCGACGTTCGGAGAATCTCCAAAGGCGCAGTGCGTGACTGGGCGGCAACGCTTCGCGCCAACGGCACGGGATTCAGGGCGAATCGCACTAAGAGCGCGCACAAAGGAATTTCTGCCGGGCGTTTTAATAATACGGTGGCGACGTTGCGACAGATTTTAGATTTAGCGATAGAGGAAGGCGCGCTTCACACAAATTCAGCTCGTGCGATCAAACGCATGAAGGAACGCGCTAAAGAGCTGTCGCTACCCTCCCGTAGTCAATTTGCCGACTTAGTAAGGATTGTCGAAACCTCGGGCGCGGCACGGGCGCGGCATTGTGCGGACTTGATTCGATTTCTGGCGTTTAGCGGCTGTCGTCTTGGCGAAGCTCAACAGGTCCAATGGCGGGACGTTGATTGGGAGAAATCCGAGTTGATTATCCGCGGCGATCTGAAAACCGGCACAAAAAATTGGGGAATCCGTCGCGTGTCGATGATTCCCGAACTGGATCTGATGTTAAGAGATTGGCGGCAACGGCGGTTCGGCGAGACACCGGAGACGGCTGTTCTTTGCGTTAAAGAGTGCCAACGGAGCCTCGACCGTGCCTGCAAGACTCTGTGCATTCAAAAAATCACGCATCACGATTTGCGGCACCTGTTCGCAACGATGGCCATCGAAAGCGGAATTGATATCCCAACGGTGGCCAGACTGCTCGGGCACAGAGATGGTGGCGCGCTCGCCATGCGCGTTTACGGTCACCTGCGGCAACAACACGCAAGGGAGCAGGTGCAGAAAATTCGCTTCAACCTGAGCTCTCCGGAAAACGTTGTCAGCTTTTTTCCACGAACCGGATAGCGACAAATTGCTTTTTCCGACTGTCCCGCAACCGAACACGTGCCGGCGGTCCCGATACTCGGATTTTTCGGGAGCGCCCGTCGGCACTATTCCCGAGGAAAGGCTTCGCAGTGGACAGCGAAAGTTGTCAAACAAATTCTGCGGCTAAAAAAGGCCCTGACTGTCCATAAGAGTCTGGAACAGTCCGCAAGAGTCCAAGGTCAGACCTCCGCCCCTGCGTGATCCTGAAAAAATGGGCTTACTATCCGCCTATGTTGAGCCAAACTACGCCAACTCCAGCCCCAGCCCGCCTGTCTCGAAACGGAAAGCGCATGGGGAAATCTCCGAAACTCATCCTGCCGTGGAGGGAGTGCGCAGCGGTCACACCGAACCACTTCGCCGCCATTTTCGGGCGTGAAGTCACCTGGGCGTACCGTAAAATCTATGACGGTAGCGTGAAGACGCTTTCCACGCTCGGTCGACTCCTTATTCCCACCTCTGAAATTCATAGGCTTCTCGCCGGCGCAGAAACTTATGACGGACTTTCTCGGGACAACGGGCGCGCAGAGCAGGCCCCTGCCACTCAGCAGCCGAACATAGAGACTCAATCGTAAATGCTGTCGCACTCCAACGAAATCCTCGCGGGTCCGCAGGCGATTAGGTATGGAGCTCTGCCGAAAGTGGAATTGCCGACGGACGATGTATTGCTCTCCGTTTTCGCGCGACAACTGCTGAAGATTATCAAGGCGAGAGGCATCTATCGTTGAGATAATGTGCCAATGTTTCCGTACGCGGAACGCGCACGGCTTGAGATTCTCGACGCCCACACATTCCGTTCGTGGGTCGAGAGCTTCCTTGTTTGTTATAAGACGAAGATCGACAACGCTGGTGATTCCTACGACGTTTTGCGCACGATGAACAGGGACACGGCGGAAGCTGTGCTTAAATGCAACGAGTTTTGGCAGGGGCTACACGAGGTCGTGACTTTCAATCCCGTTCGACTCCCTGTCGTTTCGTCGATGGGGCAGAGCAGGTTATTGGAGCCTGGTTATGATGAAGATACTCGCACCCTGACTTTCGAAGGCTGAGTCATAAATGCTTCCCCTTACTCTGCAATCGCGGCCAACCCGGACGCATAACAGCAGACCAAGAGCGGGACAGGGCCTTCGTTGTACGAGAGGACGAATTGGTTTGAAAATGCTATCCCGCCGGACTAAGCGGAGCGCAGCCAACGAACATCGCATTTGCGTTCCAGCCCCACCGCGAGGCGCTCAGATGCGCCCCCTCGGACCTATCTTGACGTCAATCGTAGCAACTGTGCGGAGCTCAACGGCTTAGCGAATTCTTCCCTCCACCCATGCCGTTTTTCCGATTTTGACCTTGTCCCACCCTATCCCTACCCTATCCTTTTCTTAGATTGTTATCTTCTTCTTAGTTAATGAGTTATGATAATGAGGGAATGGGTGGAATAGGTGGGATAGGGTTTTGTGTGGTCTATACGGAGAGATTTTAGTTTTTCTTTCGAATGGAATCAGTGGCAGCCGAGCTCACTTTTGCCGTCCAACCCTGTCACCTATGCCCGCTTCATAGGTGAATTCGCGGGTATAGGTCGCTGGAAGGTGCCCACCACCGTGGAAAAGGAATCTACTTTTGTCGCAGATTTCAATGGGTGGCGAAGCCCCATGTCGCTTTTTTGTGCGGGACCTAATTTCGAATGTCCCATTCTGGGGCCAAGATTGGGGCAAAAGCGCGCAAGTGAGACATGTCGCATTCGTGTCGCATCGCCTAGGCCGGCAAGAATAGTGGACCGTCCACACGATTTTTGTCACGCGGCAAGCATGAATAGCGGTCTGCTGACCGCCGATCACGCGGAAGGAAGAGTCTTGCAGTTCGGCAAAATCTGCTTTGAACAGCCTTCTGTCACCTTTCGCTCTCAGCACCCCCTTATCCCAACGCGTCTACACTCTTCCGGGGTCGAAGTGCGCCCGCCATGCGCTCAAAGCGAGGATGGCAAGAGCTTTTCCACCGCCGCGGCGATCTCCTCGGACGCGGAACCGCGTCTCGATCAACTTTCGGGCCACGGTGGGCATAGGTAGAACGACGCTTATGGGCTCGAACCAAAGCCGGGCAGGCCTCCGTTTCCATCATGCCTTCCCGATTGCCAAAAAAGCAGTGCGCTTCCCGTCTACGCAAGGGACGAACGCCAACGGTGCACCACGCCCGTGGACGAAGAGGCCGCTCAAGAGCTACGCATCGATTCCGCATAGAGGCCATCGCGAGCGGACGCAATTTGCCGTTTGATCGTGTAAAGTAGTTAGGGTCCTTCGTAGATAGGGGTGGCCGGTCATTACCGGCCGGCCTGAAGCGAACCAGCAAGTGACAAAAACTCTGCGCGACCGAAGACATGCCGACGATTGAACTGTACGAGTATGAACTTCCAATAGCGGTTGATGACTTGAACCGAGTCGCCGACCTCTTACGGGAGGCGAAGGTATTTTGCGCCGGGCCTACTGCAGCCGATATCTACGACTGGAAGGCGTGCCGGAAGGCTCACGCAGACGGAATAACCGTTGCAGCGCTCCTTGATCGGAATGTCTTCAACGACGTGGTCATTCTCGCTCGTACAGCATCAGCTGAGGCCGTCTGTCCATTGTCCGGTCGCGCGCGGTTTGGAGCGGCTGTCATGAGTTACTTGCTCTGCTCCAACATTCTCGTTGATCCAGGCCTCGCTGTTCACGAATGGCCTGCCGGTGCTCTCGAAGAGCTAACGCTGTTTCGTAGAGCGGACGAGACGGATGCCGCGACGTTTGTCGAGATAGCGTTGGCGCGGGCCGATCGAATCGCTCCTGGTGAGCTTCCACCACCGAAGGTGCACCCGACACCACAGACGTTCCGAGGCAGTGTTTCGGGACGAGAGGAACATCGTCTGGCCGTGCTCAAAATCTGCGAGTTAGAACTCGCTGCGCTCAATCCATGCGAAAAGATCGAGCGGTTCTTTAGGTGGACATTCGATCATTACATTTTCCTGCCCGCTGCCATTAGCCTCGCAGCGCAACAATTTAGCCCAAGCCGCCGCAAGCCGCTCTTGCGCCGAGTCGCTAGTCCTGATCGCCAACGTGCGATGTCGGCGGTCGATAATGCCGTTTGGGATTTGCTCGTTGCGATGCATTGGGCAGAGCGAGTTGAACGGCAGCTTTCCGAAAAGAAGTTTTGGATTCTGTGTTCGCGCGACGAATCCCTTAAAGCACTCGCCAGAAACCTCCATTTTAGTCGCGAAGCAGGACAGACGCGCGAAAGCGCGCTCCGCACGATGTTCATCGATTTGTGGGGGTCATTGGACGGCGGGCGGCTGGCAACGCACCTCTTGCAGTTGATGCTCGACGCGAAGAATCCGATACGGTGGTGCAATCAAGATGGCTTTAAAGAAAGGATCGACGATATGACCCGCCACCTAGAGCATGCCTTTCTTTCGTGGCAGCCGGCGGATTGATTGTACCGGCCGGGCAAAGCGCTATGAGTTCTACGGCCCGAGCTTTCGCCGGGACCAGATAGCATTTTCCCCCGCTCGAAAGTTGAGGCGCTTTTTCAATGGGCGGTCAGTGTCCTCGAAAGAAATTAACTCTACATCGGTCATCGTATTCTCGACATCCGGTATCTCAATCAGATAGCCAAAGAGGTCGAAAGCGGCGGTACCAATTATTTTCATCATACCGTGCGGTTGAGGTTCTCCGGTTCGCCACTGAGCCGGGAGGGCAGTTTCGCTTTCGACCGTGCATCCGAATGTGGCACCGCTGATGAAATCTTGGAACGAGTCTCCGCGTGTGAGTGCCCACAATGCGTCAAGTTCTCGTTCAGTCTGGTAGGTGATGTCGCTTGGCTTTGGCACTCGCGGGTCGATTCCGTAATGCTCTGCGACGGAGCGAACCCGTCCGAACCAGTCCAGCTCGCGGTGCATTCGCTGATTGGCGTCATTGTTCGTTGCCGCAAGCTGCCCTCTGCCAACACGAAGCCCTTCGACGAAATAAGCGAGTTCGACTTCCTCCTCCGTCGCAAGCGTGGCCGCGAGGCTCCGCAATTCGTCAAACCACGCGAGGCAAGACAGCGCTTGGCCTTCCCATTCATCTAGTCTGAGTGGCGTTGATACTGAAATGCTGAACTCGTCTGTCGCACCGCGGGTGAGAGATATCTCAACTGAAAGCGGACTGTGGGGAAGTCTACCGCCAAAGCGCATCACCTCTATCCCACCCTGCCAATAGCCTTCTATTTGGAGAAATTTCGAGTTTTTCCACCGAAGTTGCACCGAGCCTGGTCGTGACTCGGGTTCGAACCGCAGCTTGTATCGCCCCGCAGGCATTAGTGTCTGAATCAGAGGAGAGTCGTGCGGGCCGATTAAGTCCATGTCCGCAAGGAAGACATCCCCACGTTTCACCATCGCCAGAAACTGTCGGCGAGTTTCCGAGTCACCGCTTGTAAATGTCAGGCAGAGTGGTGCGGTCGGATGAAGATCTATAACTTCCCGGCCGGCCTGAAAGGAAACGTCGACGCCAATTGTCGGATCAAGCTTCTGCAAAGTCGTTTTCCGCTGCTCAATCGCCGCCCCGATCGAGCCAGGATACAAATCCCGCACATATTGCTCCGCTTGCTTCACCGCTTCAGAGAAGCGGGCCAAATCACGGAAGGAGTCCGCCAAATTGAACGTCACACTCAGCGTGTTCTGGCTGTCGAGCCTTGCTGCGGCAGCGTGTTCACGAAGGTACTTCTGCGCGAAGACCCAGTACGCGTTCCTTTCGGTGACATCTACTAGTGCGATAAAGACCGGCAGACGAGCATCGTCTCGGTAGTATAGGAGAGGTTTGCGATTCATGCGGAAGCGAATACCGCCTTTTCGAATCGTAACCGAGTGAGAGCCTTTTACCTGAACCCCGAGCTGCAGCCCGGTCAGTTCGCCGGCTTCCACAATTTCAACATTGTAGTCGACGAAGAAGTCGGGTACTTGCGCCCGCCATAGCCACGAGTCAGGGAGAAGTGATTTCAGAACCTCAATCGCCCTTTGCTCGATAACGAAGCTCGGCCCCACCGTCGGTTGGTTTGATCGCTTAGCGCCCATCAGCACGCCAAACATACACCGTTTGAATCGTAGTCTGGAAAATCCGGTGCGGAACTAGCCTGTACACGCTAAATTAAACGGATGCGGCGAGACTGTGGCCGCGTTGCTTTCGCACAGATTCGCGAGTTTACTGGCGTTGTTTAGAGGGGCTCATCTGCGCCGTCCTCACGGGCGCTCTCGGTCTTCCGGCCAATGGTCTCTCTTGGAAACCACCGCACCGCTGCGGGTGCGCAGATCATCACGAGGCTCACTGCTGATCGATGCGACTCGCGCCGAACATCGGCTTACTGCATGCTGATTTCATCAGCGATGTTCATCTGGGCCATATTTCTAGAGAGCGCATTCCTCCTTTTACTTGGCGGTACCGTTCTCGGGCTGATTCACTGGAAGAATCGGAAAAAACGTCATCCCTTTACACAAAAGATTCTGCGTCCGCCGGGCGAATCCCTACGCATCAAATTGGTCGAACTAGACGAGCGATTGAATGATCGACTGATTCAGCTTTTCTTGTCGGCGTATTCGCCGCTCATAATGGCTGGTTTGGTCGCACTCCAAGGCGTCCATACCGGTATCGGAGTATGGATCACGATCGCTGCCATCGCTGCGATCGCATCGATTTGGTCGGCCTATCGACTGTGGAAAGTGCTCAATCTGCGACCTCGCATTCGCTTGGGTTTCGAAGGCGAGCGACACGTTGGCGAAGCGCTCAATCAGCTAATGCTCGTCGGCTACCGCGTTTTTCACGACTTCCTTATTACGGACAAGCCGCGCTCGATTCGAAACATTGATCACATTGTAATTGGTCCGAACGGAGTCTTTGCCGTTGAGACGAAGACCCGTCGAAAAATGAAGGGCGAAAAGGGCGCGACGGTCACCCTTCTGGATAACGCGCTGCAATATCCATGGGGTATTGATCAACGTGACCTAGCCCAGGCGCAGGAGGAGGCCGCGTGGTTAGCCGAGTGGCTCTCGAAAATCTCTGACCAATCATCAGAGTGGGATCGATACTTGTCCTTCCGGGCTGGTTTATCGACCGGCGCTCAAAACTGGTAGTCACAGTTCTCAGCGGCAGCGAAGTCGCAGCAAATATTCCGAAATTGAACGGAACCGCGACGAGCGAGAGCGACGTTCGCCGTTTCGCGGCCATGATCGAAGACCGCAATCGCAATATCGAATACTGATGCGGCAGCGCGCGGAGGGAGACAGCGCCGACGAGATTGGTTGCGATCGCCCGACCCCGTGTCGGGCCGGTACCGGCAACGCGAGTAATCAGCTAGTTGCTGGTATTGACCCTCAAAAATAGCGAACGCCAAAACTCTGGCGGGATCGGTGATTGGTGCTTCAAACATGCGAGCGCAAAAACAGAAGAAGGAACGCGCTCACCCAATTGAAGAGGAAACCGCTGACGCGCAGCGTAGGCAAAGGACGCTAGCTGCGCAGGGAGCCCAAGATCAGGCAACGCCGAGTCCGGTACGAACTCCGCCGGTATGGCAACACCATCGAGAACGGCTTCTTCCAAGATTCGGTTCTCCCACTCGGGCGGAGGCGCCCAACTCATCAATTGCATCGGCTGCCGGTCGCCAAGCGGCTTGCCGTCATCATCTGCGGCTAGGATCAACCGGAGAAAATAATGTCGAAGCAATTCCGCGTGTTTTGCCGCAGGCAGCGAACAGCAGAGTTCGAGAAGCATCAGAAGCAGGTTGGAACTCGTGTCTCCAAACGCGCGCTCGCTTTTGCCCCCGGCGCGCTCAAATGCCAGTTCCCAAGAATTTGCGCCGGAAATGAAAGGCGGGCCGCTCTTCCCGAGGCGACGCATTAGAATTCGCTCGCCAAGCATCCAAAGCCAGCCTTCGATGTTGTCGCTTTGTTTAGAAATCCATTGCGCTCTCCAGACGAGGAACAGCTCTATGTGCTGAATGTCGAGCATAGGTCGCAATGCACCGGAATTGTTACTGACTAGCCCGTTTAGAACATCGATGACCGCGGTTAAACGTGGTCGAAACGCGGCGCGCTCTTCAGTTGGTGCTTTGCCTGATAGCTCCACCAGCGCCCATGTCAGGATGCCGAGCCGACCAAGATGCCAAAATGCCAGGTATGAACCTGCGACGCTATCAAGGTTAGTGGTAGATTTCTCTGCTTGGAGGCCGTGCTCAACGGTGGCAACAGCAGCGTTGTCCGAATAAAATCGCTCCAGTTCGCGAAGATAGAATTCGGCCCACATTTCCTGCACCACCTTGTGGACTTCAGGATCATCGCTCTTCTGCGCACAACGCCATGCCGCAAGGACGCCCCACTCTGCAAGGTCAAGCCAACCAGTCTCGCGGGTGGGTTCGCGGGCGTAACTGCGAAGAATTACCAGCGTAACAGGAATCAAGCGCAGCATGCGGAGATCGATCGGCTCGGTGAGGCGCGAAAGAAAACGCCTCCAGTTCGGCACGAGTTGGTTAACCCATTCGTCGGAGCCGTGAATGAAATCGCCAGCCTGCGCGCATAAGTAACTAAATTGTCCGAATAGGTTCTGCGGAACTAGCGACGGAGTGAGGAGATGCTGTCGGACAAGCTCGGTGATCTCTACCAGATTCCATCGCGTGAAAGTCAACGTAGCGTGATCGCCAACTTTTGTTCCAAGCGCGCTGCTCGTCTTCTCGAACGAAGCCACCCCGGCGTCTTCTTGGTCCTTGTTGTACGCAAGGATGATTTCGACGCGTTTGACCTTTTCGAGACCGGCGGCGGAAAGATCAACCGCGGCCGCCCGGCGCAGGTCTCCATCAAATGACTCGGAAATCCAATTCTTATAGGAGAGCACTTCGCCTTTAAGGACGAAGATGACGAGCGATTCGCCCTCCTCGCGGAGGAAAGACAAATCGATCCCGAATTCCTCCTCGGTCTTAGTCTTTGAAATGTCGTCATCGCCTGCTCGTAGCCAAGGCAGGCGAACAGGCTTCCAGCTTAAGGCCAGTCCGAGATTGTAGATGATCCAATCGAATCCATACTTCGTCCCCTTTTTTTCCTTTCGTGTCCGCTCCGCGAGTCCGCGAACGTAATACGTGAGAAAAGAAGTGATCGTGTCCGGCGTCATTGCGCTTTTCTCGATTCGCTTAAACGATGAATCATCTGCAATGCGTGCAGTCGCCGGAGGGCC
Source organism: Chthoniobacterales bacterium (assembly GCA_035274845.1). Lineage (NCBI taxonomy): Bacteria > Pseudomonadati > Verrucomicrobiota > Spartobacteria > Chthoniobacterales > Chthoniobacterales bacterium. The sequence continues at coordinate 90,851 of DATENU010000022.1, forward strand.
ATGTCTTCGGGGGCGATAAATTCAAGGTTCGGAAATTCGAATTCGAACGAGTGCTCGCCCATTGGGGTTGTTTCGGAAAGATTCGCGTCGTCGTAAGACGAGAAAGCATCGCCGTAGAGCATCTCCACATTTTTCATTAGCTGGGCAAAGACGGATTGCTCTTCAGCTTTGTCGTGGATTTCGCGGTTCATGGTGCGCCACTTCCGTTCCGCCTGCCAGCGGTAATAAGGCACTTGCATCGCATTGAGCGGTGATGCGCGCACCTCCGTTCGAGCTTTGAAGTAATGTTCAGCTTTTTCCACTGCAGCGCGGATGACCTCAGGTTGGCTTTCAAGCTGCTTCAAACTGGCAAGACACGCGTTGGGATAGTTCTTGCATTGGACAAAGAGTTCATCGGAAAACTCTCGCTTCGCGTCTTCGCTGCTCTGCTCAAATCGCGGTGCGACCGCCGAAAAGAATCGCGCGATGACGTTCCCGTGCACTCCAAGGGTCTGAAAAACAAACAAGGTTATCCGGAGGTCATCCTCATGGATCGCGCTCAGCATCTCGGTTGAAAATGCGGCAAGCCCGAGGCACTCAAAGAGCGCAAGACCGAGTTCCCTTCCACCGATCGCCGACTGAAACATCAATCGGCCTACCAATTGGCCATTGTCTTGCGCGGCCATCTTCGAAAGTAGCGCGGTAAAGATTTTGTCAGAACGCACCAGCGGATACAGGACCCCGGGACTGCGCTCGCCAATGGCTTGCAGCGTTTGCTCGAAACCACGCTTGTCGTGGTTCGATTGCTTTATCAGGAAGGATTCGAGAACACGCCACGTGCCGAGACATTTGGGGCCAATGGGCAGAATCTGATTAAGCAGATCCAGGAGATTCGCCTCCGGCCGATCCGCTAAGGAACGGCAGCGGTCGGCGACCGCATTGATTGCTACTGTGATGATGTGTTTCGACTGAATAGATAGATCGGAAGACGCTTTTTCTCGGAGCCATGCGAGAGCAGCTAATAAGCATTGTTCGTTGAGTGCGGCAGCGCAAGCGATCCTGCAAACAACCCCAACGCCCTCCGCGAGGTCCTCCGGGGTACCGGCCTCGCACTGGCGAAGGACTGCTTTGAGCTGGTTGATATCCATCGTGCCACGTCGAGCGGTCGAAATCCACGATCGAAGGGAACAATGCCGCTGGGTGGGGCTTGAGCTGCGAGCGAGTTGCTTGTTTAGACTTAACAGTTTCGCATCCTCCGCCGGTTCTAGCGTTACGCTGCGCAAAGTTCCGAGCATCTGGGCCGCGATCTCCATCGCTATTGTCGACTGCTCGCGCGCCGCGAGAGCCTCGGCAGTTTCGAGAGCCGCGCTTCGATTTACTTCACAGTAGCGGGTGATCGCGCCCCACACTCCCGAAGTAGCTTGGTCATCGCCAAGACGCGTAGCTAATGCCGGAAACCACTCGATGGCGAAACGCCCCGGGAGGGAGAGAGCATCCACCACTGCGGGCAAACCTTCATGGACGCGAAAAAATGCGTGACCGGTTTTGGCAAACGCCAGTAAGAGAGCTTCTGCGTCCTCTTGATTCAGCGAGCGAAGCGCCGCGATCCAAATCTGCGTCCCGATTTTTTTTTCGCTTGGGGCTGCGAATCCGAGGTGATTACAGAAGCTTTCCACCTGCGCGTAAAAGTTTGCGTCGCACGGAATACCATTTTGAAACAGAGCACGCACAACACCCGCTGCAGAGTCGGAATCGGCGGACAGCCACTCACGCTCCGCCTCCAGCGTGGAATGGCGTTCTGGACTGTGCGGCGTATCAAAATCAACCGGAGCGTTCGAGGCAGCGCGACGCGCGGCTGCGAAGATCAGGCTATTCTCGGGACTAAACGACGCCGACATGCTTTACCCAAGCAAACATTCGATCTCCTGTCGAACGCACGTGTCTGGTTCGTCGCGCCGCAAAAGGTGGTGCGCGCGTGCGCTGCGCTCCTCCATATCAATTCCACGAGTGATTATCCACCGGATCAGTTGGCAACGTGAATCGAAAGTGTCTCCAACCGCACTTGAGTGCGGGTCCGCGCCGTACTCGACCAAGAGCTGCGCCAACTCAAGTCGGCGGGCGAATATGGCGGTGCGAAGTGCAGAATTTCTGCCTTCTTGGGGCACGCCAGCGCGCAGAAACACTTCAACGAGACTGTGAAAACCGGTGTCGAGCGCTACACGGGTGGCGTGCGGCCGCTCCGGCCGGCGGGAGGTACGGCACAAGTCTGCCCGCACCCTTGTTGGTGGCGTTGCTTCTCGCATTGGGCGCCAGTTTTTCTACATGTGCCGGTCACGCACTTCCGAGGGCAACCGCAATGCGCGCCTCTCAATGGTGCCAAGTGACAGACGCTTCTTCGGCAAGACTGCAAGGGCGCGATTGATCACTTTGTGCGCTACCAGACGCTGGAAATCGTCTGGCGTGTGAAGCAAAGCGGGGAATGGCCACCCGGGCGGGAATGCGTTGCTGAGATCAAGCACTCCCTGCGGCACGGTCTCCTCGGCCTTCAATCGAGACGCAACGCCGAACACTTCGTTCCCAAATACGTCCGTCAGCGCTTCTGGGGCTTCGAGGCCAGCGGCGGTATAGACACGACACCGCACGGTCCATCCCCGCTGGTTTTGGAGCCAGAGCCCGAGGAAAGTTTCGAGCGCTCCGGGCTGCTCTTTTCCCCGAATACAAGAGCATGTTTTCTCATCTGCTCATCGAATACGGCACGCAAGATTGCTATTTCCTCTGCGGCGAGTTTTCGTGCGGTGAATTCAACTTCCGCGGCGCGAAGCGCACTGTGTCGCAACAACAACAGCGGCGCGAAGGTCAACCACCGTGCGATGCGGGTCGACGGGATGTCGGGTACAATCACGGAATTCGCGCGGTCGGCGTGCGCAGCTGTACGATCAAAACCAACCGCAGGAGTCAGCGCGAGCCCTCTGCAACGAGGTACCAGCTCAAACGACCGGTTTTTCCCCAGAGACTGACGGACAGCACCGAGTTCATTATTACCGAACAACATCCCGCGAGACCGCATCGATTCGAGAGCGACTCGCAGCTGCTCCTTCAAACGCGGAGCGCCCGGCCGTTGGTCCGCTCCCTCGAATGCAACCCGTACCCGTTCGCCATCGCGGGAATAGACGAGCCGCAACATCATTCCCGGCTGCGCGAGTTCCAGTAACCCCGCAACCAGCGCAAGCCTTTCGTCGCCCTCCTCCTCTGCCGTCTCCCGAGACAAGCTAAACTCTCCTCTTCATTGAAGGTTTGTTCCGCGATCGCTTGCGCGCTCTCGCAGGCAGAATGCTGGTTTTCACGCTTCGTCCCAGTTCCACCTACGGCGCCCAGGTAAAACCGGAACTCCGCCTTTATCCGTTCCGTTCTCTCGCCGCGCGACTCTTGGTTGTACTCGCGTTTTTCACTCTTAGTTGATTCAGCTCCCACAAACGCAAGGCGTGACCAAAAGAGCGAGCGTCGTGACGCGTCACGTACCGCCGGACCGTCTTGAAAGACAAATCGTCGCCACGCCGCGCCTTGAAAAATCGAATCCATCTCGATGTAAGAATAGAGGAGGGCGGCGTTCCCATCCACCATCCTGGGGCCGCTGTGACAAGCTTTGTCACGCACTAACGCAAACGGGAACCAACAGGCGGGCGAAATGCAAATCCTCTTAAATGGCCTCATAGCCGGTTGCGCGATCTCGTTGCTCGCAGTGGCCTTTCAACTCGTCTATTTGCCGACGCGTGTATTTTTCATCGGCCTCGCCGGCCTTTATTCGCTCACGCCATATTTCGTCCGGGCGTGCCAGACGGTAGGGCTGTCACTCGCGCTCGGAATAGCAGTAGCCGTGGTTGCTGCGATCTTATTATCCGTTCTTTGCGAATGGATGAATCATGCGCCCCTCACACGGAATCGCGCTTCCGAGGGTGCTCATCTGATCTCATCCCTCGGTATTTACATAGTGCTCGTTCAGACGGCAGCCATGATTTGGGGCAACGAGACGAAAACCCTGCGTACGGGTATCGATTCAACAATCCACTTCAGTGGCGCGGTGCTCACCTCGGCCCAATTCGTAACGGCCGGTGTCGCCGCAGCGATGCTGACAGCGTTCTGGATCCTACTTCGCACGACCACGATCGGACTACGATTGCGCGCCTTGGCGGATAATCCGACACAATTCGCGCTCTTTGGTTACAACAACAATGCTCACAGACTGATCGCCTTTGCTCTGGGGGGAGCGTTCGCTGCCGCCAGTTCGTTGTTGACCAGTTACGACATTGGATTTGATCCATATACCGGGCTGCACGCAGTGCTTCTCGCGATAGTCGCCGTAATCATTGGTGGACGTTACTCCTTCGCCGGACCTGCAATCGGCGGATTGCTGCTCGGCTTTGTTCGGGAGGAAGTGGTTTGGTATTTTTCGGCTCGTTGGCAAGAAGCCGCCACGTTCGCGATCCTGGCATGCTTCCTTTTGCTCCGGCCGCAAGGCCTGTTTGGGCAACAGACGCGGCTTGAAGCAACTACTTCATGAACTACCTGCTTCACCTTTTCATTTACTTCGACATCTATGTGATTGTCGCTCTTAGCCTCAATCTTCTTGTCGGCTATTGCGGGCTGCTCACGTTGGCTCACGCTGGTTTCTATGCAGTCGGCGGCTATGTGTACGCTCTGCTCGCACTTAGACTCGACTGGGGTTTCATACCTGCGGTTGCTGTCGCCATTCTTATCGGCGGCTTGTTGAGTTTGACGGTTTCTCTGCCGGCGTGGCGGCTGAAAGGGGATTTCTTCGTGCTGGTCAGTCTCGCTGTCCAGGCGCTCATTTTCAGCGTTATCTACAACTGGTCTGATCCGGACTCGGCTCTCGGCTCATTCAGAAATCTTACGAACGGTCCGTTTGGGATTGCTGGAATACCGAAACCAAATGTTCTCGGATTCGAATTCGACCATCCCGCCAGCTTCGCCGTTCTCGCTACTACATTGGCTGCATTCTGCGCTTTCATCATCTGGCGGCTAAAGAAGTCACCTTGGGGGCGTGTTCTCGTTTCGATGCGCGATGACGAACTCGCGGCCCGAACCTTGGGCAAGAACACACGTCTTTTGAAATTGCAGGCTGTCGCAATCTCAGCCGCAATGGTTGCAATTGCCGGAGCGCTTTATGCTGCCCATCTCAGCTATGTCGATCCAACGACGGCGTCTCTCGATGAGAGTATCTTGATGCTCAGCATGGTCATTGTCGGCGGAGCCGGCAATTTCCGCGGACCGCTGGTGGGCGCTTTAGTCCTCATTGCGCTTCCCGAACTTCTCCGCTTCACACACTTGCCCGGAGCGTTTGCAGCCAACCTGCGTCTCGGGACCTACGGCTTGCTTCTCATCCTGATGATGCATTTCCGCCCGCAGGGAATAGCCGGGCAATACCGCTTCAAATAATTTGTCACCATCAAGCGGATCGCGAACATGATTACTCTAGTGGAAACACCAAGAGAACGACACGAGGCGACAGAATTGGATGCCGATCACGACGATCAATCAGGAGGGAAGATTCTCCTCTCCGCTCGTGGCTTGCGTAAGACTTTTGGCGGCGAGGTTGTTCTCAACGGACTCGATTTCGATCTGCACGAAGGTGAAGTCGTTCTATTGCGTGGCGAGAATGGCTCGGGAAAGACCACGTTGATCAATATCCTCACAGGAAATATCGAGCCCGATTCTGGCGCAATTCACTATAGCAGTAATGGATCATCGCGCGCTTATGAATTTCCACGACGGCTGTGGCAAGGGTTAGGTCCTCAAGATCATTTTCGGCCGGAATTCGTCGCCCAGAGCGGAATTGGCCGAACCTGGCAGGATGTACGTCTGTTCAATTCTCAATCATTGCGGGACAACATTGCCGTCGGTGTTTCAGCCCAGCCAGGCGAGAATCCTTTGCGCACTCTATTTACTCCGCGACACACCCGCCGAGTAGAGCGCCAAGTCGGTCAGAAGGCTGACAAGATACTTGCCGATCTTGATCTTGGCGGACGCGAAGATTCTTCGGCGGATAAAATCTCGCTCGGACAATCCAAGCGGGTTGCCATCGCGCGCGCATTCGCAGCCGGCGCTCGATTGTTCTTCCTTGATGAACCGTTGGCCGGGCTGGACCGGCAAGGCATCATCAACGTCCTCGCCTTGCTCGAGTCACTGATTCGCCAGCACAGGGTTACCGTTGTTGTTGTGGAACACGTTTTTAATCAAATTCATCTACACGGCCTTTTGACGACGGACTGGCTACTGGCGAATGGCAGGATTCAACGAACTGCCAGCGAAAAGATCATTGGAAATCGCAATACGCTAACGCCACAACATCGACCCGCCTGGTTCGACCTTCTCGTGCCGAGTCGGGCGGAAGTTTTGGAAGAAACTTTACCACGTGGGGCCATACTAACTCGAATTCGGTCTGGCAAGCGCGGCTCAGAATCCAGAAAAATCCTTGAGATTCGCAACCTAGTCGTGAATCGCGGTTCACACACCTCGATTGGTCTCGATGATGGACGTGAGATTTCTGGACTCAATCTCGCACTTTACGAAGGCGAAACCGCCGTCTTGCAGGCTCCAAACGGTTGGGGGAAAACGACACTCGGCGAAGCGATCATAGGCCTTATTCCCATCGATCGCGGCGAGATTCTATTCGACGGTCAGGACATTAAACAGCTGCATGTGTGGCAACGCGCTCGTGCAAGACTTCACTTCGTTCCCGCACGCAGCAATGTATTTCCAACACTCACGGTCGAGGAATCTCTACGCGCGGCCGGCATCCAGGATGCCCCCCCGCACTTAAAACCTCTCTTACAGCGCACGGCAGCGCAACTTAGCGGAGGCGAGCGACAAAAACTCTCCCTCGCTTCAGTGCCAGCAAATAGCCGCCTCGTTGTGTACGACGAGCCTTTTTCAGCTCTCGATTCCGCTGCTCTGATGACTCACGCAAACACCATCGTCCAAGGGCATAATGCCAAATTGATTATGTTGCCCCAATCTGACGCACCGCTTTCCACGGCAAATGAAACCAATATGAACAGCGACTAATCATGATGAATCCATCTTCCAAACGAAAATCGATTGGCATTTCAGCTCTCGCGGGATTTTTCGTCCTTTTCCTCGTTGGCAGTTGTAACAAACAAACTTCCACGGAAGCGCAAAAGGAAACGGGCACTGACAAGATTCTCGTGGGATCTATTTTGGCGCTCACCGGACCAGCTGCGTCATACGGAGAGATGATGCAACGCGGACTTCAGCTCGCGGAATCCGAGATCAACGCTTCAGGAGGGATCGGAGGTAAACAGTTGAGCGTTATTATCGAAGATTCACAGTTTTCGGCACCCAAGGCCGTCTCCGCATTTCAGAAACTGACTTCGGTGCAAAACGTCAAAGCGATTGTTGGGATTACTGGCAGCAAGATCGCTCTTCCAGTAGCCGAAGCGGCAAAATCAGGAAACTATCTCATCATTGATGCGCTTAGTACCGCGCCGGCTCTGACAGAGCGAGGGGGTCCTCGCTATTTCCGTGTCATCGCATCGGATGCGTTGGCTGGGAAATACAATACCGACTGGGCAATTGAAGAGGGCATGAAAAAGCCTGCCCTCATCTATGTAGAAGACGAATGGGGGGCGAGTTATCGGAACGCCCTTCAAACATATCTCAAATCGAAAGGGTTTCCTGATCCGTTGATTGAAGGCGTAGCCGCGGGAAGCCGGGACTTCCGCACTCAGCTTCAGAAAATTAAAGATAGCGTTTGCGATGTTGTCTTTCTCCTTACGTACAGCAACGAAGGAGCGCCCTTCGTTCAACAACTGCGTGAAGCTGGCGTCACTTCACGAGTCTATGGCAGCGACAACCTTAGTTCGCCTGAGTTTACTGCCGTAGGCGCAACCGTTATCGAAGGCGTCCGCGTCGCCCTTCCATTGCCAACGGAAGGAACGGAGTACGACGAATTCGTCAAAAGGTTCAAGACCGAATTCGGAATGGACCCCGATGTGAACGCTCTTAAGAGCTACGACGCGCTAAACGTTGCCGCGAAAGGAATGAAAGAAGTCGGAACAGATCCAAACAAAATTGCCGACTATCTGCATTCGCCTCAGTTCTCGTATCGCGGCATCTCCGGCGAGATTCGCTTTGATCAAAACGGCGATTTAGTGAGTCAACAATATCGACGCCAGGTTTACCAAAACGGATCGTTGGTGCCTTGGAAGATGTCCAAAGAATAATGATAGCGGATACGACATCGCGTTTCGCAGATGCCACGGCGGACATCACCGACCCAAAGAATCTCGAACTCGCGCAGGCAACGTTTAACGAGGAGTTGCTTTACGAAGCGATCGTCTCGTTTGCGAGCGATTGGTTCGCCCGTGTACAACGACCTGCTCGAATTCTCGATCTCTGCGCCGCCACTGGGCTAACAGCCAAGAAAGTTTCGGACGCTATTTCAACGGACTCGGTTACCCTCGTAGATAACAGCCCGCAAGCTTTAAGCGAGAGTCACGGACATTTCCCAACAAACCTTCCAGTTCGACGCTGTTGTGTCGATGCTGTGACTTTCACCAGCGACACACATTACGACATCATTCTGGCAAATTCAGCATATCACCACATAGAGGATGATCGGAAAGGGGCGTTTTTAAGGAATGCAACTTGCCTGTTGTCACGGGATGGCATCCTCATTCTGGGCGACCACTTTCTTCCGGCGTACGTAGACGAGGCGGGACATGCCCGCGCCACCGAGCAATTCTATTGCGCCCTTGTCTCGGAACTTGAAACGCGAAACTCAAATCCACGCGCAATTGAAGTAATACGTAGCGCGGCGAATCACGGCGTTCGCTCAAACGGTGAATACAAGGTTTGCTGGAGTTATTTTCTTTCCAGCCTCGACTCAACTCGTCTACTACTACAAACATTCAAGCTTGTCTGGACGCATCCATTGAGTCGGGCGAAACAACTCGTTGGTTCTGTGGCGAGCGTTCTCAAGGCCGATTTTAGGCCAGTTTCCTGAAATGGCCGCTAGAGCTGCAGAGCTTGATTTACTTGACCGGCTCCAGGCCGGCGCCGGTTTTCGCAACGAGCGCGAAGCGCTCCAATTATTCGGAAGTCAGTCCGCCAACAACGTCGATTTGACTATTGGTGGCGAAATTATCAACACGTTGACTAACGGAACCGACGCGTGTTCCGAGGTGCTTTGGCTGGAGCCAGAATGTGCGGCCGCTTCCAAGTCAGATACCGAAAAGTCTGCACGAATGTGGCCCTTTGCCATGAAACATGCGTGTCAGAAAACAGTCGAAGCCGTCCACGAGCCTTTTCTTAAAGGCGAATCAGCGTGGATACTAAAAACCAAGTACTGGTTCTCACTCAGCAGTATCATGGCAGCGGAACGCAGAATGGCGCTGGCGAACGCCAACGGTCAGCGTGGTTCACACCCAGAAGTTTTTCTGATTCTTCTCGATGGCGTGGCACCGGAGGCATTCCAAAAGTGGGAGCGGTTTCAGGGCGGACTCGTGGCGCTAGTCTATCGTGAAAATTTCATACCAATACTGGAGACCTGTACTGAAAAGCGATTTCTCTGCAGCATCATGCTTGAAGGCGATCCAGAAAAGGATGCCAAGTGTTTCAAGAATTTCTATGACTGGCTCCAGGAGGTCCGGACCAACACATTTTCGGATCTTGGAGTCTATGCCGGTTTCAGAATGGGGGCGAAACAAGCCAAATTATGGGCCGCTCTCACAACAGCGGTCAAACCTACAACGCTAACCGTTCTTGAATCCTTTTATGATCGGTTTCAAGCGCGCTATGCAGACCTAATTCGGCGAGCCGCGAGTGACGGACTAGAGGTCTTCTGGGAGGAAACGAAACACCTAAATCACGATACGATTGAAAGCGGTCAGGCAGATGAATTTTTGCGACGGTTTATCGATCAGCCTGGTACAGATTGGCCGAAGGGATTGGATGAAGCAACTGTTCGCGAGGCTCTCAAAACAATGTGTGGCCAAAACTGTGCATTCGCCTCAGGGGGGCAGCAGAAACCGACAGAGAGCCTCACTACGTTGGGCGGTTTTTTCTTTCTCCTAGCTGCAATTGCTTCGAAATTTGGTTCGACCAATAATTGGTTGAAGAGGATTGAGATCGAGCTTCAGAACGGATACGATGCGCGCAATGATCATTTATTACCCGAACAAAATGACAAGATAGCGACAGCCGCTGCGCGATACCTCTTCAAACTGTTTACGCTCATATGCGAGCACCGTAAACCGACGTCTGTCATTGATCCGTTCTTGGTTCGTAAGGTTATTCTAAACCGCGACTATTTAGAGATTCATGTCGCACTGGATTCCCAGAGTCTGTCCAAGTCGGTTGGATACGAGCTAAGCCGGTTAGTCTCAATCAAAACCGAATCTGACAATCCGACGCAACCAACAGACACAACAATCCAAGCTCTAGATATTGCGTTATCGGATGACCAATACCACGCGGGGACCGTCGCGCAAAACATAGCAAGATTCGTGACGTTAGCCGCTATACGGGTAATCGCTCCCAATGTGGAGTGTCATCACGAGTTATTCTTTCCACCGTCGACTCTTCAACTGATCTCCAAACCAGAAAACACGGGTAACAGAGACGAAAAGAGGCTAATTCTACGTTTCAACAAATGCAAGACATCCTTGTAATCGACGGCGACTCTGAACGTGCCACCGCTTGGGCTACGCGTCTCCGCGCGAGCATTCAGGAGATCAATGTCTGGCTAATCACGGAATCCGATCTGGCCAGAAAAGGAAAGGCCCGAAACGTAGCGCGATGCTTAAATGAGTCGTGCCCTCAGCCGGATGTTGTGCTCATCCACTATCGAGACAACAAGCCTCACATGAGGCCCGCGCATATTTCGCTTCCATACACAACATTCTGGTATGGAGGCGCAGGTGCGGAACCCGAGACAACGAAGGGGTGGCACATCGTGTGTTCCCTAAATCGAGGCGATGATGTCACAACCAAGATTTCTGTTCCTGAAATTAGGAAGCTTCTGCTTTGGGCGTTTGATCCAAAGCGCGATCCGGAAAAGCCACCAAGCCTCTTAAGGCTCTCATCTCCGAGTGAGGCGTTGCCCGCGCTATCTATGTTATGCCAGGGCTATCTCGCCGCATTCGCCGGCTCAAACAGTGATCAACACTCAGACGACCTGGATCGCGCGCTGGATCAGATGCAGTTCTCGGAAATGCCTCGCGAGTTTGCCAGCGAAATCGCGAATCGATTTACGCAAATACGACAAAAGACTTGGTGGAGGTCTCCATTTGAGAAAGCGAATCTAACAGGGGAGACCCGAACGGAGGCGCAGGATGCGGGTTGCAGCGACATTCCGAAGCCAATATTGGATCTGCTTAAAACAATTGAGGAAGGTGATGGACAACAGACGCTTGGCCATAGCAACAACCTCTCCGATAACGATTCACAGAAACTGCTGGCAGAGGCGGACTTAGTGGCAAAAGCCTTCTGCGAGGTAGAGAAACTGCTCCTTAAAAGGAGCAACGAGCTCCTTCGGCCGAATGAAACTGGGGGCGGAACGTCAAATACTGTTACGCAGGGCAAAAGGGCAACATGAATACAACCGCCACAGTCACATTTCCAATTTCCGCCCTCAAGCGGTTCGGCGAGCATCTTGTCGAAATTGCGCATCGCGATCTAGGAATGACACGCGATACTGCCGCCAGCTTCTCACAGGACGCGCATCAGCTGCTATCAAGAGATGGTGATTTCACCCGGTTGAGTGCGCTATTGGCAAGCAGCGGCATTCGGGATCGTTGGAATAAGGCGTGCGCCAAATACCGCGCCACCGAACTCGCGAAGTGGATTGCTCCACATGTTCGCGGACGTTTGATGGATTTATTGTCTGGAGACGGCCGGATCGGTGAAAATCTGGCCAGCAATGGAGCCGATGTGTTGCTGGTAGAGCGGCCGGACGTTTATGATGTCGATCACAGCTCACACTCAGCACCGTTCAGACTTTTTGACGAAGACAAACCATTGCCAATGGTCGATACGGTTCTCTTGAGTACAGTTTTGCATCACGAACCTGACGCAGACGGGCTCTTGCAGCTTGCCGCTAAATCGGCTCGCCGCCGTCTCATCCTGGTCGAGAACTGCCTGGAGTCTGAGCACCCTTCAGAGTTCCAAGAGTTCATGGATTTGTTTTTCAACCATTGTCTGAATCATACCGGATTGGATTCGCCTATGAATCATCGGACGGAGGAACAATGGATTCAGACGTGCGCATTCTACGGAGTTCCAGTTGCTGTCGACCGCAAAGAACGACTGCCAGGTATTCCACTATCCCATCACTTGATCGTTATCGAAACAAAATGACGCGACTACTCCAACGGCGTCAGCAGCCAAATCAAGAGATTCAAACTGATGACCAAGTTAGTCTTCGGGCAAAGGCAAGCGATAGGGATCAGGACGAGAGAGAGTTTTTACGTTACTTCACGTGCCTGGCCGACGGCCTTGATCAGGAATTGCGCCAACGCATTAACCGCACAGCAATTCGGACGCGCGAGATTGATTCATGGAATTCAAGTCTTTCTGATTTTCGTCGTTTTATTGCGCAGCTTTCCGAGTCACAGCTATGCGGCGGAACCGTTGCGGATGTAATCGCTCAATATGAGCAACTCGCTCGAAAAAAAGGCTGCACGCTAAACAATGTCGCTGAGGTCGCGCGCGCGTACGAAAGCATGGACGCGTTTTGGAATGATGTTAGCGCGCAATCTCGTGGCGATAGTTCACACACGTATTGGGACACATACGAACATGGTCGTCGCCGCCAGTTGGAGCACCTACTTGCACAGATGTATGGCAGTGAAGACGGATTACTCCTGAACAGTGGAATGTCGGGAATCGCCGTTGTCTGCGAAATGCTAAATCTGCGTCCCGGCGACACAGTAGTAACAGGCGAGCGTTCCTACTTCGAAATCACCGATTTTCTCGACCGCTTCGTTTCAGAACGGGGAATCCGTGTTGTTCGAGTTCCAGTAGGCGATTTCCAAAAAGTAATTGCGGCCTTACAAGAATCCAAACCGCGTCTGGTGATTATCGAAACGGTAACGAATGTTCCGAGTGTTGATGTGCCTGAGAATGTTCCAGCATGGCTCGAGGCAGCGAAGCAGGCTTTATTCTTAATCGACAATTCCGTTCAAAGTCATCTGACCTGCTGGTTTTCCATTCTGCCGCAACACGAACGACTCATTATTTTGGAAAGCGGAGTTAAATATCTTGCGCATCATTGCATGGCCGGCATTCTTTACGGCAACCGGACAACATTGGAACGAGCGCGCAACTACGCGCGAGTAGCTGGCCAGCAATTGCAGGAAAAGGCGTTTAATTTTATCAACGTGGCAGAGACCGAGCACCTGCCTGAAAAACTAGCGCGGCATACGCAAAACGTGCGACTTTTTCATCAAACACTCCAGCCGTACGCTCGATGCTTTTCATTAATGAACGTGCTCGATTCGACAGCGACACACGGCGCGGCGAATACGATCTTCGACGAAGGTATCGGGGCGTTACTCTTTGTCGCGCTGCCTCATGACAGCGGGAACGCAAACACCGCTCATCGGCGTTTGCTCGACGATTGGCGTCAAGGAGCCGCTCAAAATGGGCTCATCGTTCAAATTCGTTGCGGCTTTGGATGGAATCAGACCACTGCGCGTGTCTACGAATCCGGTTTCTTAAACCAACCAGATGCGCCGACGTACTTGCGAGTCTCGGTCGGAATTGAACCGCAATGGATTGTTCGCAGTTTGGCGGAGACTCTGGGCAAGACAGCGCTCGCGATCAGCCAGGTGAAATTGTCGGCCGTTCATACGAGCGGAAGCTCAGAAGGTTCCACTGAGGTCCAGCTCTTTTATCCAGGTTTTGTTGCATAGACGGCGGCGCCGTAAGGCTACGGGATTCTCCGAATGGCAACTCCTCTTGCGAACGCGCTCAGGCAAGTCTTGGGAAAAGAATCTGACCTGATCGTAATTGACTACCGAGACAAGAATACTTTCTCGGACCTGTGGCTCCACGGACTAACGTCAGACAAACCGACCATCCGAGGATTGTCCTGCAATTGGAATGATCCAAATTCGATACTAGTGATCGTCGGTAGTCTTCCGCCGAGCGAAATGTTCACCGAACGGCAAAGTGCTTCGACGTTGATTAATTTTCGCGATCATTTCACAGCAGCTTCGTGGCTGGCCGCTTGGAAACTGACGTTTACTCCTGACCAGAAGAACGAGAAACAACGCCGAACCGAGCCCCTCGTGAGGATCGCGATTATCGATCCTAATACGTCGGAAGTTTCCGGCCCCGCTGCCCGCGCTATCCAGACGCTCTTTGGCGCGAAAGATGCCACTGGTAAAAACCTGGCTCCTCGCGCAACCGTCCTCCGCGCGCCAAGTCTGAAGTCGATCTCCAAATGGATTCACGATGCCAAGACCGATGCTCACGACACGCCTCAAAATGTTTGTGATCTCCTTAAATCTACAATTTGGGCCGAGCTCACTTCGAACCGCGAAAGACATCATGCCATTAGCAATGTTCTCGGCGCATTTCTACTCAGACGGGAAGTACGCGGCGAGTCGGCATCAGACTCGATAATCGATCAGCTTCTGGAGCAGTTAGTAAAGTCGGTTGTCGATCTGCAGCTCGATGATTCCGGCCGGACACTAAACGAACTCGTTAGAGAATTATTCGAAACAGCGAGTAAATCGAGAAATCATGCGGTTAGAGAACTGCAATATGCATTGATCGATGACATGGTCGACCTATGGGAGCCGTTCTTGCGCGGTGTACTCGATCTGCAGGATTCAAACCGGCTGCATACGGCATCGGGGGAAGCCTTTGGTGATATGATCGAAAGCCTGCCGACAAGACTGGAGAATTTTTTGGGCCGGCAAAGCCCTAGTCTTAGTATTGGCGATCTTTTTGAGGATGGCCCCACTGACATTAGGAATTTCGTTCTCTTCCTCGATCTGCGTCTTTTTCCGAAGTCTGATGCTACGAAAGAAAAGAGCGAGCCGGAGAAGAAATTCATCAAAGACCTCGTCGACTTCGGAATCAAGTTGATCCATTCCGAGCGGAATCTCCCGTGGTTAAATGGGACGAGAGGGAAGGACAATCTGTCTGATGAACTGGATGCATTGAGGTGCGATGCAAAAGTTGCGTCTTCGCCCGGCAAATCCGCTCCGCCGCCCGACGAAACGCTACTCGCGCGCTTGGTCAGCCTGCTCGACCCGACTCTTCCGATTGTCGTTTTCTCATCCACACATCGGACAGAGCTGACCGCGGCGTTCCGCGATTACGGCAACATCATTACTACATTTCGGAAGCCGATCCTGAGCGGCATGACTGGCGACTGGACCGCAATCTTTGAAGAGCTCCGTGCCGACTTCATTGATGCAATGCAACGCGCCGCTGCCATCTCGGAAACTCGCCGTTTGCTGGCAGAAATCGCTTCATAACCTACTGAACCAGCATGAAAGCAATCGAGATTTACATCGACGAATCGGGCGTGATGGACTCCAAGAAGCCGATGAATGTCACCGGCTTAACACTGCTGTTGTCCGATGTTGATCAGTCGGAATCTTTTCATGCGCAGTTTTACGATCGCGTGAAACAGAAGAAGTGTCTGGCGGGACGTTGCAGTAATGCCCCCGGCAAAAGTGGAAGTATCAGCGCTCCTAGGGAATATCTGAAGAAACGTCTTCCGAAAGGAGTTTCCGCTGCCGAAGCACAGCACCAGCAAGCTAAATTGACAGAATTCGTTAGCTCCGCTGTAGAGACGGCGAAGCAACATGGGATCACGATTTCTGCGTTTTCGCTTCAGTTCCCGGCAATAGCGTTTCCACCATGGGAAGCGGCCAATGACTGGGAGGTGAGCCTTCTTGATCGCTCTTACATAGAGCGTGTGAAAGATTTGTTAGAGCTGCTTTTGTTTGAGACACCATGGGTTACTCTGGCACTTCAGGCTGATTGCGTTTTGTCACTCGATCTGCCCACGCGATCCGTAAAGGTGGAAAGCACGTTGGTGCCGGCCGGTCTCAGTCTGACGGAAGTGAGCGACTATGCTTGGACCACTTGGGGTCTCCGGAATGATCGCCAAAATGTTCGGGAACTCGGGGCTGCGTCTGTTTCACCGGAGGATGGAGGTGGAATTCTCACCGAAGTCATCACCCGGAGACGAAGCAACCCTTTTCACCGTTTGAAGGTACAGCGAGCTAGATGTGTGCGGTTGATGGATTGGGGCACGTGGACCAAGGATTGTCCCACCGCAAACGCCCGCAACGCGTGGAGTCAAAAGTATCTCCCGCCTAAACAGGTTCATTATTTGGCTGATTTTCTCGCAAACGCGATTTACAGATCAGGAGAGTTATTGCATAACAAGACTATCCAGGAATGGTTCAAAGACGGGTTTCAGTTGGATGCCTGTAACGATGCTGTCGATCCTTGGATAGAAGCAATGCGAGCTTTTGCAAATAAGGACCGCGTCGGTGCAATCGAAATGCTCGGCCACTCAGCTGCGTCAAACGCCGCCGGTGGGCAATTCGCGTTCTTTCGGAGCCGGGCTTCGAAGTGGCACCAAGAGATCGAGGGCGCTGACTTGCGGCGTTTGTTTCAGATCCAACGAAATGCGTGACAGCAACCAGCTACGTAAACTGTGCGATCCCTTGCTGGTATTCGGCGACTTTCTTGGACGCGGACGCGTGCGTATCCTAAACAGTCACCGTGCGGCCAGATTACGCTTCGTAGTTTGTTCCAGAAACTATTAGATTCTGGCTGTGTCGATCGCAAAGTTAAAGGCAGAAAAGTTCGGCCGCACCTTCATTGTGGGCGACGGCGTATATGCACGCTCTCTCGCACACGTACTTGGCGCGTATTGGATCGTCTCAGAGTCAAGTCCCGACACCGCAATAGGAATTGATGGGCGAGCACCCGGCGGGCGATCCACGGTTGTCTTAGTACTGGCCTCGAATGACACGGGCTCGACCGTTGTTCGAAGGCACCGAGATCTCTGGCTGAGGATTCCCGGCGAAGCGCTGGCTTGGATTATCGTTGCCGAAAACGAGCAGCAGCGCATTCAAATACGCAATCAAGACGTGTACGGACGGGCCGATGGCACTGAAACCTTCGGCGCGGAATCATGGCGCAAACGTTATGCCATCTTATCAAGAGTGTGCAGACTTAGCACCGTGCTCAACCACCGCAGGGCGTTGATGCCAATGATGCGTTCAACGTGGGAGCGAAGCGATGTCGGTGCCGCGACAATACAAGAGCTGCTGCGCAGAATTGAAGCCGCAATCACCGGCAACCCTGGGTCCCTTGTGGAGCAACTCACGAGCGGACTACCGTTCTTGGTTTGGGAGTGTTTTTGCGATCATCTTTATGCCAACAAGATTCGAGATTGGATGTCGCGTGACAAACAGTGTACCGCATGGCTTCTGGAGGGAAGACAGCTCCTCATGGAGCTTGGACACGAAAACAAATGAGATATTCGATCCGCATCTTAATCGCGGAGGACATCAAAGAGTGGCGTACCGCGCTGCGAGAGGAGTTGCACGATCGTTTCCACGCCATTCGCCACTATCGCGAGGTCGAAATCGATACAGTTGAAGACGGCGACCAAGCGATCGATTACGTAAGAAAACGGAAATATGATCTCGCTGCTCTCGATGTTGGCTTGGGGAAAACACCTGATCCAAGCGGACTGGACGTTTTGGAGATGATCGAGGAACAAAACGCCGCCTTTTTTGTGGCGCTAGTAACCGGAGCCGCCACCGACTCGTCTCTTGTGAAACGTTACGGACCG
The DNA here is from genome assembly GCA_035274845.1 of Chthoniobacterales bacterium. NCBI lineage: Bacteria > Pseudomonadati > Verrucomicrobiota > Spartobacteria > Chthoniobacterales > Chthoniobacterales bacterium. The sequence goes on from DATENU010000022.1 coordinate 108,705, forward strand.
GACGCAGCGGCTGTTATGCAGGTTGGCTTGCAGTGCGAAGCGGCCAAACGTTTCGCGCCCGACAGAATCCGAGTGGTGAACAAGCCACCGACCGGAGGGTTCGAAAAACGGTGGGGCGCCGTGAAAGCTGCTCTGGACAGTGTGATAGAAGCATTCGAGTACGCCGCTGCATGGCGATATGTCTTCCGTCCAATAAATCAAGGCGGCAAATTATGGGAAGCCCGTTGGAATGGTGGTCCATACGTCCGGATCGGGGACATGGCCGGCTTCGCCGAAGTTCGTTACATCCTCAAGAGCGTCGATCGTGAAGACGAACTCACAGTCAATGAAATGATGGACCGAGTGAGAGAATCCCTCAGTCGGCGCAGAGGAGGTGGCAAGCGTAAGGGAAAAGCGAAGGCAGGCTCAGAGCCGGACACAGCTGCAAAACAAACTTTGGTGCTTGACGATGTGGTCAAAATGCTCCGCGAGGGCTGGCGAAGCGGCGAGATTACCGAAGATGCCTTGGCAGATTGGCAGGAATACCTAGGCTCCAAACAAATAGAGAAGGTTGGACAATTCTTTCAGCGCAAGGGAGGCGACGAAACACTAGTGAAAGCGTTGAATGGCATGCTCAAAGACGCGACTAAGAACGGTGAGAAATTTGATGGCAAGGTTCGCTTGGTTCCGCGAAGGCCCGGCAATCAAAACCGCGCCGACGATGCTGAAGATCCTAATCGTGAGCGGAACCTAGGAGCATTCCGACAGCAGTGGAGGCGGGTTAAGGCAAGGCTTTCAGAGGTAGGCTTAGAAGGAATGGCGGAACATTTCGAAGCAACGATTGACCGCGGGGACCGCAACCCGGGCCGTTGCCCATACGATGCCAACCTCGCTGTCCGATGGGTGCTGGATTGAATCGTTTGGGTGACCTTCACTGAGTCGGCGGCCCCGCGTTTCGCACCGGTCCCGCTGAGGCAGATTTTGTCACGCGCTCGCGCGGTTTCGTCACGTTTATCACGTGATGAAAACAAACAAACTTCACCTCACTGGGTTTACTCTCTCACTCGCGCTCGCAACGGCGCTCGTCACTCCGTGCAGAGCTGCTGAGCTAAACAAAGAAGCGCTCGGCGTCGCAAAGCCAGCCTTCAGCGTGTTTCTGATCGACGACGAAACAGGGGAGGAACTGACGACCAAACATGGCATCCGTCCCCTCGCTGCAAGTGATCTTGAAGCCCTGATCAACGTCGTGCTTCGCGGGAGTACTCCGGTGAGGTTGCTCCATCAGGCAGTTGACGAGGATTCCGCAGATAATGCCTTGGCCCGGATGGATTTCCATCCTTACGGCGGCGGACAGCCGCCCAAAGCACCGTCCCCAGGACTCCCTTTGCGCCAACTATCCGAAGAGATGAAGACCTACAGAGCAGTGCGAGGGGAATGGCAACGCGGGATTCGCGCCTACCGCACAAACGTAGTCGCCGGGGTCGAAAGATTCATCAAGGGAATCGCCGCTACGCAGGCTGAAGTCTCGGAGCGTTTCGATCGGATGTTGGCCGAGCGTAATGGGCGCGATTTCAACAGAAGTGATATCCTGACGTGTATCACGACAGCTAACCGCCTGCTCGGATCGGAAGGCAGGCGATTTCTGGTACTCAATACAGACGCAGAAGATTTGCCAGCCCACCGTCAGCCGCGCAGAACAGCGCTGACCGTTCAGGAACTCGACTCACAAATAGAACTGATTTTCGTTAATACTAGCCACCTCCCAGACCAGAGCCTGCTTTTCCACGGTCTCGCAAACCCGGTTCATCACGCAGACTCGATGCAAGCAGCGATGGACATCATTGTTGGGTCTCTCAACACGGAAATGGCCGGGGAGGACAGCGAGACGGATCGTGTCACGAGTGCCCTGCCTGATGTCACGCCAGGTAGTTAACCAACCCCAAAAACCATGCCGAACCAAATCACATCGAAATACGAAGTCGCCCGTCACCAAGATGCAAACACAGCACGGCAAGTCCGTGCGCGCCACCGCGTGATCGGTGCCGTGCGCAAGGGGGTGGAACACGCGCTCGGACTCGATCGTCAAGCCGGAGAACTGGAACGGCAGGTCGCTGCTTACGATGCCGACACGGACGGATTCCAGCAACGAGTCCATAGCGACCACGTCGCATGGAATCTCCGCCTCATCTTTTTCAGTGCGATTCTACTTTATGTTTTCCTTGAGTTAATCTCGTCGGGAGACATCGCCGAATTTCTGGCGCATCAAATGGCTCCGCTCTTCCGACTCGACACGGCGGGCGAAACACCGATGTGGCTGCGCCGCCTCGCTGGAGCGGCTTTCATCGGAGGAATGTTGGGAGCTACGTTGCTTATCAAATTCGTGACAACGTGGTTCGCGGGTGTGTTCAGGGCCGCGCGAGCGTCAACCATGCCCGGCGAACATCTCCGCTACTGGAGTCTCACCGGAGCGATATGGGGAATGTATTTTGCCAAAGTGGTGTATGTCGGCGCGGCGGCCTGCCTCTACGTATGGCTGTTCGGATTCGCTCAGCAACGCGCGGCGTTGATGGCAGACATCGCTACGGAACAGAAACAGGTCGTAGAATCGACCGACCTCGGAATTAAGATCCAAAGGGGCGCCGTAGAAACAGAGACAGTAGCTGTCGCCAAACCCGCAGGGACTGTCGATTCAGCCGCAACCACACGCTTGGCTGGCGCATCCGGCGTCTTTTATGCGGTGATAGTTCTTCTGCATGCGCTTGTCTTGTTGCTGCCAACAGAAGGTTTTGCGCGAGAGCTTGAATTTGCTCATTTCAAACGGGGCAAGGCAAACGCACGAGCCACCGCCTTCCACGCAGAGGAAGAGAGGACGCTCCGCGATATTTATGAACGGATTCGGCTTGCGCCGGCCGACTACCAGCAAGACCTCGTTTATTCGGCAGAGCCGGTAGTTCCAAAAATCAATAAATTGTACGGCAGCCGGGTTATTCGAATTGCCGGGCGTGATCAGAATTCCTCACTTGATGGCAATGAGCCGGGCGGGGATGCCACAAGGCTAGCGCCGCTGTCTCCCCGGACGCCGAACGGGCCGACCGGCGATGGCACGGCAGCAGTGGCAGAAAGCAGCCGCGACAACAGTGCCCCGATCGACCAGGTGCCCGCTACGAATTGGGACACCATTTTTCCGGGAGCGCAACACAGCTAAATCAAACGAGACGCCGTCCTAACCCACATCCACTACCATGAGCGAAATTCGCAGGACAACCACCATCGACAAAATTGACGTACCACCCCGCGTACCCTTGATTTCATTCAGCGAAGTGATCACTGCCATCGGCTGGATCGCATATCAGGGAACGAAGTTTGCTGTAAAAGGGGCGATCACGGGCAGTACGCTAGCCTACAAAGGCGGCAAAGCTTTGGCAGCCGCCGCGAAGGAATCGCGCGAGCGAAGCCTGAGTCTTCACCAGATCACTCAACTGGTTGATTCAGCGGCGACGGCAAAACATGCCGTGGTTGCCCTCGCCGCTGCCCCTGGCATCGAGTTGCCACGGCAGCAGGCGGAAGCCATCGCGGCCAAGCTGAAAGTGCTGGTTGCCAAAAACGACAAGGCAGGCCTCACCGCAGTTGCTCGAGATCTGGTCCTAGGCAGACAGGATCGCCTTCGCGCAACGCTGGTGCCTCTTGTTGCGGAGTCGTGTGAAGCAAGCGGTTTTGTGGCAAAGACGCTAAGCACCGAAAACGGACTAATCGCAGCTAACAGAAAAGGAACGCGACAAAGCATCGCGATTGAAGTGGCCAAGGGAAAAGAAGGCGGCATCCAATTGCACTTCGACGCCGAGGGATTCGAAGGCGGTACATGCGTCCAGGCGCTCGATGCAATTCAACATGAATTGCGGACTCGCGGCGTTCATTGCGACCTGCGCGAACGGCGGCGCAAACACCGCCGCCCAGTGTTTGATCGGAGCAGAGTAGGAAACCATCTCGTTATGCAAACGGCCCGATGAGCGCAAACGCCAAAGACAACATGAGCATACCCACCGAACGCACAGCCACCGCAATTGACCCGATCATCAACGCGTACCGGTCCGGCCATCAGACCGTCCTTCTGTCTGGTCGATCGCTGTTTGATCTACACATCAATGAGCGTGGCGAATTACGTCCGCTGCGTCACACGTTGATCCGACGCGCACGAGAGGAGTTCGGCATGACTACGCTTCTCTACAATCTCGCCTTGGGACCTCGCTGGAGTTGGGAAGGTTTCGACGGCAAAGAAAGGCGCGACTTCGAATCAAAGTTGGAAGCGGCGAGGGTTCCTCTATATGAGGAAGTCCGCAACAACATCACAGGGCGTCCCCCTCACGAACGTGCGGTCGATTTGCTGAAGTCGATCCAACAGACCATCGAGCAGGGCTCGGATATTCCGCCCGTGTTGGCGCTTTTGGAATGGGGTGAAGACTTGGTGCCGGATTCGGAACGCGGAGCAATCAACGATTGGATCATGCAAATGAATGAGCTGCTGGTCATGATAGGCAGCGATTACTTGCGCCGGAGGCATCCCTTTCTCATGGTCTTGGCGGGCACTCCGGAACGGATGGACCGTCGTGTTGTGAACAGCCTTCAACCTGTTCATCTCGCGCAACCCGAACGCGACGAGAAGACACTCTTCATCCAAATGTTGCGCGGGATGCCGCATCTCAAAGGCGCTTCCTACGAGGAAGGCTTAGACGATTCCGCGGTAGCTAATCTAACGGCTCGGACGCCAAACCAGAGCCTCGAGGAAGCATTCTTCGAATCCGATCGCACCGGTCGTCCCATCACGCACACTCGCATTGTCGAACGCAAACGCGCGGATGTTGTCGCCTTATCGGAAGGCACAATGACACTTCTTGATGCCGAGCGAGTCGCCGGGATCAAGCTTGTGGGACGAACCATAGAACATGTTCTGACTCTCCTATTAAGATGGGCGCAAGGTCTCAAACAAGGCGATCCGCTCACCCCAATGAATATTCTCCTCGCAGGAGCACCTTCGTCGGCTAAGACCGATCTGGCCCTATTCGCCGCACTCATGTCTCAAACGCCAGCCTATGCACTCTTAAGTCCAAAAGGCTCGTTAGTGGGCCAAACTGAAAAACTGGTTCGTCTGCTTTTCCGTATTTTCAAAGAACTGAGTCCAGCATTCGGCGTGATTGATGAAATTACCGAGGCATGGCAAACGCAGCGAAACAGCACAAATCTCGATTCTGGCGCGTCGGATTCAGTACTCGCTGAAATGCTAACCGCACTCTCGGATTCGTCGCGAGCAGGCCGCACGCTGCTGATAGCCACTACAAACTGTCCGTGGAAAATTGGCGCGGCAGCTGCGGACCGATTTATGTTCGTACCCGTTCTTTCAGCACTGGAAGAAGATTTCTCTGCGATCCTATGTGCCATCGGCGAAAGGCTGCTTCCAGACGCGGACTGGGATGCGAGCAGCGCCGAGGTCAAAAACGCAGCTACTGTATTTTATCGCAAGAACGCAACTCCTAGGACAATGCGCTCAATCCTTTCCTCCAAGATCGCCAGCGGAGAGGAGCGAGTGCTGCGGCACCTACTTCCCAAGGCAGCTGCAGATTGTGCACCTCGCCATCCCCGAGATCGAGCGAGTGCCGAATACGCAGACTTGTACGCGATCAGCGTTTGTTCAGACTTGGCCTTACTTCCCTGGCACAATCGAATCTTTGACTATCCATTACCGGCTTACCTAAAGGGAATCGTGAGCGAAACCGACGGCACGATTGATATCGATCGGTTGAATCGTCGGATTGAGGAGCTCAGACCCAATGTCAACGTCTGAAGCGACATTACCATCTAGAGCAGCCAGCCGCGTCGCAGAATACGTCGATGTGTTCATGAATGAACCGCTAGCGTTTCGCGGACAACAGTTGCGCGGCACAGGCCCCATTCACGAATTCGAAGGGTTGCTCGCCAAGCGCTGTGGATTTCCGTTTTGCGTCTCCACCTGCAATGCTACGACTGCGCTGCTTGTCGTTGCGATAGCGGCCAAACTTCGTGGACGCGAGGTAATCTGTCCGCCAAATAACTGGGCGGCCACCTTCGGGCTATTAGAGTTCGCGGGCGCAAAGCTCATCCGTGCTGAGGCCGACGAACTGCGGAACATTTGTCCAAGGTCCGTTGAAAGTCTCATGTCAGCAGCGACAGCGGCCGTCCTCGCCGCCGATTGGAAGGGAGAGCGGCATCAGGTGGAGATGATCGCAGTCGCCTGTCGCCACAACGGATGCCTCTATATTGAAGACACTTCTTACATTCCGCCTGAACGCTCGGAAAGCGACAGAGCTTCGGTCGCTGACGTTCAAGTAATCTCGTTCGGACCGGGAAAACCCCTCAGCCTCGGTGAAGGCGGGGCGATACTCACCCGCTCCTCGGCAATTTACGAGACCGCCGTGGCCTTAAGCCAGCATCCTGAACGGTGCCGCGCCGAAGGCATCAAGCCGATGTCAGGTCATCAGTTTCTAAATGCCCGAATGCATCCGCTCGCAGCGATTCTGGGCGTCGAGCTGTTGAAACAACAAGCAAACTCACCGAGCCGATTTGTCTGAGTGATCGCGCCGCTTACGCTAAGCTGGCGTGACGCTCCGCCGTTGGGCACGCTTTTGATTTCCCTCTACATTAATCTTTTAAAATCGATGATTTCGCAATCCCAAGTCTACCGCGTTTGCCGGTTCACTACCTAGTGGCTCGGTAATTTTCACAAACAACCGGATTGTACTGGAATTTCCCAGAAACCGTCTCCAGGAGCAAATAATCGTCAGACGCGTCCCGTTGCGGAAACGGGCATTCAATCGCGTCTAGCACAATAGGCCTCCAACAGACTCTCTACTCGTGTTGATGGCCACGACGCACCAGACATGCAGTCGAGGAACGCGTCTGGGGATCTCCCCCCTCCATCGAAGCAGCCAGAGACATCCTGCTAAGAGCACAACCGATCTTTTCTACGAAGCGGTGATTACTTTAATCTCACCTGTTACTTTGTCAGTTCGGGGACTTGCAAACAGCCAAGGATCACCTCCGCCGGACTTTCGCGCGATGGGATCGTGGAATTGGAATTACTGCGGCCTGGACGTCGCGCCCCTCAACCTCTGACTCCCCTCAGGCCGCTACGGACGCCCAGGTGCTAGGCCGAGGGCGGCCGGTGGTTCACATCAAGCAGTTTACCAGCAGGGGCCGATTTCACTCTCGTGGTTTCCGTTCCCCAACGTGAACTTGCCCCTGTTCTCCTACCTTTGCGCACAAATTTCGGTACTTGACGCCTTTTCCGTCCGTCCACAGATTCGTCCGATTGTGATATGGCTACAGAACGTGATTCACGCGCCGAGAAGCCAACGAACTCTTCCGTGGCAGCGGAAAGCGTCCTGCAGACACTGTTCATAAGCGATTGGTCCTATAGCAGGATTCTAGCTAGGTTTGGGATGACAGGTTGCACAGTTCCTGGATGTCCATTTCACGATGATGGCAGCGGCACGCCGGCAATTTTCTTTTGCGCGTTGAATCTCTCTGACGCAATTCTGCGGGCTGGTCATACGCTCCCGCCAGCGAGCAATGTGAATTACTGCACCCATGCGAATCCGCGCGTGCGCAACGCTGATGGTATGGCGCGCATCGTCCGGGCCAAGAATGGAGGTGCGATCGATGTGTCGGGTTGGGCAAACCGACCATCCTGGCAAGGAATCGTCTACTTTGAGGGGGGCCCCGACTTGCAGAACGCGACGGGCCACATTGACCTTTGGAACGGGACACAGGGAGTGCATGCGCAATATCCCACGGCGACTACGATCTGGTTCTGGCGCCTGGCGGCCTGACAACCGGTGACGGACACCCCTGCGGAAGCTCCACCGTATCCGGGCCAGTTGCCAAACTTCTTCCTTTAGGGTCCCGCGCCTTTTTGACGTAGCATCATCCTCGAAAACGCGGAACGCCTTATCCGGCTGCATCGTACATTCCCCGATGCGGCTCAGTTTGGTTTTCTTGGCTCATGCTTTCCATTATGGCTTAGGACGCTTTAAACGACTCGAAAAGCGAGACGATCCGATACAACGGGAGAGGCAGCACCTGGATCGTTTTCCACTTCCGTTAGTTTAGGGGATACTTCACGTGTGCGCGCCCCGGACTCGCCGAAGAGCAGTTCCCAGGGAGACCTGTCTCGGTCTAGCGCGACATCGTTGCGTTTGCGCACCAAAATGAAGCGCACATAACCATCCTTCAGTGAGCCAATATTCGAATTCGACGGTGGATCGATAACTGTGAAGGGCAGCTCGGTAGCCTCAGCGCCCGCCGCCTCGCCGCGGTAGGCCAATGTAGCCACATAGCTCTCGCACGGCTGGCCTCCGATGTCATAAACTCGTTGGGTCACCACAAGCCAGCGCTCCATGCGTTCCTCGAAGGTGCGGTCGAAACGCTGCGCGTTCGGCACATTGATAAACCCATCCGCCACTCGGAGATTCACATGACCCTGACACTTCGCCTGGTCGCGCCAGCCCTTGGGAATGATGAAGTCCACGGACGGCAGGAATTGCACCCACTCCGGCGCGGTCAAGGGGCTGTCCAGCGTAGGCAGCGGTTGGCGTGCGTCGGCCGCGTTCTCCTCGTTGTCCTCCTCCTGCCGGGGCAAGGGCACCTCACAGAGTTCGGGGTAGAGCTTGCGGCGGACGGAAACGCGCATCATGAACAAAGCCTTGAGCGCTTCGTTGAGGCGCAGAGGTTCTTTTCCTTCCACTGGGATTTCGTTCGGCAGCGCGAGGATGAACGCGCTGCCTATCAGGCGCGGCGTTTGCGCGGCGAAGTCGAATGTCAGGCCCACCGGACCGGCGGGTCGTGCGTTCACCACTGGCATATACTCGAAGCCCGGCAGCGCCTCACCCGTGAGGGTTGGGTCATAGCCGGCATTCACGTACCAGCGCTGGCTGGCACCCGGGCTCTTCAGCACCTCCACGCCTACTTCCAATTGTTCGGCGAGGCCGGCTTCGGTATACCAGCGATCATTGAGCACAATCAGCAGCGAGGCCGCGGTATCATCGGGACTCGCATGCCCGTTCGTACCATTGAAGGATTTTGTCAGCGGCAAGATGAAGCGGATGGCGGGCTTAGGCATCGGCTTGCTCCGCGAAGCACGCCGGATGAACCGTCGCCACGGGTTCACCACCTCGGGTTCGTTCTCCACGACCACCGCGGTATCTACTGGATCCGCGAAAGCTCCGCCCAGCACCGCGTACCTGGAGTAGGCGGTGGCAGAGAAGCGGTAATACAAGGCCTTCTCTTCCTTGGGCCGATGGTCGGCAAAAAGTTCCTCCTCGTCCTCCACCTTATCCACGGCAGCGCCGGTCGGGGGGTCGTAACGCCAGAGGCGCAGGTGGCACTCCTTGGTCAGGCGCGCGAAGTCCGGCCGGTCGGCGAAGGCCCACGCCTCCCACTTCATCGCCAGCGTGGTCCGCGGCCCGCCGCCGGAGGGGTCCAGCTGGGTTTGATCGCGTGCCACCTCGGCGAGCTGGGCAGTGTCTATCAGCCGTCCATTCCAGTTCCAGACTTGATGATGCACATCGATCCGGCCGATGAGCGCAAATCGGGCAAAGTCGCCCTGCTGCCGCAACAGGCCGGCGGACACCTTGTCACCATTCTGCCGGATGGTGAGGGACTGCCACACCTCCTCGGGGAAAGTTCCGTCGGCGGGAAAGGCCTGGGCCGACTCGAACCAGAGCTCGATGGGCCTCGTGATCGCGTAGTCGTTGGTCTGGGCGTGCGACGAGACATCGGGGGTCAGTTCGAGCACCCCGCCCGGGTTGCCTTCCGTGATGCCCATCCACTCGTGAAACCGCCTCTGGCCGCCGGTAAAGTCATCGCGCCGCAGCACGGCGTGAGAGGAGATACGAACCACCTGCCCCACGGGCACGGTCACCCGCACCGCGGAACCGGCCACCTGGACTGCGAGATTCGCCTGGGCCGCCTCCGTGACCGTGAGTTGAATCTCCGGGTCATCCAGAAGCATGTCCCCAACGTCCGGGAAGGGCACTGAGTAGTACGACTTGGTTTTTACCGGGAACAAACATTCCACCAACAGCATCAGGCGATGCTCCACAGCGGGATCGCACAGGGCGGAACCCAGCAGTCCCGCATCCGTTTTGCTCTCGCGGAAGGGCCGATCGCGTTGCAGCAGATCCCGGGTATAGGCGGTCTTCTTCTGCGCCGCCGTTGTCGTGTCCCCCGCCCACGCATACCAGTTCCAGAAGCTGGTGCTTGGCTTACGCAGCGCGACGGTCACGGCGCTTTGCCGAAAGATGGTGGGATCTGCTTGGGTCGTGAGCAGATACCACTTGCGATCCGGCGTTACGACGCCGGACTTTGCTTCCTGCCTGATCGCATCCCCGGCGATCCACTCCGGCAGTTCGCTGGCGATGGAGCGCACCTCCTTGGGAGCGATTTGGTTGGTGATCTCCCCCTGGGCATCGCGCGCATTGACGACACGGACAGAGGAGACACCGACACGGCGGTAGTGCTTGTATCCAACCTGGTTCTCCGGGGCCGCGAGATCGACGATTCCGAAGTTGCTTCTGGGAACGTTCCATACGGCCGCATTCTCCCGGAGCGCTGCGGATAGCACACCGCTATTCAGCGCCACGAAACCGGCGAATTCATAGTGATAGCCGTACAACAGCGCCCAAGCCACATGCGTTGGGTCGAAGATGAATGAAAGACCTGGCTGAAGGGGCTCAGTATCGACCGAATTCTCCAGTTTTTCTCGCTGGCCGGCGATGAGCGAGAGCGCCTCGTTGCCCAGCGTGAGGAAGCAGCGGCGCGCACCGGACACCTCCGGCATGAAGGCTGGAGGAAGCAGAGGCAGAGCAAGTGGCCGCGACACGATTTGCCCCGCGTTGTCCTTCGTGCGGCATTCACTTTTCACGCGATTGAAGCTGCGCCACTCCTGACCAGCGGCCGCCGTTCCCCGGGTCACGCCACGACGGCTAAAGACGAGATGGCCGCTGATTTCATCGTTGAGGTCGCCGGTGGAGCTATCGTCTTCGGGGCCCGGTCGATCCACCGTGACCCGTATGGGTGGCGGGATGTCGTACACTTTATTCTCGCCGGGGAACAGATCCGCCAGTGCATCAGTCCAGAGCGGATCGTTGTTCATGAATGCGACGAAGCCAGCCCAGGTGGGCGCGCCCACCATGTCTACAGGTGGATTTGCGAACGGGTCAGGTTCGGCAACTTCGACGGAAGGGCGCAGATCCTGCACGGGGTGGACCCTGTCGCGCCTGTTCTCCGCATACTGCTGGAGACAGAGCTTTAAATTAGTCACGATCTGCTTGGGGATGTCTTCGGCCGTGACGTTTGCAGGAATGTTCAACAGTTGCGCGCGGTACCGCGTTATCAGGCTATCGCCCTGCAACAGCCGCGAGGAAGGCAGTTCCGCGAGTAGAGTCCGCAATGCGTTTTTCACGCCGCTCCATTGTGTGGCGTCAAGGCCGGCCGGCTGGCCACTCGTTTCCCACTGCAGCAGGACGATCCGATCGGCGAAGTCCTTCCCCTGCATTGCCTGCAGCACGATTCTCCACGCCCCCAGCCAGTGAGGGAGCGCCTTCCGGAGGGCTTCGGCGGAGGGATTAACTGCCGCCAAAGCAACAAAATCCGGCGTTACTGCACTGGTTTCTTCATAGGACGACACCGCGCCGTTCAATCGGTTGCGCCAGGTCGCAAGGTCGGGCGGCTCATTTGCCGGAAAATGAGCACCCAGAGCGGCCAACAGCGTGCGCAACACGGCGGCTTGGTCTTCCTCGCTGCCGCCGGAGGCAGCTGCAAAAGCTGCCGCCGCCCTCTTGACCAAGGAACCTCCATCCCCTTCCTCGAACCGACCGAAACCCAGCATGTCACGGGTCACGGTCAGGAGGAATCGCTCGATGCGCTGAAGGTAGTTGACGTACTCCCGCTCCTGGGCTTGCGCGACGGTTACGCTCAGAACCGACTCCGCTCCACGCAGATAGCCGAGAAGGCGCGCGGGCAGGTCCAAGTATTGCGCGGCGCGATAGTTGAGGCCCGGCAGCCAGTCTTCGGTATCCGTCACCCCTCCCGCGCCCATTCGTACCTGGCCGTAGAATGCGCCGTCGTGAACAAGACGGATGGGCGAATTGGGATTGGTCACGCCGCTGCTGCGATCGACAATGGTGATGGGGCAGTAAACCCGGAATACTCCTACGGGTGCTCCAGGGTCAGCATACGAATACCCGATGTGATTGGCGATGTCCGTGAATCGGTTATTCGTCCAATTCCACCACGCCCCTCCCGTGGGGAAGAGGACGAAATGCGTGGCGTCCGCCGGTATGATGATCCCCGCATCCGAGGCGAGGAAGACGAGGCGAAGTCCCTGGTTATGCGGTGGCGTCTTCTGGGCCAGCTCGGCGATCCGTCCTTTGAAATAGCCCTGGATGGTGGCGGGATCCGAGGTGTCATTCACTTCAACCACCTGGGCCGCCATGCTGGACAGGATTTTGGATGGAATGACGTGACCTTGCTGGTCGAAGATTGCTTCGCCGAGACTTTGCTCCGCGTGATTCCGAATGATGTCGGTATCCGGCTGGTAGCCCGCAGCGAACGCCTGCAGCGCGAGGTTCGTGGGCGCTCCAACTTCCGAGCCGTTCTGGTTCAGCCAGAACAGGCGCACCTGCGTCGGCAGGTCCCAGCGCCAGGGATAGAGATGCTTTTCCGTGAGATCAGGCACCGCTGGCTGGAGGCTGGGGTCCTGCCAAAAGACACCGGACAAACTCAAGGTGAAGTCCCCGGCCTGAGTCTGACCTGGCTCGAGTTTGCTGAGGGTGGAGGCGTCCAGGGTAATATGAAGCATGGCTTGTGAAAGACTTGGTTAGTTAAGAGTGGCAAGAGTGGCGGAAGCGATTGCCCCGCAGCGGGGTTCGGCCTTGTCGCGCGGGAGCCCCGTGATAACGCCAGGTCGATCCACGGCGGCCAAGGCCCGCGTTCCGTCCCCGCCCGACCGGGCGATCACCTTGGTGTAGGTCTTGTTCACCTTGATCTTAATGAAGCGGCAGATGCGGATCGTAAGCTTCACCTGCCCGGTGCCGATGAGTTCATTGCCGCCATTCCCCAACGAGCGATAGGTGGCTTGGAGCAGCAGTTGCAGATGGACCGTGATCAGGCTCAGGATATCCACATACCCGGTGAAGAGGATGAAGACGGAGATGTTGAACGCGGCGTTCTGTTGGGGCTGTTTGTGATACTCGGCCTCAAAGCCCAGCATGATGGAGACACTGCCGCTCATCCAACCCAGCGCGATCGTGAATGCTACGCTAGCATGGACGCTGATGCTGAAATCCACCGTCAGCCCGCCCGCGGACGGTTCATAGTAGATTGCTCCGTCCACATGCCCACCACCGCCCAGGATGAACACGGTGAGATTGAAGGGCGCGAGTTTCTTGCCCACATAGAAGCCCACGCCCACGCGGAAGGAAAAGGTGAGGTTGGGGCGCAGCACCGTCATCTCAAAGAACCCGCCGAAGGACAGGTTCGTGAGCGCGGCCACGCCTCCGCCCACGGAGATGGGCGGGATATCGAGCGTAGCGCGAATCCCAGCCGGGATGCCTGCACCGACCTTCACGAGGCCCACCTTGAAGACCTCGTCCTCCCCTTCCCCGGCTCCCCCGCTCAGGCCAGAGAGATTTTTCGTGGCATCAGTCAAAATCTTCATCAGCCCCGGCATCTCCATGCGGTTGGGATCCAGATCCACGCTCACGCGACCGTCACGGTAGATGATCTTCGTATCGCGGAAGATCATGAGAGAGCTTCCGCTCAGTCCCATGTGCCAGGAGCCCGTGAGCGTGCCCGTGTTGGTCTTCTTCACCTGGCCGTCGATGCCCATCTCCAGGCGCAGGTGCCCTTGGAAGATGCCGTTTTCCAGGTCCACGCGCAGCGGGCCGAAGTTCATGATTGCCTTCTTCCCCGCCAGCGTTACGTCCGCCTCCGCATTGACCCACGCCATCAGGGTTTGTTTGTCGAAGCCCTGAGTGATCTTGATTTTGTCCCGCGCGAACTGCGGCATTTTGAAGCCGGGGAAGAGCTTGTCCAGGCGCATGCCACCGATGTCGGACATAAGGTTGCCGAAGCCGAAATTGTCCAGCAACGACTGGCCCACATTCTTCCAGTCAGGCATGGGTGGCAGGAGGCGGTTTGCCAGGGCGACGACCGGAAGGCGAAGGCCGAGTCCTTCGAGATCCTTGCCGAACTGCTTCACCCGGGAGATGCAGGGTGTGAGAGAAAGGCGCTGCTGCACGTCCTTGAAGTCCGTGTTCACGATCATGGCCACGGTACGGCGGTTCAGCCCGAGGCCGGGCGCGGTGAACTCTTCCCAGACGCTGCGGATATTTCGCAGCGTCTCCTTGCCCGCCTGAATCACCTCGCCCGCTGAACTCGCCGCGGCATCCGCGTCGCGCACTTTCTGGGCGACTTCCCCGGCGAAACGTCCCAATTCCTCATTTATACTCTCGCCCAGCGCGGTGGATTCCTGGAGGATGGCGTCCAAGTCACCCGTCCTAATGGCGTCTTGCAGACGCTGATAGGCGTTTAGGGTCTCCAGCCATTGCGTGACATCCAATCCGGTGTCGCGGATGAAATCCAGCAGGCTGGAAATAATGAGATTCCGCAATTCGAGAAGCAATCCATTGAGAACGGTCAGTACCTCGAACACTGTGATGTTAATGCCCGGCAAGGATGGTGGCACCAAGACTTGGGTTAGCGCACCGACGAGCTGGCCTTTCAAGGCAGTTCTGACTTCCGCCAAGCCGGTGGCTACTATGTCACGAACCCCGGCGGTACTCGTCTGCACGGCGGCCCGCAGGGCGGCCAATCGGATCTTAATATCCGCCCACACTGTGTCCCACAGCATGGTGAGGGCCGTGCTGATCTCATGGTAAGCATTCCTAGCATCAGCCAATAGCGATGAGGCCTCTGTGTGGATGGTTTCCAGTTGAGTCCGCAAATCCTGGCGCAGACCCATTGAGCGCGCGTTGATTTCGCGGCGCATGCGCTGGATGAAGCCACCCGTGGTGTTGTCTGCCATTTGGATGGCGGCAGCAATCTCACTGTGAAATTGCCGTATTCTGTTTTGGATCGCACGGTCGATGGCATCCATCTTTCCATCCCAAGTGTTGTCGCCGAGAGGCTTCAGGTTCTCGATGAGGGTATGGATGGCAGCGCCAGTTTGGCCCTGTGGCACGGCGTCAGGATTACCAGCGGTGAAGAACAGGCGATCGTTGAGCTGGGTCAGCCTTGTCTTTGCGTCCGCCAACTGGAGTTCCGGCGCGCGGTTTTCAACCCATTGGTCGAACTGCGTGAACGCGGAGTCGATGGCGGACTCGGCCTGTCCCCGTACATGGTCCAGAGCCTTCTGCACCGCGGAGAAAGCGCCATCTACAGAAAACTCGATCCCCAGGCGGAAAGCCACGACACGCTCCTCAAAGCGCAAGAGTGCTGCCTCCAACTCCAGCGTCTCGTTGTTTCCGGCCGCGATGAGGCGGTCGATTTCCTTCAGGATACTGCCGGTCTGTTGGTCATAGAATCCGAGCGTCTGGTTGACCAAGCCATCGGCCGCAGTCAGCGCCTCCCGCCAGAGCCAGCGCGTAGGATAAGCGAAATTCTCCCCACTGGCCCACAAGAAATCAAAGTGTTTTAGGGTGGGCTTTGAGACACTCGATTGATCGGCCGGGGGTACGATGCCCGCGACCGCATTGCGCACGCTGCCCGCCACAGAGGTGACCTTGGAGAACACGGCATTCTCGTAGTCTGCAATGGCCAAGCTCCCGCTTCGAAAGCGGCTCTCCAGTTCCGCGAATCCGTTCGCCGCTACCGCGAGTGGGGCTGCGGCCCCCCTTGCTAGGCTCTGCAGCGATGCCCGGGCCGCGCCCGGCTGACTCCACCAAACATTCACCTTCTCTGCATCCGCCACGCTGCGGCTCATGGTGACGGTGCGCAGCCGTCCTGTGATGGCGGAGTCCGGGAAATATCGGCTCGCGACCGCAGCCGGCAATTCGACGCGATCCACACGGAAGGTGTAGCGCTCAAACCCCGGCGGCACTGAGGTAGCTGCTGGCATGGGCGCATCCAGCAGCGCCGGGCTGTCTCCCGCAGCGGGCTTAATATCCTCCTGCCGCGGATCAGGCAGCCGCGTGTAGTCCACCTCGACGATCGGCGGCCACGCATGCACGTCCGCCGTGATCTGGATAACTTTGCCCTCGGCATCCACCACTGTCTCGCGCGTATCCGTGTAGAACCAAAGGTTGTCCGGCTCGCTCAGGCTCACGCGGATGGCCTTCTCATCCGAGTCCGGCGGCGGCGCCAGGTCCAGCATGACCTGCGGTTTCGGATAGATCTCCGGATCCGCCCCGCGCTTCCACAGCGGCACCTCCCAGCCGATCGGAAACTCACCCTTGGGAATGTCCCACACATCCTTCCCCCACGTGGACAGCACGGGAATGATCTTGCTCTTGAACGTGCAGGCCATTACTGCGCCGGGCGCGGCCGGATCATCATCCATAGGGAAGTCCGGATAGGCCCGCGTGGGCTCCAGAATCTCCACATATTCGCGCACCTTCCGCACCAGCGGCCGGCCGGGATGCTCTTCCTGCGCACCGGCGAACTGCTTCGAGGGCACGACCGTGCGCTCGTACTCGATCACGTGCTTCGCCTTATTCCAATACACGCCGATGCGGCCTATGCGCTCTACCGCATAGAAATGGGTACGGCCCAGGCTGGTGTTCGACTTGATGATCGTCTTGTCCGCCGCGAACCGCGCCGATTGCCGACCCCAACCGCCCGGTGACGAGAAGGCCAGCCCGTGCGCCTCCGCCGAGGACGAACCTCTGCTGAAGGCCTCTCGCCAAAACTCCGTGTAGATGGCGAAGGATTCGAATCCATAGTGGAATCCGCCCGCGAGGCCCTCCGTGGCATGCGCCGCGGCCATCCTCGCCAGCAGGATATCTTTCTGACTGGCGCCAACGGGAAGCTCTACTTCTCCAGGTGGCGGCATTTCCGGAGGAACACTCTCAATTGGCCACCTGAGGTCCGCGCCCTTGTCCTTCCTATAGGTTACGATTCCCTGATCGTTGGGCGGCGTGGCTTCCACGATGATGCGGGGTGCATAAGACAGCCCCTCGGCGAAGCTCGCGTTCGAAAACGCGTCGTCCCGAGAAAGCTCCAAGACCGCGAGCCGCGACTGCCAGGCGCGATACACCTCGCGATAGTTTCGCCATTGATCCTCGAAGACATTCTTCTGCGGTTCTGTCGCGTTCCAAGCGATGCTGTTGACGGGAGGAGTCGGCACTTCACCGAGCTTCGCGCCCAGCTCCACCAGGAACGCCTTGGATGGTACGAGGTGCGCCGTCAATCCGTAGAGCAGCTCGAACCTCGCCTCCAGCAGCGGCGTGCCCGGCGCCTCGTCCCCCGCCCGGCCCCAGATGCGGCGCAGGTTCCAGGGTACCGCCACATAACGGCGCTCCAGCCTCTCTTGCGCGAGCCGTAGGATAGCCGGCGCGCCAAAGCGAAACTCGATCGGCTGGTTCAGCACCGGTTCGCCAGGCTGGGTTCTTCCCTTCACATAAGCTTCCCCAATCGCCTGCGCCGGGAGCACGAGGCGGAACCCTAGTGTTGCCGCTTCGTCATCCAGCAGTTCCCATCCGCCATCCTCCTCGGAGAGCGGCGAGCGCCGTGCGAGCACCCAAGCCCCGTCATCGATGCCCGGCTGTTGCAGGAAGCGGCAATCAACCAGCGCAGTCAGTTGCGGGTTGGAATCGAGGACCACCGCCTTGATGCTGCTTCCGCCGGAGCTGCCCGGCGTCGCGCTGATCTCCTGCAGACGCAGATCGAACCGGTGGCTTTGGCCCACATTCACACTCTCACTCGCCGTAAGGAAAAATTTCGAGACGCCTCCCGAATCTGCATGACGCTCCGCTGGCACGGGAATCACGAGCGCCGGCTCCGCCCGCTCGCCCGCGCCCTCGCCAGCTGCATTGATGCTGCGTGGCGCGAGCAGTTTGTCCGTAGCCAGGGCATCCTGTCCCGCCGGCTTCACGAAGAGCACGGGGAGAGACAGATCTTCTACCGCATAACCCATGACGACACGGTCCACCAGCTCCAGCGCCGGGTGCCACTGCCAGGGGAAGAACGGCCGCTGTCCCTGGGCCAGTTGGAGCGTCAGGCGGAGCCTACCCAGAAGCGTGTCAGTCTTGAGCGGGAGACTTGCCGGAACTTGCGCGCCGATCGTGAACGCCATCGCCCCATCGCGCAGGACCGGCGCTGCGTCTCCCGCCAGCCGGTTCACAGTAAAGCCACTCAGTAGGAGTTGGAAGATGGTGCCGTTGTCCGAGACGTTGCTCGCGCCGTTCGTGCCCGCCAGGGTCACGCGGCTCAGCAGAATTGGGGCCTTGCCCAAAAGGTTGTCAGGCTTGTCGTGCCGCATCGCCGGCAGCCTCACGCTCCCGCAGTGCACTGTGCCCATGCCTGCCACGCCATCCTCCTTCGGGAAGCCCGCCGCTACCAGGTTGTAGCCATCGGCGCCGCCGCCACAGCACGTGCCGGTGGGCACGGATGTACCCGTCGTCCACTCCGCTACATAATCCTCCAGGTCTCCATCATCCACACCCTCCAGCACGGGCACGATGCCCACCGGTGCCGCCCCCGCAATCGTTGTCAGGCTCGCCTCGATGGACTGCACATGGGTGTTCCACCGCGCGATCGCCCGCTGTTGGCTCACATCTTCCAGCCGCGCCAGCAAGCTCGTCTCCTGGCGGCATACCTGGACCACATGAATGTCAACTTCGCCAAGCGCCTGTCGTAGCGAAGTGTTGGCGGGCGCCTCGAACGCCCTCGCATAGATGGGATAGAAATAAGTTTGCGCCACGCCCCCCTCTTGCGGCGGCATCGTTTCACGCAGCAGCCACGCGAAGGCGTTCGCGCCAAACTTGCGTGTAATCCTATTCGGAATGAGTCCTCCCTGCGCCTCTTTGACTGGCCATTCAGAACGCCACCCGATGGCTTGTACCGTGGCGCCGACGCGTGGGATCAACACATCGTCCAGACGGCCGTCTCCCATCCCGAGCCTCCGGCGCCAGACGAGGGGACAATCGCCGCCAGCCTCCGGCTGGTCGAGACGCGCTACCGCGATGAATGGCTTCTTATTCTCCCTCACACCGAACCACGCATGAAATTGGTCCGCCTGCTTCTTATCCGTCGAGAACACATGGTTGCACGGGCATGGAAACACGATGACCTGATCCTCCGTGTTGAGGTCCGCTTCCGTGTACCACACGCGCAACGCATCCGCGTCACCCGCTGCCTGCAAGGTGCGCCAGTGGCCCTTCGCGCTCAGCCCCGAGAGCGCCGAGCCCAGCAGCAGCTTCGGATCGGCCTGCCACTGCGTATCATCCTCGTACCAAAAAAGCCACCGCATCTCACCATCGCGCCGCAGGCCCGGGTTCCTCACCGTGATATGCCGCGCATGAATCGGAGGCACCTTGCCATCCTCGGCCTTCTCCGCCACCCCCACCGCCTCCACCGAAATCGGGATCAGCCACAGCGGCCTGCCCCCTCTCCACTGCGGCGCCCCCGGCAGGCCATCCACCGTGCCATGGAAGTCCGGGTCACCTCCCGGGCGCGCTTTCTTCACGCTCCCGAAAATCGCCCAGTCAATTTCATCGGGACGTTCAGCATTGGGAATCGTCCCCAATACCTTTAGGTGCCCTTCCCCCGAACCTTCAAGGTAGCGGCGAAAATTTGGCGGCAGATTTTCGATGGAACGAGATCGTCCCAATTCTTCATCATTTGAGCCAGCGTTATCTTGCGGCATCGCAATTAATCCTGGGTAGTTTATTGGCGTGGGGTTGAACTGATGCGAGTCTTAGCGCTACTATGCTTTGGAGGCCGTGCGCATCTGCAATCCGTAAAGAATCACTAGCTTCGAAGGGTTCTTCACCAAGTGATTTCAACTTGTTCCCCCTGAGCCCGGACACTCGATCGGACTGTCAGTGATGGTTTTCCCTTCATATAAATAAAATGCTAATCTTGCGTAGAGCTAGGGTGCTACGGTTTCGTGGGCTCTTTGCTTCCTCAGGAGACGACACATCCTCATTCCCTTTACGGAAGCAGTGAGGCTAAGTTCCCGGAAAATTGCCTAATGCCCGAGATGGGACGTACGTCTACCGGCATCGGGCAAAGATATAGCCTGCTGGGAGATTTTTTGGAGCTCGAGCACGGCGACGGTTGTTTCTTTGTCATACGATCCAATCAAATTCACGAGCGAACCACTGAGCTCCTATTGGCATTCGCGCCCTTTCCTGAAGGTATAGAACGTATGCGACGCGCGTATCGTCCTATCTTCTCTTGCCTTTGAGGATTTGGCGGTAAATCCGCGGCTTGGTTGAAATTGGAGGGTCTCTCGGTTCAGCGCAACGTAGGTTACAGGCGGATTCACTGGATAAATTCGGTTTACCGCATCTACTGTCCGCTTCAGGTGGTCAACGTCAGCTGGCGTAGATATGATCAACTTCCATCGCGATTTCCCTTATCCGCCGATTGTCTTTCGAACCGCGCCAATGATACTACCGTCGCCGAAGCTGCTATTGTAGCAGGTCTTTCCGCCGTGCGTCTTCCACGTCGCGTAATAAGCGGCGTTGATCAGCGCAAGGCCGATGCATTTTTTTTCTTTGTCGTAATCGCCAGCCGAAGCGGCGTCGGTACTCTCAGCAAAAATCGCATCGGTTGGAGCCTCGGGCTCTTCTCCAGAAGGCAGTGGAAAATCAATTGGAAAGAACGCGGAAATGGAAGTGACGAAGTTATCCCTCTTCATTCTGGGGCGTACGATCTCCTGTCGTTATGCTGTAAACGAACCTCATTGGTCAAGAATTATTCCATTACACGCTTTTACCCTTGTGCCATGCCTCTTAGAACGAAATAGCCGGCAAAAGGTGCGCGGGCAAACTCTCGGGACTCATGGTGATGGAGTCTTGGCGGATGAGCGCGCGGCAGCGAAATCTCGTCGCTCGTCCTTGCGTTCCACGCGCGATTTTCACACTCTCAGGATTATGCCCTCGCCTGTTGGGCGCTTGTTCGCGGACTTTCGGCGGCAATCCCGCGAAGTGAGACCGTTCAGCGGTGCGCTGAAGATAGGCACCGCACGAGGGTCGCTACCCTTTAAACGCAGATCCAAATCAGGAAGACGATGGCAATGCCCAAGGCGATGAAAAAGGATTCAACACTTCGTCCGAGCCGCGCTTGTCTTTGCAGCCGCCCGTTCCCCCAGTCCGAGGCTTTGTTTAGCATGGAATAGATGAACAAAATCAGTCCTCCGAAAAAAGCGAGAGCTAGCATAATGAATCCTCCGATTTGATGTGATTGCTTTCTCGAAGAAGTAGTCGTCGGGAGCTATCACCGTGACGCGGAAACTCCAAATCATCGCCCCTCTTTGAGATCCTTAGAGGAACGTTTTCCACGCCACGCCTGCCGTTTTTCGTGCAGCACGGATCTTATCCGGGCGCCCGTTCGCTGTGCTGCATTGGGGAAGAGCATCGACGCGTGTCGCCGAGCGTGCTGTGAAATGCGCCGACTTCGGCATACTGTCTTTCGACGAAAGCGAAAAGCGCACCGCGTGCCCGACATCCTGCTGCAAAATGTCGATGCCGCTCGCGACACTAGCCAACGGCGTCACGGTCGACTTGAGCGGTTTCTACGGTCGTGCTCACGTCGAACCTCGGCCGCCGCCGCCGTGATGCAACTCTAGCACATGCCGCTCTCAACTATGGAACGCCGTGACCTCGGCAAAGCCCGACGATCATTTCGTCCGCAGTTCGCACGCTCACCGAGCTCGTCTTCAGTCGCCTCCCCTTTGACGAACAGTTTGGAGGCCCGAGCAGACAAACTACTCGTGAATTCGCATTTCTGCGCAAACAGGTCTCAACATAGTTGCCGACGAATCTCCGTCTCATTCTGATTCAATGCGGTTTCTACTTACGCTTGGCCGTTCGTCGACTGCGGGAGGCAGTCGACAGGTTTCTTCGCGATGCTCGCGGCGAATGCAATGAGCGTTCTCCAGTGGCGACGTTCACGACAGAGACAGCGTCCTGACCTTTCAGCAAATCAACAATCTGATCCAAGTGGTCTCCGACCGTAGCAATGGTATCGATCCGCCCGTCTCGCAACACAGCATCGACCTTAGCCTCCATCGCGGCCTGGCAGCTCGCCGAAGAAGGATCGCTGAGACGCACAAGGTGTCCGGTGTCGTCCACTGTCGCGAAGACGATCACCCGGAAATCGTATTTCTGGCGCCGTAAGGCGCGCGACCAAGCCAACGCCAGAGCGCCGGCGGCACTGCGTCCTTTGAGCGGAAAAGCGGGGCCCGCAACTCTGTGCCAGGTGCCAAAATGACCGATCCAGTTGGCCGGATCGCCCTGAGAGATTCTACCCTCTTTTTGCAGTGCCTCGCTTTGTTCCGTTTGAATGAACGTGTCTGCAGCATGCCACCCGTAACCCGCGGCTTCTCTGAATTCCTCGTCACCGTCACCAGCTTGAAGGGGGTGAGGGATAGCTACAGCCACATTTTCGGGGAAAACCATTACCTCGATCTCTACGATATGGCCGACGGGGGGTGATCCCGCTCCTCCTGTATCGATCACTGTTGCGACCGGACACCGCGCGATCCCGGACGGTTCAGTTTCCAATGTGCGGCGTGCAATCTCGCGCCAGGAGTCGGACCCATAGCTCCGGTAGTAGCCATTCCGTTCGTGGGAAATGCTCCGCGCATTTGCACTGAGCGGTCCCGGAAATTTGCCGGCTTCGCGATCAGCCAGACTTTCATGGGCCAATCCGACAACGTGTTCCCAGAGGAATGCATATCGGCGGAGCTGATCGGCCAACGTTTTTGCCGACTCCAAACGTTCCCGAACATCTTCCTGCAGCGGGGGTTGCTGGGTAGAAGTCCATGCCGTGAGCGTTGATGCTGAGCGTCCATAGGCCTGGCCTGACGCCACTGCGGGATTTCTTGCGTGACCGTCCAATTGATTGAGTTGTTCTACCGATGTCTCAAGCGTTGAGACCAACGATGCATACTCATTCACGAGAACAGAATCGCGCGCGAGCGCGCCAAGCGCTATCCTTGGCCAAGCGAGGGCTGACGCCTGAATCTTGTGAAGTCGGTCTATGGCGCTACTTGCGCCGCGCGGATCTTGGATCTGCGATAATGATGTACGTAGTTCCTCGATAAAACACGATTGGCCATCAAGAAGCTTCGAAAGCGCAGAGCAACACTCAGCGACCGATCGCCCCGTCGCGCCACGCGCCCAATCCCAGTTCATTGGACCGCACGCAGGCAAATTATTGCGTCGGGATCCAAGCGCCGGAGGTTCTCTCCTGTGAGCATGACGGCATCGCGCACGGTTGATGAACCACGAAGCACTTGCTTAAGCGTCAGCTCCGCACGCCAATCGCCGGGTCTTGCGAACACCTCGATGCGCGCGCCTGTATCCTCCACGTTTTCCGATATGACCTCAATTTCTACGCCATCTTTAAGAGGATTCAGACGGACTATAGCAGATTGGTCCTTGCTGAGATGTTCGCGCTCGGAAGTCGCGCACGAGTGAACGGGTCCGAGAAGGAACCTGATTTCTCGCATGAAGCCCGCGATGGCCTCGACAAGAGCAGCAGACACGGCTCCTCCCGGCGGGCGTAGCGGCGCGGCTTGCACCGCAACCGCAGCAACCGTCCTGCCAGTCTGGGCAAGTATACGCTCTTCAAGCCGCGCGAGTCGCGCTGGGGTAAACTCCTGCATCCCTCGCCTGCGCGCTTCGACATCGGCGCGAAGAGATTCGTCTTCAGCCAACAGGCCTTCGACGCGAGCTCTTATCTCTGGAGGGCAATCGCCCGCAAGATACTGCGCGATCCATTCCTCCTTTTCACGCTCTTCAGGCGAGAGGATAAACAGATCGCCCAATAGCGTCCTGAGTTGTTCAGTTTTCATGGTCTGTCCTCAATATACGTTAACTAGGCGTGTCGTTTGGCTCGATGTGACGTTCACGACATTGTGATTCCGCGGTCCCTAAGGCATCGTCGCAATTTCTCTCGCGCCCGCGATAGCCTCTTTCGACCCGCAGGTTCGCTTATGCTCAAAGCATTACATATTTCGCGATGTTTCTCCTCCTCGGGTCCACGATGCCCGCCGAAACGAGATACGTAGTCCCGATCCGACTCACTTAATTTATCGAGACACTCGTCCAGCGCCTTCATCTTATCCTTCATTTCTGTAGAATCATCCGGTCCACGTCCTTCGCTCTCGACTTCATTGAACAGGAATTCCCATTCCTCCGGTGATAGCAGTTTGGCGCGGCCATATCGAGAGCGCTTCAGGCACCAACTTCTTAGAAAGGGAAAACGAAAGTGTTTGCCACCAAATGCAAACATCGTGTTATGCCAAGATTCAAAACTGCCCGCCGCCGGATTGAACCGCGCGACAGTTTTGCGCGCAAAGAAGGTGCTTGCGTAGTAATCATGCAGTGCATCTTCTGCATCTTGCAGGTGATGAGTCCAATTGGACTTTGCCAAAGCAACGTTTTTCGTGAGATTGCATCCACTAAAAAGATAATGAACGCACTTGTGGAATTCCTCAGGCGTCCAATCAATGCCCGATTTATCAAAGCAAGCGGGACGCGGAAGGTCGGGCCGATCAAAGATAGACATGCGTTTTGGCGGGATGACGGAAGATAGTGCAATCGTGCCAACCGCCGCAAACACATTACTTTGAAAATCCTTGGTTGAAATCGAGGCACATTCGGAGACTTCGCAGTGAACTCTCATTGCTTATTGCAGGCATGAACGTCGAGTTCCGGCTGACGTTCCTTCTGAAACGCACGTCCCGAACCGGCGACCGCTATTTTGTTTTTCCGGGATTCCGTGCCCTAGCTTGGGCGGCACCACCTGAAGTTGGGTTCCCGACTTCGGAGGGCTTCTTGGTCCCCGCCGCCGCCTCTTTGGCTCCAGACTTCTTCAGTGCTTCCGACGCACTACGCAGTTTTGCCTCGTCGCGTATTTCCGGCTTGATCAAGGCCCGTTCTTTGTTGAGCGATTCCGTCTTATTCAGCGACTTCGTCTCGTTCAACTTCTCCGTGGTCTTCCCGGCTTCCACGCGCGCCCTTTCCGCGGCTTCCTGACGGCGGGCGATGTCTTTTTTTTCCTCGGCTTTCCTCCGAACATCATCCTCCACTCTTCCCTGCGCGTAGCCTTCTTGACCCGCCGCGAACAGCACGAGCACGAATGCGGCGATGCGCAGTGACCTGATGGCGAAGCTTTTCTTGCCGAATGGTTTTCCTGTTTGTGAGTTCATCGTTTGTAGATTGATGGATTATTTGCTGGTTGAGTTGAGAAATGCGTTGATCAAGTTGATGGCTTTCTCGGCTGCGGTGCCTACGGTCTCCACGACTTGTTTTCCACCAATTTTCCCGAGATTAGCCAGATCTGCATTGGACGCCCTGACCACGGCTTTGAACTCGGGCGTTCGCATGGCCACGATAGCGTCCTGCAAACGGCTCTCGGTCCCCGCAAAGGAGAGGAGCACAGCGAAACTGGCCTCGTTCTTCTTCCTAACGAGCATTTCGAACTCAGGGTCTGAGTCCGCCGCAAAGCGATCAAGGTAGATTGTGAGGTCACCAAGCAGGCTCTCCGCGGACTCGGCATAATCTGAAAGCGGAAACATCTCGTGCTCAGGTAGGTCGCCACTGAACGTTCCCGGAGTTGATCGCAACTCCAACATGCTGAACGTCAACGTCCAGAGGTAGAGCTTTTCGAGGTATTGCCGCTCGGAAATCTCGTAAACCTTTTTCTTTCGATCGAAGCGGCGGATGAGAGGTTGAAGCTGGCTGAATGCTTCTCGCTTGATCTGCTGGGCTTCCGCTTGGCTCATCGCGCTCGTCTCCACGCGACGCTCCGCTGGCGCGTCGACAGACGCCCGGCTCTCCGGACGTTCGACGCAACCGACTCCGCTGCCGAGAAGGGCGAGCAGCAGGACGATGCGGAAGTAATGCGGGAGGCGTTTGCGAAGGTAGCCAGCGCGGATTGTTTCAAACCTCGGCGTGAATGGCGTAGCGAACGAGGGCCAAAGGTAATTGAACGAACGGTCCCGCTTCATGGCTTCATTGAGATGACGAACGATTTGCATGGCGATAATGTCTGGTTTTGGTGTTGATGGTTGAAGGTCTCGTTCGGTATTTAGAAGCGGGACATGGGGGATGTGACGGAGATTCTTCACACCACCGCATTTTTTTGGCGGCTGCCTTGAGGGATGCCGCTCAAACAGCCCAACAAGCGGCCAGCCGGGGACTGTGCGGACCCTTGGGTTGCGCTCCCCTCTCACAAGCCGTGCAGTCCAGGCGACTCATGCCAAATCGACGATCCGTCCGTCACACAATGCAGTGTTCGGCGCTAGACCTCGCTAGACATGAGTGCTCCACCCTCGACGAAGACTCTTGTGCGAGCCGATGTGGTGTGCGTGGTTGCGGAGGTGAGACCGAGGCCCGGCAATCACACGAGGCGAATTGAGGCAGTGATCAGCCGAATATTGACGTGCCGCGCTGCCTTCTTTTGGATTGATTAACCGGGATGGCTTCACTTCGACAGCTTCTTAATGTCCGCTCTAGCAGTGCAGAGGCATTGGCTGAGTATCTAACTCAACTGATCTCCATTTACGGTCGCCATCCGCTGCTCGAAAAGCACGCCCCGGGAATCGATCTAGAAAAGGTCTGGCAGCCATTGCGGTGCGTCGAGCGCCGCGAAGAATACGAGCGGCGGACCGACGCTCGCACCAAGAGCGCGGTAGGCGAGACAGAGGTGCATGGCCGCTGGTCCTCTGAAGTGGGCGACACGACCGAGTTTCACCACCCGGTTGAAAGCGCCCTTCGGCCGGAACTCGGTCGCGGCCTCAGCAGCACCGCAGAATATATAGCATACCGACCGGAGAGCTGGGCAGATTTTCGCGTTTGCACCTTTTTGGGCGATCCCGGTTCGGGCAAATCCGAGCTACTCCGGCGACAGGTTCGAGAGCGTGCGCAACAACAGGCTGCTGTTCTGCAGGCGCAGACCGCGCTATCATCAGAACTCTGCCCGCCTGTCTTCGTCGCGTTGCGCACGGTCCCGCAGCTCTTGCGGCCCGAGAAAGAAATCGAAAAGCAATTGCTTGAGCGGATTGGTCGGTCCGTGACCCGAGCGCTGGGGTCGCAGCGGGAAGAGTGGGTCGTTCCATTCTCAATCCTGCTCGCCGCAGCGGCCCAGCAGATTCCCGCTCTTGAACACATTGCTGGTGCGGTGGCGCGTCATTGGTCGTGCCGGATGAGCGAAGGGGAGGAGGCGCATACTCCACCGCTACTATGCTTGGATGGACTCGACGAGCTACGGGGCGCCGCCTTTGAAGAGGTCCGGACGCTGCTGCAACCGCTGCTGGCACCAAGCCCATCCTGCCTACGAATGCAGATTGTGTTGAGTTCCCGGTTTCATGGGTATCAGCGCCTGATGAGATACCGCGAGCCGCGCCTGTTACCCTTTCGTCCCCCGGAAATAGATGCCTATATCGAGAGCTTCTTTCACGCCGGCGACAGAGAGTTCGCAAACTTCACCGGCTCACAGGTGCAAAGCATGGTGCGCAATCTTCTGCGGGAAAACCCAAGCATTTTCGATAGTTGCGCTAATCCGTTCATCCTCACGATGCTCTGCATCGACTGCTTCGAAAAGCTGCGGGATGGGCGCATCAATCTTCGGGAGCTAAGGCTGCCGGGCACTCGCTCCGAACTTTACTACGATATCCTCCGACGTATCCTAGGCGACGAGGCGTCCAAGTCGCGCCCAGGCAGCCCCGATCATCACGATCTGAGTACCGCCCGTAAGATTGAGTTGCTGGCGCATGCCGCGCTACAGATGTCTCCCGAGACATCCATTTCCACGACGGAGATAGAGGTGCTCTTCTGCAACGAGAAAGAACTTCTCAAGCAATTGCTGGAGAACGACTGTATCTTTACCAAACGAAGTGAGGCGGCGCAGCACCTTTCGTTTCTCCATCTCACCTTTCAAGAGTATCTGGCGGCGGCAGCTCTAGTGGCTCATCAACAGCTCCCCGAGGAGTTATTGCGTTGCTCTTACCTCCCCGTCTGGACGCAAGTGGTGCGCATGACCCTGGGTCTTCTCACCTTGCCAGAAAAGCGGCGCTGTCGAAACATTCGACCGGCGTGGACGCTGCAGGGCGTGATCGCCGCCTGGCATAAAATCGGCGGGCTGTGCTCGGGCTACTTTTCAATGCTACTCGCCAGCGGCGTTGCGGATATAGGCGCCCTAGAAGAGGGCGACCTCGCGGCCATTTGCGAAACATTGTTCCGTGACTGGTGTCGCGCGCAGGGAACGGCTGCGGATACAGCCATAGTAACTCAACCTATTGAGCGAGCTTTTTTCGTGCTCCAGCGCAGTGTAGTGAATCGCGCCCGCGTGCATGAATGGCTAGCTGTACAGCTGGAAGATGAGTCAACGGCCTGTCTCGCCGCCTCACTCCTACGCGCGGCAAATATCTTCAATCCAACTCGCCGCCTCGCCCGAGCGGTCTTCGGCGCGCTGCGTCATGACTCCGTGGAAGCTGGATGGCCGGTGCACCTTTATTTAACCTCTGCCGCCGGCAGTCGCTTGGAGCACCTCGCTGAGAAGTTTGCTCGCCGTCCGACAGCAGAGGAGACGAAGGGTTTGGACGAGTTTTTGCGCATGAACGTGATTTCCCGGCCCCTTCCCATGCTAGTGAATCCCGAAGAAGCAGTGAGCGAGATTCACTCCGTGCTCACTGAGGCTATTCAACTCCGCGAATTGCTGACGCTCGATGACCCTCCTGGTGTCGCCTATCTGAGAGAACATCCGAAGCTTCTCTGTACCGTTGCCATCCTTTTTGGAGGTTTTAATTACCTCGGCATGGAGCGATGTCTCGCCCGACGTGCCGCGCTGGTTCACGACATGCTGAGCCCCGCCCAGTTTGGCCGACGGCATTCTGCCGCTTGCGAACTTGACTTGGAGATATCACCTTGGCTGCAGCTAATCCGCAATGAGGGCCTAGATTTTCGCGCGGAGAGCATCTTTATGCCTTCGCCCCTGGACGAGGCCTTCACCGGCTGGATCCGAAACCGTCTTCCCGTGCCGCAAATCGTGCAGGAATTGGCGGCGATCATTCAAGCCGAATCTGCGAATGACGCCAAATGCGCTGAAGCCTATGTCGCCTGCTATTGCTTGGCCCCAGAGAAGGCGCCTGAAATTGATATTCCGGAGATCCGGCGGAGGGAGATTGCTCCGCTTTTGCGTCGACGCGCTTCTGTGCTGGAAAAAATCCTGCGCGACGCGATGATCCGCGCCGGTCCGCTGGCGCGCGATAGTGTAGTAAAAGCGAGCATTGAGAGACAGCCTATGACGCTAGGCCGCGCGCACGTGAAAGATGCGCATGCTTTGTGGCGAATTCATCAGATTCATCGTCGCTATGGTGGACAGCCACTGAAGCTCGCCTCAGATTTCCACCTACTTCCCGAGCCGATGCGCGTGGTTGCCCTAGGAGAGTTTATGGCGGCAGCCCTTAACGGCTCGCTGGAAGACGATCCAGGTTTCACGAACGACACCTGTTATAACATGATGGTGACACTGGACACTATCGGTGGTCCACTTTCCGATCCCGCCGTTCTCACCCGCTGGCTGCGATGGGTGCCATGGTCGGAAAGCGCGCGCCAAGAGCGAGGCTTGGCAAACGTTTGTTTCGAAGACGCGCATTCTTCAGCCGAGCGTGAACTCACGGAAATTATGGAAAAAGAAACCTGGCAAGGGCTTGCAGCGGCGCTGGATGTGATTTATCACAGTCCCGCTTGGAGTTATCCTTTTCAAGGCTGGGCTTTGGCTAACCTAGTCCCTCTCATTGCGGAAATCGCCCCAGCCATGCTGGCAGAGGTGCTCCTATTCGCACAACAGGCCTTGCAGGAAGATTGCTATCGCGCGCGTAGCATGGTGCTTTCGGCTCTGGCGCGGGTTGGAGCCGACCGCTTTCCAGACTCAGTGGACACGATGCCGTCACCTTTGGCGGTGCGATGGTGCGCGCTCGCCGTCTCACTCCGAGAACACATGGAAGACAAGTATCTCCCCATGGCGCAGCGTTGTTTAAACCGCGTGAACGATTCGCGGGAGAAGGCTCGGTCACTGGAACTGCTCTCCGTGAATTGCCGCAGCGACGAGGTTGTTGCTGGTGCCTGGGCTTTTTACTGCAGGACTCGACGCGATGTCTCGCTTAAACGTGAGCTTCCCCACCGGCGCGCGATCTCTGAGACTGCACCCGAATACCTACTGCGTTGCGGCAATCGTCTACATGCCTTCCTGCAAAAGTTTGTCGCTGGGGGTTCTGCCTTTCGTCGGATGATCCAACATAGTGCGCGACTCGAGCACAAGATCTCCCTTCCGGACGTTTCCTCTGGGACTCTACCGGAACATCTGCTGCGCTGCGGCGAGCGGCTACATGTCCTCCTTCGAAACTTGGGCGAAGCTCCGGAAGCCGATCTCGACGCTTGCTGGAACGAGTGCATCCGTGATCCGCAGAATGTGGAAAAACAAGCTTCCTTCGTGCAGAGAGTGAACACAACCGGCTTTCTCCTTACGCGCAGCCGCGCAATGTCGCTCGAGCACGAGTTGCCGCTGCGCGGTGCACGTGCCTTTGTTTCCCTGCTGCGCAAGATTCCACGCGTAGCGCGCTGCGCCGTTTTTGCGCTCCGCGCTTGGCTGCATTCTGCAGATGACGAGTCGTTCCGCGACATCTGCGCCCTGCTCTTACTAGAGCACGGGCTTTGTCCACCTTCCGTTGCCGCGCGGATTGGTCGTCTTCTCGAATCCGGAGACGACCTAATCCGGCAACGAACCCATGTCGCCCTTTACCCTAAATCAGAAGCCCATGCCGGCTGGGTCGCCGGAAGGCTTGGGCAGGAGACCCTACTTAAAGTCGCGGATCAAGCCAAGCGATACGGGAGGGATCGGCCCGGCCTTGCCCTTCACGTCGGGTGGTTTCTTGACCGGATTATCTTCGATAATGCTCAGATAGTCGCGGAGTTTTACAAACGGGCTTTGCGCGAGGGAAGAGACTGCACGGCGGCGCACGTCCTGGGGCGAATGCAGCTCATCGATGGGAGCGTGCTTGAGTATCTTCTGCAAGTTCTGCCGAACACCCCGACTTGGCTGAGTGAACGCCTCTTCTGTGCCGGCCGCCTCTTTCGGACTTGCGGCCCCGAGCTGCTGAACAGAACCGCAATGCCCCGGCAGATTGATGCATGCCTGCGTCCTATCGTGGAGCGGCAGGTCGCGCCGTCGGCTGCGCTGGCAGCCTACGCGTGGCGCAACTTTATCAATTGCTTGGGCCTCGAGAAGACGGAACAGAACGTGGCGTTAGGAGGTTTGCTTGAGTGTCTGCAGAGTCGTTTGGCTCGCTGGACCGAAGCAGATGGTGATTCCACAGTCCTCCTCGTTCTTAGCGGGCGGATCGCCGAGGAAGTCGCGCCCGGCCTTCTGCACCAGCTAGCGGACGAACTCACGGGAAAGGCACGCGCCTCATTTGCGGAGGTCGCATGGTTCTTGGAGGTGCAGGAAGCTCTGGCGGTCCCGCTCTGCATCGCCATTGTGGCGCTTCTGCTCGAGCACTACGAAGAGGAGCGCGCTCTTGAGGTGGGGGCAGCCTTCGCACCCGAACAGTGGGTCAGCGCCATGCAGTTCGCGCTAGATTCGCCGCTCATAAGCGAGTCTCTGCTCTCCAAAACAAAATTTTGTGCCTGGCTGCTGGCAAGAAATGAAGGGTGCCTTCAAGCCGCCGCCATGGAACTTGAGCAGTTGTTGAAGAAGAACATCTGGGATCCCACCACCTACGGCAGTGATGCCCACATCCTTTTTCCACGATCTAATCTGCTCATGCTCTTGGATGGCGCGTTCACTTTAGCGCCACGTCTGCGTCAAACGGTAGCTCCTCGCCTCACGCTGCTGCAGTGCGAGGTGCTGCGCGAATGCGCCATCCGGCACAATGCCTACCCAGGGCGCCGCGCGGCCATCCGGCTGTTGGCCCTCACAACCGGGGGCGCGGAATCGGCTCTTATTGCTTACGGTGCGAGAACTGGGCACGACGTCGGCGTGGTCAGTGGTATCTGGGCCGCTCTGCGCTGCCAGCAGGAGCATGCAGAAAATCTTCTCGCTGCGGCGGAAGAAGCGTCGGAGTCCGCTCGCTCCAGTCCGCGCACGGTGATGGTGATGCTGAACATGGTGGCTAACTCAGTCACCCATCAGGAGACCAGCAATGCCCGGCCGCTTCCCCCGCTCATTCTCCGTACTTTGCTGCGAATCAAGGATCGGGAAGTTTCGTATTTCGAGCCCACGGACGAGTTCAGCAAAACCTTCGTTTCCAGTTCCCTCGCGCTGCAACAACGCATCGTTACCGTGCTCTACCAGAAGCTGGGTATGATGGACCAACCTCTCCAAGCTGGACGCTTCGATTGTGTCTGCTGCGACATTGCCGCGTCGGCCATTTTCCCACAAGCCATCACGGTTGCTCCCGAAACGCTTCCGCTCTATATCTCGGAGATCCCCGTCGCCGGAAAGCGGATCGCAGAATATCAGTTGCGGCACTACTTGCGTCGGCTTTACGGTGCGCAGAATGTGAACACCGCCGACTGGTTTATGAATGTCACGAACAAAGCAGCGGAGGGAAGCTGGAGTATAGTTCGCTTTATCCTCACAATAGGTAATGAGGTCGCTCCGCCGCATATGCCCGAATCTATCTCGTGAACAGACTTGCAATCCCGCGTGAACTGATTGGGCAGAATTCGTGTGCAGACATATAGGGCACTCCTGCTCCTGCGCTAGCCATCCCGGTCGATTTCCAGACTGCGTGGCTGAGAGGGGGGGTTGGAAGTGCCCCTTGGCGGACATCCGGGGGGTAACCGAAGGAGATCGCGAAAGGCGGCGTGAACCCGTAAGGAACATGGTATCAAGATGGTCCCAGTCTGGGAGAAGCATTGCTTTCTGTGCTTCCTTTCGTCGAGTCCCAAAAGGTTGATGTTCAGAGCGTTTGGAAACTGCGCGAGATCGCCGATGAAAACCGTGTCTCGCTCAAAGACCTCTTCAATTATGTTTACAGTGAGGATCTATCTGGGGGGGTTAAGCTAATTCAATCCAACAAAGTAACTTTCGCAAATTTGCCGCGTGGATTGTGATCTGGTCGTGCGTTCGCCTTAGACATCGCGCCTTATCCTCATCCTCATCTCCCTGGCCTTCGCTACTCTGAGTTCCATCCTAGCATGGGTGAATACGTTGACCTTTTCGAGCACTCCCTAGGCATCCCCGATTCTCAATGCCATCTGCGAAATATTCTCCTCCGAACTGAACACGATTACCGCGGACGAAACCACTTTCGCTGTTCTTACACGGCGTTTGTCTCAGAAATAGCTTTGCGGACCGTTTCCAACATAAGCCGCAAGTGCTCGACAAAGCGACATACGGCTGCCATGACAGGGCTATCCGCGACCGGCAGCTCTTCATCATAGGGGAAATTTAATGCGTATGCGCACGTTTCCGAAAAAGAAGCATTGTGTTCGATGGTCATTCGCCGAAGCTCTGCCAATTCAAATAATGTCTCGGCGGGCACCTCTACCCCACGATTTGACCTAAGCCAGGCTGTTTGGAAGTGGAGTGCATTGATAATTCCCGGAGTGGGTTCGCCAAGGTAAAATTGAATTGGGATTAATTTCTCATTCACCCGACACGGTATGACAAACATTTTCATTTTCGGGCAAAGAGGAGACTCTAAAATCTAACGAGGCTCAAGCGTTAAAACGCAGAAGAGCGCTCTCAACGCCTCATGGGAAAGCGGCAAGCCGGTTTCCAGCAGTTGCGGGACTGATGGTGGCGCGTCACACTCGGCCACTGGGCCGCCTATGGATGAGTGTTAGTGAAAACCTCAACTTTCAACCACCTCATCCACATGCCTCAATACGAAGACCACCAATACGAACCCAGCCGCGAGATCAAGCAGCGCTTTCTCGCTACCCGCAAACACGATCCTACCATCGGCGCCACGCCGCACACAGGTCTCTTCCATACCGCCAATGTTTTTGGCGACACATTCGGTCTGATCTTGGCGCTCGGGCTTGAAACCTACGGCCTGGCCAATCTGATGCGGATCGGATCCATCGAACTGACCGCAGCCCTGGCACTTGTGGCGGTCGATATTCTGGGAGCGCTGCTGGCCCACTATCGGCAGGGAAACCTCTGCCGTATTCGCTGTTTGATCGCCGTGGCAGATGATCAGGAGAAACCCTACATCCGCCATCGCAACCGCTTGCGCGACCGGGCCATTCGTGGGCTGGGGTCGCTAATGATTGCCGGCTCGGCCGCTTGGAAGATTACCTCCTTCACAAGTATTGGCAGCCTCAACGAAACCCCAACGGCAATCATTGCGCTGATGGGGCTCGTCTATATTTCAGCCGCCTTTTTGCATTGGCGCTGCACCGGTTACGCAATCGCGCATGCCTGGCTGACACTGGGTTTAAGAATGGAATGGCGGCGCACATTAGGCGAGGATCGCTCTACGGCGAAATGCGTTATCCATGCCTCTCGCAACTATCTCTTCGAGAGCCAACTGCCGCTCCGGGAATGCACGGTGAACCGCCACGCGCTGATCGGTATCGGCGACACCCGATACACCCTGCGCACCTGGGGGCTGCTCCTTGATCACGATCTGGCTACGCTGGCCGCGGCGCAGGATTGTCCCGAGACGCGCAATAGCGTGAAAGATGCGGGGCTACGTGCGCAGTTGACGATGCTGGATGAGGAACCGGTCCGCCCCATCACGATGCCAAATGAGGTGCCCGCAGAAAGCGATGAGCAACATCAGCCGCAAACTTCTCGCAATGGCACCCAGCAGACGACTGCGCCGTTTGTACGCCAAGCCGCGCTCCTGCTCCTCTCGGCAGCGCTCGCCAGCGGTTTTTCCGGCTGCGGTAATCCGCCGACGCCGAAAAGTGTCGTCGAGTTGAAGGTTATCGTGCCGGCTTCCGTGTTGACCGATGGACACGCGCTGCCGGAGGCGTTGATCGACCTTCTGGCGCCGGCAAAGTCTGCGACTGCCAATGGAAAGGCCTCGGTCGTCGTCCCGGCGATTTCGCTCATGGTTGCGGGCGGCGGGAAACGCGAGCCGGTGACGATCAAGTCAAAGGCTGATCCGGGCTTCGTGGCGGGCACCTACGGTGCTGAACCCCCAGGCAGGCAACAACTCGCAAGCATCCGTGAGCAATTGCGGGCGCTGAAGCTGGAACCAAAAAGCGCGCCGGCCACCGGCCCGAACGATCCTGTTTCTCCGGAGGGCCCCTCGATGGAAGAGCTCGTCCTGGACAAGGAGGGCAAGCCTCAGGGGAAAGCGCTCGCCTTTGAACCCGGGGTAAAGGATACGCCGCCGGTGAAAATCGGCAATAACGAGGTGCCGGCATTTGGCGATGCCACGGAAATCAGCCGCGTGATCGTCGACGCCATCGCCGTCGGGGAATCCAAGTTCACTTTGCTCTACGCAGTAAAGGATTTGCTTTCGTCGCCCCCGACGGAGCTTGCGCAGGTCGTTGAGACCAAACCACCGGTTGCGCCAGAACCTCCACCGGAGGAGTTGCCCTCGAAACCGCGTATCGTCTCGCTTAACGAACAGTACAGTCACGCCGCGCTCGTGGATCACGCGGAATTGCAGCTGGTGATTAAGTTCAACTCAGGTAGTTCGGAACTAAGCTTCGAGGCCGTAAAGGAAATCGAACGCCTGGCGGAAAAGGCTGCCACCATCGGCCCTGCGGCAGGCCAGTGGATCGTCATTGGATATGCCGACGGAAAAGGAACAGAGGAACTTCGTGACCATCTCTCCTTGGATCGCGGACTGCGGACCGCCGCTGAAATGTCTTCCTGCGGAATGAAGGTCGCCATCGTAGCCGGTGCAGGTTCCACCCGCCCTGCTGGGCCCAACGAAACCGCAACTGGGCGGGCGCAGAATCGTCGGGTGATCGTCTACTGGAAACCCTCCACGGCGGCGAATTGAGGCCCCGCCGGAAAAACGAGGCGAGCAGGCGGTCTTCCACGATCGCCTGCTCTGCATCTGTCATGGCCTCTATGGAAGGAGGGCGTGATTCACCACCCGACGCAGGAAGCTGTCGATGAAAGCTGTCGTCACGGACTCGTCCGAAATCCAACTTCTGATAAGGTATTATCAATGCCCGCCACCCTCGCACAGCTTCTATCGGTCCATTCCCGGCTGGCCGAGGAAGCGATTGAGTTTCTCGAGCGCTTTGCGGAGGCGGTGGATCTGACCCCGTGGGAATTTTGCGGGAAAAAGCTCAAAGCAGGCTCCGCGTTCATTGAGCCGATTGTCCTGACGCAGCGCGAAATTCGCAAGGAGGACGATACCCTCGGCCGCAAGGCTCAGGGGCAGTCACTCGGTGGCAGCACGATCTCGCTTACCGACGAGATGTTGATGAAGCAATACGAGCGCACGCGGCTCTCTGGTAAGCATCAAGAGAAGCGCTGGAGCCAGGTGCTTCGTGCTGCCGGGAGACTTCGGTTGGTCGTGACCGGCGAGCCGGGCGGCGGCAAGACCTGCGCCACGCGCTGCACCGCGGCGGAAGTCGCGCGCGAGCGCGGCGCGTTTGCGCGGGCACGAGTCGGATATAAACGAGGTCACGTTTCCGCTATGGCTCATGGCCACTGACGTCGCTAAATTGCCGGACAGCATCGACCTGTCCGACGCGCTGCTCTCCGGCTCGCTCGTGCGACCGGCACTCGCCGGGTTCAGCGGTCGTCGCAATTTCCAGCACAACTGGGACAAAAATCTGCCAAACCGACTTCAACAGTGCAAGTCTGCCGCGTCCGTGTGCTAGAATTTGTGCTAGATCGAGCAGGTTTCTGCTCTCCATCGCTAGAATTGGTGTAATTCGCCGCTACAGGCGTTTTTCCCTCGTAAACACAATTTGCTTTGAAATAAAAAGCGACGCTTTGAAATCAATGATTTCGCAATCCTAAGTCTGGCGCGTCGAGAAACGCCAAAGATAGTAAAACAAAGCGGAAATTAGATTTTACGGTTCACACCCATTGCGATTCTGGAGGATGCTCAATCTTAATTGCACGCCATTCATTATTGAATGAGACACGCGGATGGTTTAGGTCCGATTTGTCCCCGACGGGCCAGAAATGAAACGCGAAACACCGTATTTCGATCACTGGGTGCGAGCTGCTGCGCGCAAACTGGCTCGTCGAGGTGCCAAAGCCGAGCTCGCCAGACATCTCGCCGAACGATATGGTCGCCCGGCACGATCATGGGAATCAAATCTCGCGAAAATACTCTCCCGGAATCGGTTGCCAAATGCAGAAGTTATTCTGGCGATTGACCACTGGCTCGCCCGTCGCACACCAACGAAAAAGGCCAGACGATAAGCTTAGTTATTCATAACAAAAAGCGTCGAGCATTTGACGGTCGCGAGAAGGAAACGACACCCTTGTTTGTTCGCTATTTCACATAGGAATTGACGTGACATTGTGATCTTATTAGGACACATTATTCCCATCAAACTTCAAATTACGGTCATGCGCTACGGTCGCCGGAATTGGGCCGTTTATGTAAACGGTGAATTGCTCGTTGTGGCTGTTTACAAGAAGGGTGCGCTGGCAGTCCAGAAGGCGATTGCGGGCAAACTTCGAAAGCATCGTGACGGTTCGACAGACTCTTTGAAAGAGACAAATCTGATACCCCAATCTGATACCGGTTGCCTTTCCTGGCGGCAAAATGGCGCAAAACTGCACAGCACCAAAACTTCATCGGTTCAACCGAAATGATTCTGCGTCAGGGAATAACAACGCCACGCAAAACCAAGCAAAAACACCGAAAACCCATTTTGAGTCTTTTCAGTCCTCTGCTCTACCAACTGAGCTACCCAGCCGATGGCGCGGACGCCTGGAAGTCGTCGTCGCGAGGGCGTCACTATGCAACAAACCGGTTGTAGGGCAAGCGCTCCGCTTGCCGCGTTTCTCCCGCCCGGCAGGCGGAGCGCCCGCCCTACAAAAAACTGCGCGGGAGATTTACGGCGGTCGCAAGGAGGTGCAGATATTCAGCGCGCGGGATTTCAACGGCGCCGAACTGGCGCAGGTGCGGCGTGGTCCATTGAGTGTCCAAAAGGAGAAACTTCCGCTCTCGCAACCGTTCCACGAGGGCCAGGAGAGCAATCTTCGAGGCATCGCGGACCTGATGGAACATCGACTCGCCGAAAAACGCGCCGCCGATCGACACCCCGTAGAGGCCGCCGGCGAGCTGGCCATCTTGCCACGCCTCAACGGAATGAGCATGTCCCAGCCGATGGAGTCGCGTGTAACTCTCAATGATCTCAGCGTTGATCCAGGTTTCGTCGCGGTGCGCGCATTGACGCATCACTTCGGTGAAGGAAGCGTCGACCCGGATCTCGAAAGTTTTCTTCCGCTTGATCCGCTGGAGGGTATGAGGGACGTGAAATTCCTCCAGCGGCAGGATCGCGCGCGGGTCGGGCGAAAACCACCCAATCTCGCCGTCCTCCATCGCCATGGGGAAAACGCCCAGCCGGTATCCCTGGAGCAAGACTTCGGGATCAATCATTCGGGAAAAAGTGACATGTGACGAGTGACGTGTGACAAGAAAAGAAGTTCGCGACAACGCCAGATTCGAAGCTCGTCACTCGCCACTTGTCACTCGTCACTTTCTTCATTATTGTCAGCGCTTGAAGGCACTCTCCATCGCTTTCTTTATCCTCACCGCCCTCTTCCTGGGCGGTTGCGCCGATCCGCTCGAAAAATCGCTGGGGCAAGAGGCTGGCGAAAAATTTAAACGCGGCATCCGCGGGGAAGGCACCCTGGGCCCGATGAATCGCGACGACGATCCCTACATTCAGGAGCGCCATTAGCCGTGAAGACCGCTGCTCCGTCCGCCCATTCCAAGATTCTCCTTCTCGATTTCGGGTCGCAATACACCCAGGTGATCGCCCGGCGGATTCGCGAATGCCAGGTCTATTCGGAAATCGTTCGCTTCAACATCCCGGCCGAGGAAGTGGCAGCCCTCCAGCCGAAGGGGATCGTGCTTTCCGGAGGTCCGGCGAGCGTTTACGACGAACGGGCGCCCCTGCCCGACCCCAAGATCTTTTCGCTCGGCATTCCGGTTTTGGGGATTTGCTACGGAATGCAATTGATGGCGCATCATCTCGGCGGCCAGGTAGAATTCAGCGAGCGACGCGAATACGGCGCGGGAATGTTGCAGATCCTTGACGGATCGCGGCTCTTCGACGGAGTGGGTGAACAAATCGACATCTGGTGCAGCCACGCCGACAAAGTGACCGCGATGCCTCCCGGGTTTCGCAGCTCCGCCCGGACGGAAAACGCGCCCTTTGCCGCGATGGAAGATACGGACCGCAAATTGTACGCGCTCCAATTCCATCCGGAGGTCGCGCACACGCCGCGCGGAAAAGAAATCATCCAGAATTTCGTCTTTCACATTTGCGGCTGCGCCATGGACTGGACGATGGGCTCGTTTATCGAGGAAGCCTGCGATCGGGTCCGCCGGCAGGTGGGCGACCAGAAAGTGGTGCTCGGCCTGAGCGGCGGGGTTGATTCCTCCGTGGTCGCGGCGCTCCTGCACAAAGCGATCGGCGACCAGCTCACCTGCATTTTCGTTAACAACGGGCTACTCCGCTCGCGAGAGGAAGAAATTGTCCAGCGCGTTTTCGAGGAAAATTTTCATATCCGGCTGAAGTACGTCGACGCGGCTGGGCGTTTCCTGAAACTCTTGGAAGGCGTGACCGATCCGGAGACGAAACGCAAAATAATCGGGCGCGAATTCGTCAAGGTCTTCGAAGAGGCGACCGAGGAATTGCTCGCGGAAGATGCCGCCGATGGTTCGGGCGGGCACGGCGGCTACCATTTCCTCGCGCAGGGAACGCTCTATCCGGACGTGATCGAAAGCGTGGCCATTGGCGGCAACCCGGCGCACGTGATCAAGAGTCATCACAACGTCGGCGGATTGCCGGAAAAGATGCATTTCGAGCTGGTCGAGCCGGTCCGGCAATTATTTAAGGATGAAGTCCGGCAGGCGGGACTGCAATTGGGCCTGCCGAAGGAGATTGTCTACCGGCAGCCATTTCCCGGCCCGGGCCTGGCGGTGCGAATTCTTGGGGAAGTGACGCCGGAGCGCCTCCGGATTTTGCGGGATGCCGACACGATCGTCACGAGCGAGATGGAAGCGGCGGACTGGTATTACAAAGTCTGGCAATCGTTCGCGGTCCTCCTGCCGGTGCAATCGGTGGGGGTAATGGGCGACCAGCGCACCTATGAAAACACGATCGCGTTGCGCATCGTGGAGAGCCAGGACGGGATGACCGCCGACTGGGTTCGCGTGCCTTACGAATTGCTGGCGCGGATCAGCAACCGGATCGTGAACGAAGTCAAAGGCGTGAACCGCGTCTGCTACGACATTTCCACGAAGCCCCCGAGCACAATCGAGTGGGAGTGATCGGATTTTCGAATTTCGACACCGAAATGCTTCGGTGCTCGCGATTAATTCGGAGTTGCCGATTTGCGATTTTTGATTGCTAATCGGCTTCGTGAACGCCGAGCAGCAGCGCCTCGCGGAGAATAAGAAGGACGAGCGCTGGCATCTCTGGGGTCCGTATCTGGCGGAGCGCGCCTGGGGCACGGTCCGCGAGGATTACAGCGCTAATGGGGACGCCTGGAATTATTTCCCGCACGATCACGCCCGGTCCCGCGCGTTCCGCTGGGGCGAGGACGGAATCGGCGGGATTTCGGACTTCAAGCAGCGGCTCTGCCTGGCCTTTGCGTTTTGGAACGGTCGCGATCCCATCCTGAAAGAGCGGCTGTTCGGCCTGACCGGTCCGCAGGGTTCGCACGGCGAAGATGTAAAGGAGGTCTACTTTTACGTCGACAGCACGCCGACTCATTCCTACATGCGGATGCTTTATCGGTATCCGCAGGCCGCGTTTCCCTATGATGAGTTGGTGACGGTCAACTCCGGCCGGCCCAAGCGCGAGCCGGACGTCGAGCTCTGGGACCTGGGTGTCTTTCGGGATAACCGCTACTTCGATATCCTGCTGGAATACGCCAAGGTCGACGCGGACGATATTTTCATCCGGATTACAGCGACGAACCGGGGGCCCGCGCCTGCCGATCTTCACTTGCTGCCGACGCTTTGGTTTCGCAATACCTGGTCATGGGGCAGCGACCGTCGCCTTCCCTCCCTGCGCGCCAGCTCGGACCTGATCAGCCATTGCCCGACCATCCAGGCAGTGCACGACGCGCTGGGCGAATACAAACTCCACTGCGACGGCCGCCCGGATCTTCTTTTCACCGAGAACGAGACCAACACCGAGCGGCTCTTCTCTTCCCGCAACAAGGTGAAATTCGTGAAGGATGGCATCAACGATTTCATCGTGCATGGCCGCAAGGAGGCGGTAAATCCGGAGCGCGCCGGGACGAAAGCGGCCGCGCACTACCGATTTACGATTGGGGCTGGCGAGAGCGAAACGGTGCGGCTTTGGTTCGGACGCGTGGGCGAACCACCAGTGGAAGCGGAGTCTCCCGGCGAGCCTGGCGCCCATCCCCGGCCGGTCTGCCTCCCGGTTCTGGGGCATGAAGCATTCGAACATTTCGACGGAGTTTTTCGAACGCGAAAAGACGAGGCCGACCAATTTTATGCGGGGCTGGAACCGGCGTCCCTGAGCCAGGAACACAGGCTGATCCATCGCCAGGCGCTGGCCGGGATGCTCTGGAGCAAGCAGTTTTATTACTACGTCATTGAGGAATGGCTCGAGGGTGATTCGCGCCAGCCGCCTCCACCGCCTGAGCGCCGGAAAGGCCGCAACGCCGAGTGGCGCCATCTCTATAACGAGCGTGTCATGTCGATGCCGGACAAGTGGGAATATCCCTGGTATGCGGCCTGGGACCTGGCGTTCCATTGCATTCCCCTGGCCCTGGTCGATTCAAAATTCGCGAAGGACCAGCTCGATATCATTTTGCGCGAATGGTATCAACATCCCAACGGCCAGATCCCCGCTTACGAGTGGAACTTTAGCGACGTCAATCCGCCCGTAATGGCCTGGGCGGCATGGCGAGTTTACAAAATCGAGGAGAAACAATCCGGCCAAGGCGACCGCGCTTTTCTCGAGACGGTTTTCCACAAGCTCCTCATCTCTTTCACCTGGTGGGTGAACCGGAAGGATTCGGAAGGAAAAAACATTTTCCAAGGCGGCTTTCTCGGTCTCGATAACATCGGCGTCTTCGATCGGAGCGCGCCCCTGCCGGGAGGCGGCTATCTGGAGCAAAGTGACGGCACCAGCTGGATGGGAATGTTCTGCCTCAACCTGATGCGGATGGCGCTGGAGCTGGCGCGCCAGAATCCGGTTTACGAAAATATCGCCACCAAGTTCTTTGAGCATTTTCTCGGCATTGCCGGAGCGATGAACAATCTCGGCGGACAGGGGATCGGTCTTTGGGACGAGCCGGACGAATTTTTCTACGACGTCCTCCACATGCCCGACGGTCGCTACCTGCCGCTGCGAGTTCGTTCGCTGGTCGGCCTGATGCCGCTGCTCGCCGTGGAGACAATTGAGCCCGAGCTTTTGGACGCCATGCCAGGATTCAAAGAGCGCCTCGAATGGTACCTGGAACATCGGCCTGATCTCGCCAGCCTGATCTCGCGCTGGCACGAACCGGGGGCCGGCGATCGCCGCCTGGTTTCCCTGACCCGCGGCCATCGCATGAAGTGCCTTCTTCGCCGGATGCTGCACCCGGACGAATTTCTGAGCGACTACGGCGTCCGTTCGCTCAGCAAATTCCACGCGACGCATCCTTACGTTCTTTACACCGAGGATGGCGCGCAACGGGTGGTTAACTACGAACCAGGCGAATCGCAGACGAATATTTTCGGCGGAAACTCAAACTGGCGCGGCCCGGTTTGGCTGCCGATCAATTACCTGCTCATCGAGTCCCTCCAGAAGTTCCACCATTACTACGGCGAC
Organism: Chthoniobacterales bacterium; assembly: GCA_035274845.1. Taxonomy (NCBI): domain Bacteria; kingdom Pseudomonadati; phylum Verrucomicrobiota; class Spartobacteria; order Chthoniobacterales; species Chthoniobacterales bacterium. The sequence goes on from DATENU010000022.1 coordinate 151,865, forward strand.
GATTTCAAAGTCGAATGCCCGACAGGTTCCGGCCAGCTCCTGACCCTGAATGAAATTGCCAACGACTTATCGAACCGCCTGATCCGCCTCTGGCTTCGGAACAGAAACGGCGCCCGTCCCTTCGAAGGCGCCAGCGGCGATGCCCTGAAAGCGGAACACGATCGCGACCTTTATTGGTTCCACGAATATTTTCACGGCGATACCGGGGCCGGCCTGGGCGCGAGTCATCAAACCGGTTGGACAGGCCTGGTAGCGAAGCTGATTCACCAACAAGGCGAAGGCGGCACCATAACCAGGCGCGATCCGTTTACGGACCTCTAGAACTGGAGAGGGCACGCCCTCGTGCCGTTGGGGGAAAACGCCACTGAAAAGCTCCTCTCCCCGGCGCGATGGCGCGCCGGCTCCAATTTTTCACCGCCGCATGATATGAATGGCGAGAATCCGGCTCTGATGGCGCGCGAGCAGGTAATCGATGAAATCGCCGATGATGGAATTCGGCTTGTTGCCCAGCTTCGTCACGACCCGGCAAATCAGAACGCCGGTGCGGCTGTGCCATTCGAGATTGATCACGCCGTGCGCTTCCTGGCTGTGAATTTTCGCCCAGCCATGCGGACGTCCCGCGCGGAAATGCTCGGTGGGGATGAGATTGAATTTCTTCTCGAGCTGCGGATCGCTCATGATCCGGTTGCGCAACGACCCGCCGCCTGTGGTCACCACCTGGATTACCGTTTGCATTCGTTAGGCTTCCTCTAACGAACGAAACATCACGTAAGCGTCAACCAATCCTTTGTCGGCGTGGCGAAAAGCCCCCGGCAAAGTGCCGACGATCCTAAATCCAAGCTCCTGCCAGAGACGGAGGGCGGATTCATTCGTCGCGATGACAAAATTGAATTGCATGGCGCGATACCCGAGCCGCCGCGCTTCCGCGAGCGCATGCTCTCCCATCGCCCGACCCACCCCGAGACGGCGGGCGGCAGGATCGACCATGAAGCCCGCGTTCGAAACATGGTTACCCAACCCGGGGCGATTCGGGCGCAGAATGTAACTGCCGACAACCTCCCCTGGAGTTCAGCCACGTACGTCCGGGTTCCCTTCGCGAACCAATACGCCTCAGCTTCCTCGCGAGGTGTCTTCGGGTCGTAAACAAAGGCGTCGCCCGGCGCGACGGTGGCGCGAAAAATTTCCCAGACCGCCTCGCGATCCTGAGCGGTTGCTTCGCGGATGGTCAACTGGTCGCCGGCAATGGACGTTTCCACAGGAACAACAATCCCCCGAGAACGAGAAAATCGAGGGCAAGATGCCACGAGAAACTGAGATAGGTGCTCGCATGCCCGAAGCACCCGCAGCTCACGTCTAGTCCACGCGCTTTAGCAACGATACTGGCAACGATAAAGAGAGACATCAGGCCCGTCACCATGAAAACGCTGCCGCGATAAAGAACGCGCGTGATTAAGGCGAGCCCGCACAAGATTTCGAGCCACGGAAGATAGAGCGCGAGCCAGACACTGCTCGACCAGGGCAGCATCTTGTAGTTGTCGATATCCCGCGCGAACTCGACTGGATCGATGACCTTGACGATCCCGGCATAAACGAACAGCCCACCGATCAGAATAGCCACGACCCGTTTCATTTTTTCGCCTGCCACGCTTCCCAGCCGCCCTTGAGAATCCGGATCTCGTTAGGCAGTTTGGCTTCTTTCCGAAGCCGTCGCGCCACGTCTTCCGCGAGGTTGCAGCTAGCGGCACTGCAATAGACCACGATCTTTTTTTCCGGAAGCCACTCGTTCCCAAGGAATCGAGCCAGCCCTTCGCTCCAGCGATCTTCATTGAGCGAAACCGCGCCGGGAATGTGGTCGCGCTCGAATTCATCCGCTGGCCGCGCATCGATCCAGATGACGTTGGCGCCCCAACCTTGCGCCGTCGCGACGTCGACCAAATCAGACTCCGCGACGCGTGCGTTCCACGGAATTTTGTCCCGCAGGTAAACCGCCTCGACAACAGCCGGCAACAGGGCGAGGGCCACGAGCACCGCGCTCTGCCGGAACAGTGCTTTCACGAACTAAGGCTTGGCAGGAGGGGCCGCAGGGGCAGTCGTCGGAGGCAACACGCGCGCGGACGCGTAGAAAACTTTCGCCGGAGTGACCGCGGCATCGGGCTTGACCGTCAAGGTGGCGTTGAGGGCCTTGTCGGTCTCTTTCGGCTGGACGTTGATCTTGAATTCGCCGGGCCCGGAGCCGGGTTCCACCTTCGTGGTAAATTCCGTGCTCGAAGATGTGACCTCGATATTCTTGACGGTCACATCCTTACCGGCCTTGGCGAGAATCGTTTTGGCTTTGGCAGCTTCGCCCGCCTGCCAGGCGACGTTTGGTGGATCGAGGTCGAGGACCGAAGTGATCATTGCTTTGAGGGTCAGCACGGTCGTCGGAGCCTGGGCATCATCCGTTTCAACGGTGATCGTCTTCTGCTGCAAACCAGTGCGATCGCCGATATTGAAGGTCGCGGTGATTTCACCCTTTTCCCCAGGCGCCACATCATTCTTGGCCAGTGCCGCCGTGGTGCAGCCGCACGATGGGCGCACCGCATTAAAATGGACCGGTTTGTCGCCTTTGTTTTCGTATTTGAAAACGCCGACCGCGGTCGCAGCGCCGAGCGCCGGTTTCAGTTCCAGCTCGGTCTTTTCCCAGGACAACGACGCCTGCGCAGCAGCAGCGATCGCAAGAGAAAAGAGACCGACGAGTAAAGTCTTTTTGCCGTTCATACCGGAAAGCAAAACGGGGTACGCCTGCGGTGTCAAACAATCTCAACATTTGGAGGCGGCCTGCCCCCAGGCCGTAGGGGGAAAACGGCTACTGCGGGGCGAGGGCGGGCTCCCCTTCCGGCACGGTGGCGTGCCGGCTCCAAAGCAGCACGAGGGCGTACCGGCTTCAACTCAGTTGAGCTGGTAAACTTCGACGACGGCCACTCCGGTCGTTTCATTCGCACCGCGAACGATTGCCGTATAGGCCCCGGGCGAAAGCGACACGAGGATGGCCGATTCCGCGTTGTTAGCCGGGGCCAGGCCCGTCTGACTGATGGCCGCTTCCTGCGTCGAACGCCAGTTGTCGTTCGAGGCCATCAGGGCGCCATCAGGGTCCCGGAGCTCGAGAATGGGATCGGTCATTGCCCCCGGAAGCGGAAGCGACGGGCCGATGGCGCGCACAATCACGTTGGCGGCTGATTGTCCCGCCACGATCAAGCCGCCGATCAGGACAGCGTCACCCGACTGGACCGAGGCCCGCGTTGATATATTGGCCAGTTTGGAATTAACCGAGAAATCGAGGTCGTACACTTCCACGACCGCGGCGCCGGTGGTTTCGTTAGCGCTGCGAAGAACCGCCGTGTAGGAACCGGGGGCAAGCGTGGCAAGAATAGCGGACTCGTTGGGGTCGATCGGAGCAAGGCCGCTACCGTTGATCGCCTGGCTGTTTCCGGCCTGGCTCCAATCGTCGTTGAAGCCGATCTGTGCGCCGGTCGAATCGTGCAATTCGAGAATCGGATCAAGCATTTTGCCCGGCAACGACAACGATGGGCCGATTCCGCGGATGATGACTTTCTTGGTTTGCGCTCCGGTGACAATGAAGCCGCCAATCAAAACATTCTCGTTTGTTCCCACAACGGCGCGCGTCGAGATATTGGCCAAAATCGGTGCGGCAGGGGGCGTCGGAGTTGGCGTTGGCGGCGGGGTAGGTGTGGGGGAGCCGGTGACCAGGTAGTCAGCCTTTACATTCTGGGTTCCGACGACGTTGACGTTTTTTTGAGCAATCGAAACGGAGCCGCCGCTAAAGGTTACCGTATAAGCGCCATCGCCCGGAACCGGCACCGAATAGCCCCCGGCGCTCGCCGTCACCGCATAATAGTTCGTGTTCGAAACGTTGACGGTCACGCCGCCCATCCCCTCGTCCGGATCATAAAGTCCATTGCCGTTGAGATCGCGGTAAACGACTCCCGTCACGAAAGGCAAAAGACCGCCGACACTGCCGAAATCCTGGGTCACGAGCTGAGGTCCAACCCCGCCGCTGCCGCCATTGCTGCCGAGCACGACGCCAATCCCTACTTCGCGAAAATCAGCGTTGTGGATATTGATCCGATGCCCTGGCGGCGACTGCATTCCGCCGGTCGCGATCGTGCCACCCCAGTCGACCTCAAATCCGGCATGCCCGTACGGGACCGATTTTGAATAGGCGTAAACGTTTTCGCCCAGGGTGTAACCGAAGGCTCCCGAGACGTAGGCCTGGAGCCGGGTGAGCAGGTCGCCGTCGGGGCCGTTATGTCCCTGGTAATTGTTTTGCAGCATGTTTTGACTGTGCGCCCTGGCGACCGTGGCGAGGGTCGCATTCATCGAGAGCGGCGGGCTGGGAAGGACCGTGGCGAACTGCGCCTGCATCAGAACGAGGTTCACCCCGAAGACGGAATAAGCGCTGAGAATGTTTGGATCGGTTAGGCCCGCGAGACGAAGTCCTTCGGCCGGCGGGTTGGCGCGCGCACGATTGATCAGCTCCAGGTAGAATTGCTCCTCCTTGGTGGGGTTACCGATCGAATAAAGTTGTCCGTCCTGTGGCTCCAGAGGAGACACCAGGGAACCCGCCGCGGAAGAGAAGATCGGCGGAGGTGAAGGTGGCGCGAGCGGGGTTGTATCCTGGGCGTCGGCGGCCACGCCGCCGGCCACCAAAAACAAGAGGGACGCGACGACACGGTGAATCCGTGGGGAAGAGAATAGCGCTCGGTTGTGGCAGGGGTTGAATCCGTCCATCGCATAAGCACTTAAGCAGTAAAAGTGCCGTTGCCGCCCCTCCCGGGGTGGCCCTGCCGCTACCGAAATGCAATAATCGCAGGGCGCACCCCGCGCGGCCGGCCGGTCCCTAATCCAGCGCGTACGCTTCTACCACGGCGATGCCGCTAGTATCTCCCACCCCACGCACAATGGCGGTGTAAGCTCCTGGCGGCAATATTCGGAGGATTGCGGATTCGCTGTCGTCCGTCGGGGCAAGCCCGCTGTCGATGATCGCTTGCTTGTTGATCGAGAGCATCCAGTTGTCGTTCGACTCCAGCAAAGCTCCGTTGTCATCGTGTAATTCCATCGTCGGGTCCGCCAACTTTCCGGCGATTGTCAGCGATGGCCCGATGGCGCGCACGATGACTTTTTGAGACGTTTGTCCCTGCACGATCACACCCGCGAAGAGCACGTTGTCTCCCGTCTTGACCAGACCGCGCGAAGAAATATTGGCCAGCTTCGAATCCGCCGCCTGGTCGATGTCGTAAATCTGCACGACCCCGATGCCGGTGGTGTTGTTTGCTCCGCTCAGCAACGCGGTATAAGCCCCGTTAGCCGGCAGAGTCGCGATGATGGCTGATTCCAAATCGTTGGTCGGGGCCAGGCCACTATCGATGATGGCTTGTTTGTTAGGCGAGGTTTGCCAATCGTCGTTTTGATCGAGAAGCGCGCCCGATGAATTGCGCAGCTCGAGCGTCGGGTTCGCGAGCTGATCGGGCAATCCGAGCGACGGTCCAATGGCGCGAATAACCACCTTCTTGGGCGCCGTTCCCGAGACGATGAATCCGCCGATGAGGATGTTGTCTCCGTTCTCAACCCGCAAGCGGGTGGCGATATTGGCGAGATTCGCGTGAGGCGTGGGAGTTGCCGTTGCTGTTGGCACCGGCGTCGTAGTCGGGACTGGCGTCGCGGTCGGAACTGGCGTGGTAGTGGGAACTGGAGTGACCGTCGGAACTGGCGTCGCAGTGGGAACTGGAGTGGCCGTTGGAACCGGCGTCGCCGTTGGCACTGGCGTGGCAGTCGGAACCGGTGTTGCAGTCGGAACTGGTGTCGGAGTAGGCGATGGCCCCGGGCTCGTCGGCAGCGGCCAGGCATAGGCGCCACGCCCTCGCGTCCAAAGCGACAGAGTCGTGCTCCCGCGATCGATCTGCATGTCCCAGATCATCACGTTCGGCAGACCATTGTTGAAACGTGACCAGGTGGGCGAGGCCGCCGTAATGTCGTCGGTGTAGTAAAGTCCGAAGTCGGTGCCGGCGAAGACCTGCTGCGGAATATTTGGATTCACGATGATCGAATCCACCGGGATATCCGGGAGGTTCCCGGTTTTGTCGAGCCAGGTGAACGACCCGCAGGTGGCCGCGCAAGTCACTTGAAAGACATGGCCGGGGGTCGTCGGCGTATTGGCGTTGAACCCGCCCACCGCGGCATAACCGACGGGGACATTTGCGGCCGGCACTGATGGATCAAGGGCGATACCGAGCACCGGACGATTCGGCAAAATGGCGTTATTACCGGTGACGTTCACCCACGTCGCCTGGGACGCGATGCTGGTGCCGAGATTGAAACCGATCTGCACATTGCCGTCATTAGTTCCGACAATGGCAACGCTCTGAAACTTTGGCGAATACTTGACCTGGTTAATGAATGAGCGATTGCCGAGCGTTCCTTTGCAAAGGTTAGGGCCAGCCGCCGAACCGGGCGGATTGTTCGTGATGTACCAGCTTGAGCTCGGCATCGTAGCGTTACCGCCAGAAACCGATTCCCATACCCGCGTCGTGCCGGCAATAAGATGGCCACACCCGCCAGGAGTACCGGCGGGCAGACAGTCGTCGCCGCCGGGAATGCCGCCGTGAAAAAGATCGATCGGCAGGATGAAGGACTGTTGGTCGCTACCCCAACCGCCTTTCACGCTCGTCCAGACGGCCCCGCCCACGGTGCAATTGCTGATGCACCGGCTGACACCGCCGCTATTGTTGCCTTCGAAAAAGCGATTGCTCGTGCCAGTGCCTACCGGATCAATTCGGCCGGAGAACCCGTCCCCGCCGAGTCCTTCCTGCCACTGGATCGGTCCGGTCGCGCTTCCAGTGAAGGTAACCGAGCTCGGTCCGTTGTCCTGCGCCCCACCGACCGCCTGGGGCGTGGCTGAGGTGGCGAAGTTCCCGCTAATGTCGCCGGAATAGAACTCAATCGTGTTCAAGTCCGTGTCCATGTTGAACCAGGTGTTCCGGGTAACCCCGATGACCGCCGCCGAAGCGTTGCTGGATCCAAAGATGCCGCCGTCACTTCCTTCGAGCAGCAAGTCGGATGAGCCCGGGACAAAGGCGAGAGCATGATGGTCGACGTGCACCACGGTGCCGCCGCTATAGCCGCAGGTCAGGTCGTAGAAACTCGCGCCGACACGACTCGCCAGCCAGGTGTCGAAGGTGTCGACAAAAAGGCGGTCCGGATTATTCGGATCGACTGCCAGCCCCTGGTCATACCAATTCTGGGGATAATCACCCGCGCCGCCGGAGCAATTCAAAAGGGAGCCACCTGCCGAGCCAATCATGAAACTCCAGCTGGCGCCCCCGTCCGTGCTCGACCAAACGCCGAGCTGACAGCCGTTAGCGCCGCCACAGCCGCTGTTGCTGTTAGGAGCGATCGATTGGACCTGCGCGTAAATAACATTCGGGTTGCTGGGAGCGACGGCGATATCCATTCGTCCCGGCTGCGTCCCGGTGCCGACCCCGCCATAGGGTGTGCCGCTGCCCGCGTTCATGGCAGCTCCCGTCGAATACGCGCTGCCAGTCACCTGCGGGCCGAAGACGAAGCCGTTATCGTTGCGCGAGATCAGGGTGAAATCGGACGGGCATCCGCTCGCAGGCATTGTCCCCTTGTAGAGACCATTCGCGCCATTCTGGTTGAGATTGTACTGCACTGTTGTCGCAAACCCTCTGACGCCGACAGCGGCGAGAATCCGGGTGGTGCCACCCACGTTGGTCAATTCCAGACCGGTGATGTCCTGGCGTTGCGTGCTGAAGCTGTTCGTCGTGCAAGGGCCTGTCCAGTTGGTGCCGCCGTCGTAGGAGAAATAGAGACCGGTCTTCGTCCCGGCCACGACTCTGTTGCTGTTGTTCGGATCAACCCGCACCTTGCCGACGGCTTGATACTGAGGGAATTGCCCCGGGGGCTCCGGCAGCATCGCCCCGAAAATATCTGACGCGAGCACTACCCAGGAGGCCCCGCCATTGGTGGATTTTAGAATGCCCTGGCTGCCCATCGAAAACGAGCCGTAGTTCAGATCGCCGGTCCCGGCGTAGATCGTATTGTGATCGTTCGGGTCAATCGCCAGAGTGTCGATACTGGTTGTACTGACCAGCGCGTTGTCCGTAACCTGAGTCCAGCTGGTCGAGCCATTGCAACAGTTCGTTGACTTCCAAACCCCGCCGCCTACGGCGGCGATGTAGGCCGTGATCGAGCCATTCGTGGTCGTGGTGGGATCGACAGCGATGGCGTTCACCCGACCCTCCGTGGTGCTGTAACTAAAGCAGCCGCTGCAGCCGGTCATCCGCTCCGGTTTTGGGCCAAGGGCGACAAAAGAAGTTTGATCCAATTCGAGCGGCGCCTCGGGACCCCGCAGGAGGTTCGTCGCCCGCTGTCCGAACGGAACGCTCCGCGCAATGGTTGCGTCGTGTTCCGCGGCGCGCCGAACCCACGCGGGATCGAACACGCCGGTCGGGTAGGTCAACCGATCGTGCCATTCTTCTTCCATCCGGTTGAAATCATCCAAATCCCCTTCCGGAACCGGCATGAAGCGAGGCCGCTCGTCGGCCTGGCGCAGGAGAACCGACGGCACGCCCGCAACCGAGAAGATGGCCAGCAACCCACCAAACAGGCAAAAAACAAGGCTGAGCAGGATGCGCGGGCTAAAGAAACCGCCCCGAGAATGGCGTTCGTTTTTCATAAGAGATTTGTCTGTTTGTTGCTCGGATGCCGCCGCCGGATTCGCGCGTCACCGAAGAGCGAACTGTCTAGTTAACTGCGTATGCTTCCACGACCGCAATGCCGGTCAGATTGCCCGAACCTTTCACAATCGCGGTGTAAGCCCCGGGCGGTAAACTACGGATGATGGCCGACTCCATGTCATGCGTGGGAGCGAGTCCGCTGTCGATGATTGCCTGTTGGTCGTTCGACAGCACCCAGTCGTCGTTCGAATCCAGGACCGTGCCGCTGGCATCGCGCAATTCCAGAGATGGGTTCGCCAGTTTTCCAGGGATGGTGAGGGATGGTCCGATCGCACGCACCACTACCTTTTGCGAGGCTTGCCCCAGGACGATCATTCCCGCGATCAGAACATTGTCCCCATTTTGCACCAGGCCGCGCGAGGAAATATTGGCCAACCTTGAAGCTCCGGCACTGTCCACATCGTAGATCTGAACGACCCCGATTCCTGTCGTGTTACTTGCTCCGCGCACAATCGCCGTGTAAGCCGCGCCGTTCGCGGGAAGGGTTGCCATGACAGCCGATTCGAGATCGTTCGTTGGGGCCAGGCCGGCGTCGATGATCGCCTGTTTGTTGCTGTTCGCGACCTGCCAGTCGTCATTTTGATCCAGCAGCGCGCCCGCTGAATTGCGCAGCTCGAGAGTTGGATTCGCTAGTTGGCCCGGCAACCCGATCGACGGCCCGACAGCACGGACGATGACTTTCTTGGGGGCGCTACCCGTAACGATGAATCCGCCAATGAGCGCGTCATCGCCCGTCCCGACCGCGAGCCGCGTGGCGATGTTACCTAACTGCGTCGGCGGCGTTGGACTCGCGGAAGGCGACGGCGAGGCGGACGGAGATGGTGAGGGCGATGCGGAGGGCGATGGCGATGCAGACGGTGAAGGTGATGCGGACGGAGAGGGCGACGCTGATGGAGATGGCGATGCAGAAGGTGACGGGGTAGCCGTGGGCGAAGGAGACGGGGATGGCGTCGGAGTTACGGATGGTATGGGCGTCGGGGTCGGGCTCGGGCCTGGGCCGGCGTCGACCGCGGCTTTGACGTCGAGCCGCCCGTTACCAAAGGTATTATTCGGCGAGCCAGGCGGATTCGGAGAGTCGCAGGTATTGGAATTGATATGAACCGCCGACGCGCTCAGCACACTGCGAGTTCCCATCACGTCTCCCCGCAGCACTGGTCTTGCCGACAATAATAAGGCAACCGCGCCGGCAACGTGCGGGGAGGCCATGGACGTGCCGCTCAGGTTCGCAAAAGCCGTATCGCTGCTCCGGGTGGCCGAACGAGTGGCCGTGCCGGGGGCGGAGATATCGGGCTTCAGGCGCAAACTTCCGTCGGCGGTCACCGGGCCACGACTGCTAAAGGAAGCGATGTTGTCCGTCGCGGTGGTCAAAGCTCCAACACTGTAGACCTCCTCGTAGAGGGATGGCGGGTCCGAAACCGTGGAACAGGCAGGGCCGCTGTTGCCCGCCGAAACGACCATCACGATCCCAGCCGCGCGTTGCGCTGCCACGGCCGACTGGAGCGACGTGACGTTACAGCCTTCCGAGGGAGGGCAACCCCATGAATTGTTCGTTACGTCCGGCGCCTTGGTTGAATCTCCCTGCGCAGGCGTGCCACCGACCGGATAGGGCGCGAGGAAAAACTCCATGCACTCGATGTAGGTAGCGGGCGTGCCGGCGCCCCCATTCATGTTGCGGCAGCCAATCCACTTCGCTCCTGGAGCCATGCCGATCTGATTCGCGCCCCCGTCATCGCCCACCACCGTGCCCATCGTGTGGGTGCCGTGGCCGTGATCGTCGCATGGCTGAACGGAATCCTGACCACACACTCCAGTGCTGGTGTGAATGCTATCGTGCCAATTGTAGTCGTGATTGGCCACCGCGCCGTCCCAGCCGCGGTAATGCGGCTTCAGGGTGTTGTGCGTCCAGCGGATTCCCGTATCCGCTCCAGCGACAGTGATTCCCTGGCCAAAGAATCCGGCCGCCCAGACTTGCGGCGCCTTAGTGTAATTGATGCCGGGCTCGATGGCGGTGATAACCTCCGGCGCAACTTGCTCCTCCGGCTCCGGCTCAGCCAAATTGCGGACGCTGGGATTCCCATCGACGCGGAGCACGTCGGGCCGCGCTGCGAGCTGCATCGCGAGATCGCGATTTCCTTTCACCCAGATCAGGTTCACGATGTAGTAAGCGCGATGCTCCACCTGGTGCTCTCTCAACCAGGCGAGAAGCGGCCCCTGGGTTGATTGCGCTTTGTTCCACAAAACGTCGCGGACGTAGCGGCCTTTTTCTTCCTTGGTCCGCAAGGCATCCGCGGCGCGGAGATCGGCCTGGTCGGACAGAACCACGAGGAACTCAGCCTGAGCGCCGTTTGCCGTCCGCTCGAGAACCCACGATGCGATCTTGGACGCGGGCGCGGAATTCCCCGCCTGGGCGGAAACACCGGAGGAGAGGCCAAAAGCAATCAACGCGAGGAGCATTCCCGCCATGCCCAAAACCAGGCCGAGGAGGATGCGTGGATAAGAGAAACCACTTCGAGAAAGACGCTCTTTGTTCATAAACATTTTCTCCGGCTGGGTATGCGAAAAAACAGCAATCGGTTGCTGTGATCCACGGGCAAAACCACTGCGGCTCGGACGGCCTTTTGAGTCGTGGACGAGACCCTGCTTTCTACCCGCGAAGCGTAACTGTGTCGAGTGTTTTTTTCACATCGAACACACTTAGGTCGGCCCCTTGCGCACCGAAAAAACGACGGATTCAAATCGCGCCTTATTGAATATTATAGGCTTCCACTAACCCCACTCCGGTCGTCCGGCCAGCCCCCCGGACGACAGCTGTGTAGGCACCTGGCGGGATGGTTTGCACCAACGCCGATTCCGCGTCGAATTGGGGTGCGAGGTTAGCCGCCTGGATCAAAGCCATCTGGCTGGGATCGCTCTTCCAGTCATCATTCGAGCGGAGCACAATCCCATTCGCGTTGACCAGATCGACCGTTGGATTCGCGAGCGCGCCAGCCACTCCGAAGTTGGTCAGAGTCGGCCCAAGCGCCCGCACCAGAACATTAATGCTCCCCCCGCTTGCCGGTCCGACAATCACACCGGCGATCATCACATTGTCATCCACCCCCACAAATCCACGCGTGCTGATGTTGGCGAGTTTTGAGGCGGCGGCCTGGTCGAGATCGAAAGCATCCACCACGGCGAGTCCGAATTGCCCATTCTTTCCCCGAACCACGGCGGTGTAGGCTTGATTTGGACTTAGCGTCACGATGATCGCTGACTCCGCATCTTTGGCCGGCGCGAGTCCGCTGTTCTGGATCTCGGCCTGCTGGGCGGAATTACGCCAATCGTCATTCGTGGCCACAGAGGTATTGCCTTGAAAAACCTCGAGAGTTGGATCTTGCAATGCGCCCGGCAAGCCAAAGTCGGTAAGGGTGGGACCGATCGCCCGGATAATAACTTTCTTTCCCGCGGTGCCCTGGGTGATCATCCCACCGATCAAAACGTCGCCGCCATTTTGCATCCGCAGCCGGGTGGAAATGTTAGCCAGGAGAGAGGGAACGATTGCGCCGGTCGCCAAATAATCGGCCTTAGCGTTGAGCGAATTTGCCACCGTCACTGTCCGTTGCGCAGTCGCCTGTCCGCCGCCGCTGAAAGTCACGTTGTAAGATCCATTACCCGGCACCGGCACCGAATAGCCGCCGGAAGAAGAGCTCACCGCGAAGAAATTCGACCCTGCAACATCGATCCGCACGCCCCCGATGCCTTCACCCGGATCATAGAATCCGTTGCCGTTTGTATCGCGGTATACAACGCCGGTAATGAACGGAGTCGAGTTAGTCTGCGTTCCGAAATTCTGGACGACATAGAGCGAATCCCACGTATTGCCCTGACCGTTGTCAGTCCCTGCGCTGATCCCGATCCCGATCTCCCGGAAAAACGCCAGCATTGTCGTCATGCGATGTCCCCGACCCGGCACAGTCTGGTCCGTGAAAAGATTATTGTGATCGTTGAGAATTTCCGTGATCAACTTCGCGCCCGTGAACGGACCGCTCCCGATGGTCTCTGATTCCGCAATGTTTTCCGGGCCTGGAAAAAAACCGGAAGCGGTGGTCGGCCCGTTATAGTTCGCCATCGAGTAATTCGCCGCCGCAATTCGAATTTGAGGGCTAGAAGTCCCATTCGGATAAGTGTGCGGATTTTGGCCGGAAAAAAATTGATCGCCATTGTTGAGATTGGTGGCGTGGCCTTGCGCCGAATTGAAGAGCAACGAATTTCGCGAAAGTGGCTGGACCGAATTCTGAATGGTCCAGGATTCGCCGTTGATGTTGGGGTTGCCTTCCTGGAGCCCGCTCAATCCGAGCCGAGCCGCTTCCGCGCCGCCATTCGCACGCGCCCGGTTGATGAGCTCGATCATATATTGCTCCTCATTGCTCGGAGTGCCGATCGAATATTGGGTCTGCGCTATCGCTTGAGACAGCGCCGTTGCCGCAGTGAGGGCGATGAATCTGATCAGGTAAAGCTGGACGTTTGCGAACATCCGGCAAACCTGCCTTCGTTTTCTGAAAAAAGAAGAGGAAATCCTACAACTCCAGCCCGGGGGGCTCCCTGCTTCCGGTCACTGCAGGAAATAAACTTCAACCAAACCGGTGCCGGTAGTTTCGGGTTTACCGCGAACCTGAGCGGTGTACTGCCCGGGCTGAATCGTCTGGACCAGGGCCGCCTCGAGATTGTTGGTCGGTTGAAGCCCGGTGCCCTGGAGTTCTACCGCCTGGTCCGTCATCCAGTCGTCATTCTCCCGCACAATGTTCCCGTTCTGGTCCCTGAGCTGAAGGGTTGTGTCGGGCAGCGCATTGGTAATGCCAAACGCCGCCAACGAAGGACCGATCGCCCGGACCACTACCCTGACCGGTCCATTCTGGATAATGAATCCGCCGATCAGCAGTCTGTCGCCGGGTTGGACCAATCCTCTCGTTGCCACGTTGGCCACCCGCGCCGTTGATGCCGGGCTCAGGTCGTAGGCATCGACCACCCCGGTGCCCACCGTGTTGTTCGCCCCGCGTACCACCGCCGTGTAACTGGCGGGCGTGAGGTCAGCGACAATCGCCGATTCCAGGTCGTTCCCCGGCGCCACTCCGCTTCCGTTGATTTCCGCAAATTGATCGCCGGTGATGATCCCACCCACCTGCGTCGTTTTCCAATTATCATTCGAAGCGATCTGCGCATTACTGGCGTCGAAAATTCCCAGGGTCGGATTGGCCACTGCGTCGGTAACTCCAAACGCCGCGAGGGATGGTCCGATCGCGCGCACCAGGAGCTTCTTTGTCGAGCCTGCTGGGCCCTGGATAATAAACCCTTCAATGAGGGCGTTATCCCCCGTGCCGACGGGCAGGCGGGTAGAGATGTTGCCGACGAGGCCGGGTGCGCCATTTCCCGTAATCGTAAAATTGGCGTCGGAAATATCGAAGAAAATATTGCCGACGGCTTCCACCTTGATGCGGGCCGTGGTGGTCGGAAGATTCGGCACCGTGACGTTGGCGGTGCCATTATTAGGAACGCTCGCGGCCAGCACGGCGGCAAAGGAAGTCCCGCCATCCGTGGAGAGCGAGATTTTCACATTTGCCGCGCTGACCGGCGTCGCTGTGGTGTTGGCCACATTCCAGTTCACCGTCAACTGCGAACCCGCCGCTACGGTCACGGCCGTATTCGGTGCCGTGACAACAAACGGTCCGCTCGCCGCGTCGATGTTTATCGCCACGCCGGCGTCGCTTATGCCTCCTTTGTTGTCCCGAACGGCGACGCGGAAGTTCATTGTCCGGGCCACGGAGGGAAGGTTCTCACCGGTCACACAGGTGTCTCCCGTCCGGCAAACAGCGCCGGTGGGCGAAGTTCCCGTGAAAGTCAGCGGGGGAGTGTTCGCGTTGTTCAAAATGTAGGTCAGGCTCGGGTAGGTGCGGGACGAGCTCGCGGCTGGAGCGTAAACCCGAAACAAAGGACGCAGGACGCCGTCCGTGTCGACATCGTAGGTCCCCGGAGGCACTCCATTCGGCCCGCTGGCGGAAGGGGCCAGGTCGTATTCCTCCCAGGAATAAGTTAACGGGTCATTGTCCGCGTCGGTCGCCGTGGCGGTGAGGGTGAAAGGAGTCAATTTCGGGATCGTAAAGCCCGCTCCCGCGCCTGCGACCGGGACATTGTTTCCGGTGGGAGTGCTCGTGCCGCAAGTCGAGCTTTCCCCGTTCTCGATCTGGTCCAGCATCTGGGTGAGACTGCGGATATGAAAGTTATCGAATGAAAACCGTTGCTGGTTTCGGTCCCCGCAAATGCCGACGTAGGACATGATGGTACTTCCGCTCGCGATTTCGAACGCGTTCGGGGCCGAACGGGTGCTGCAGACTGGACCCTCGGATGTGTTGTAAGTGTGCTTTCCGGCGAATTGATGGCCGATTTCGTGGGCCACATAGTCGACCCAAAAAGAATCGCCCGTTGGTGGAACGCGGGCGGAATAACCTTGCGCTTTTTGGGTCGAGCACACCGACGGGCTTAGGGCGACGCCGCCCCCACCCGTGCCGAACAAATGGCCGATGTCGTAATTGGCGGCGCCGATCGTGTTGTCGAGAGTGGTTTGATTGATCGTGAGTTGCGCGCCGTTGTCCGTGTTGTCGTACGGATCAGTGGCCGGGTCCGGAAAAACGGTGTTTGTCCCGGAGACAAGGGTGAAGGTCAACGACAGGTCCCGACGGTAGATGAGAATGAGGCGGTTTACCGCGTTCATCACGTCCGCCAAGGCGGTTGCCTGGCCGCCCCGGTCGACAGTGTACTCTCCGGTGGTCGCGATCGCTATGCGATAAGTCCTCAAATTCGCTCCGTTACTAAACTCGGGAACGGCCGGCTCGATGGGGGCACGGCGATCGCCAGCGGTGGCGCGCTTGCCCAGCTCGAAAAGCCGGTCAATCTCACAATGAAAGGAGCTTTTCGGCGCCTCCAAATCCTGCTTGCGATACGCAATGTAGTTTTCCGGATCGCCAGGAGAATAGGGGTCAAGGTAATGAGACCCATCCGCGCCGATGATGAAAGCGCGTAAACCTTCCTTGGACCAGCTCAGGCGAACGGTCGCAGTTCGATCTTCGATCCCCTGTCCCGAGTACGTTTTCCAATCCGGAGCTTCGGCGGCAACCTGCGGGGAAACCATTGGCGATTCTGTAATCTCGAAACGCCAGAAGCCCCCATCCGCTTTCGGCAGCGTAATGATCACGTGACGGGTTTTCGCCGCGTCACTGAACTCCATCGGGGCGCTGTTTAGAAGCTGGGCCATTGCCACTGTATTCAGCCGCAGAGTCCGATACCGCTGCGGGAGAACCTGGCTTGGACGTTTGGTGGCTATTTCGCTTTCCCTCACATCCTGCCAAAGCGCGGACTGGGCGAAGGCCCCGATAGGAACGAAGACAATGAGAAAAGATGCAATCAATTTACGCATAATAATGGATTTGCTTCGGCGCATATTGCTCAACCCGAGACAAATAGGCGAGATTTTTTTTCAAGCCTTCGCAGGTTCTTTTCGGGGATATCCTCCGGGACCCCGCCGCTACCTGATGTGATGGCGAACATAGTCTGCGACCACCTTGCGCCACGGACGCACCGTTTGGCCGGTGAGCGCCTCGTATCGCGCGCTCGAAAGCACGCTGTACACCGGCCGCTTCGCGACGAAGCTCGTCATGTCAGCGAGGGACGATGCGCCAACCGTGCGCGCTTTCAGTGGAATTCCCTTCTCATGGCAGCAGTCGAGCGCCCATTGGGCGTACTCCTGCCAACTGCACTCGCCGGTGTTGGCCAGATGGAGAATCCCGCTGGCGTAGCCGGGATCGCCGACCCTGGCTGCAGCGAGCGGCTTCAGCCAGGCCGCCAAATCCAAAGTGTAAGTCGGCGTCGCCCATTTGTCCGCGATCGCCTTCACCTCATCGTGTTCCCGAGCCTGGTTGATGGCCCAATCGACGAAGCTCGGCCGATCGGGACCGAAGACCCACGACACGCGCACCATTAACGCGCGCTCATTCGCCTCCAGCGCGCGCCGCTCCCCTTCCCTTTTCGATTCTCCGTAAACACTGATCGGGCGCGCCGGGTCCTCTTCCGCGTAAGGCTCGCGCTTCTCGCCATCGAACACGTAATCGGTACTGATATGGATGAACCGCGCTCGCTTCGCCGCGCAAATTTCAGCGAGAACCCGCGGCGCTTCAGCGTTGAGCGCAAATGCTTCGTCCACGTGCGTCTCGCAGCGATCGACGTTTGTCTGCGCCGCGGTGTTGATCAACGCATCGAACTCCAGTCCGCCGAGAGTGGTGCGCAGTTGTTCCGGCGCGCCGAGATCCAGTTGCGCGTGATTAAATCCGACGACGGAGAATTCCTTACCGTACTCTCGCGTCAGCGCAGCGCCGAGCCGGCCGCCGGCGCCAACGATAACAATTCTCTGCATTGCGCCCAACTAAGCGCCGGAAATTCCAAATCCCAAGCTCCAAATCCCAGGCAAACTCAAAAAACCAAAGTTCAAAGACCGATTTTCGCCACCCGGGCTCCTTGGCGCTTGGAGCTTTCCCCCTTCATTTGGAATTTGGGGGTTTGGATTTGGGATTCCGGCGCTTATTTCGCCGGCTTCGTCGGCTTCTTAGCCTTCGCGAGTTTCGCGCACTCCTGCGCGCACTTACGGCAGGCCTCGGCGCACCGCGAAAAAGCTTCCACCTTCGAATGCTTGTCGCAGGCTTTCGCGAGTTCTTCGCAAGCCCGCGCGCAGACATCGCAAATAGGATAGGCATACTTCGACCCGCGCTCGAGGAGCTGCGTGGTCAGGGTCGCGATCCGCGCACAATCCCGCGCGGTCACGATGACCGACGCCACCGTGTTCACATCCGGCTGGGCCAGCCCGGCCGTCACCACTCGTTCGCAACGCCGGCGCGCAACGTTACAGGCATCGATGCAATCGCTAAATTTTGGAGGCCACATAGCTATTTTCCTCTCGAATGAATTTTGGATGCGGGCCGCTCTTAGCCCTCGGCCGACAGTAGAAAAACTTTGCCTGGCAAGGCAAGATTTTATTGGGAGCCAAAACACGCGACTGCGATCATCCTGGCGGGACTCCCAGGTGATCGCCCTTCGCGGTTTCCGTTTTAGTTAATCCCGTAGGCTTCGACCACGGCGATGCCGGTCACGCCGCCCGAGCCCTTCACAATCGCGGTGTAATTCCCCGGCACCAGTGTGCGAATGATCGCCGACTCCTTGCTATTCGCCGGCGCAAGTCCAGTACCGCTGATCGCTACTTGGTTGTTCGACAACGTCCAGTCGTCGTTCGCTTCGAGCAGGTTGCCGTTTCCATCGCGTAATTCCAGCGCTGGATCCGTCAGTTTTCCAGCAATGGTCAGCGACGGCCCAATCGCGCGCACCACCACATCCTGCGTCGCCTGACCCACTACGATCATTCCTGCGATCAGCACATTGTCGCCGTTCTGCACCAGTCCACGTGAGGAGATATTGGCCAGCTTTGCATTGCCAAAGGGATCCACATCGTAGATCTGGACGACGCCAATGCCCATCGCGTTGTTCGCTCCGCGCACGATCGCCGTGTAAGCCGCGCCGTTGGCGGGAAGCGTCGCCATGACCGCAGACTCCAGATCGTTGGCCGGCGCCAGCCCGGCATCGATGATCGCCTGCTTGTTGCTGTTGGATACCTGCCAATCGTCGTTTTGATCGACCAACGCCCCCGCTGCATTGCGCAATTCGAGCGTCGGGTTAGCCAACTGGCCCGGCAATCCGAGGGATGGACCGATGGCACGGACGATAACCTTCTTGGGTGCGGTCCCGGTGACGATGAACCCTCCAATGAGCACGTTATCGCCATTCCCGACCGACAGTCGCGTGGCGATGTTACCCAGCTGAGTCGGAGGCGCTGGGCTGGGGGACGCCGAAGGAGAGGGCGAGGCTGACGGAGAGGGCGATGGAGACGCAGACGGCGAAGGAGAAGCACTAGGCGATGGGGACGCGGACGGCGAAGGAGAAGCACTAGGCGAGGGCGACGCGGATGGCGAGGGCGAGGCCGATGGCGACGGGGATGCGGATGGGGAGGGCGACGGAGTCGGGGTTGCCGTTGGTGTAACGGTTTCTCCTACTGTTGGGGTCGGGGTTGCGGTTGGGACTGGCGTAGCAGTCGGTGTCGGGTTCGGAGTAGCGGTCGGCGTCGGGTTCGGCGTAACGGTCGGCGTCGGAGTTGCAGTCGGAGCCACGGTGGGAGTTGGCGTGGCCGTCGGCGCGACCGTCGGAGTCGGGGTTGCGGTTGGGACTGGCGTGGCGGTCGGCGTCGGATTCGGCGTGGCCGTAGGGGTTGCAGTCGGCGTGGCCGTTGGCACCGGAGTCGGAGTTGGCGTAGCCGTCGGAACCGGTGTTGCCGTCGGCGTAGGCGTCGGGCCCGCAGTCCCGGGAGCCATGATCGCCACCGTTATGGGCGAACCGGTCTTGAAAAATCCGATCGTCGCGGTCGTGGCCTGCGGCGGGGTGTTGGAATCGAACCGGAAATTGTAAAGCGTGCCCCAGCGAATCGCGTTGGCGTTCTGGTTTTGAGCGAAAGTCTCGCTGCTCCAGGTGAGATCAGAACTGCCTTGGGTGGAGCCCCAGGCTGTGTTGCTATATCCCGCGCTTCCTAACGTGCCGTCATTCGCAATCCCAGGATGATTCGTCGGGGCATGGAATCCGAGATTGCTCACGGTGGCTCCGCTACCAAAGGCAACAGGCACCGTGAAGGATTGGATCGCCCGGTCCAGATTCTCATTGTAAACCACGTATTCGTAGTGCCAGACACCCGTCGAAGGATTCGTCACTCGATAACCGACAAACCCGACGCCATCGACTCCCGGCGCCGGCTCGATTTGGTTAATAGTCGCCTGCGGGTTGCTGGTCGCTGCCCTCCAGGCGTTGATGGCAGGCTCCGTCCTCACCGTGGTGAAACCGGTCCCGGAAAAAGTGAAACTGGTCGTGCCGGTAACCGTAAACCGCCGATACGAGACGTTATTCTTCATGTTCGCGTTATTGACGCATTGGCCCGGATTCTGGCTGCACCAGAGGAATTCGTGCGGAGTCACATATTGACCTTCGGCAAAATAAGTCGCCCCGGTGTTTTGCGTGGTGTCCAGATCGCTGACTGCGACCAGGCAGCGATGAGTTGGACCCGCGTGGGTGTGGCCGGTGTGGTTATTCGGATTCGTAGCCCCCGAATCGCCTCGAGGATAAACACCCGTAAAGGGATTGACCCACGCCCGCGAACCAATCCCGGTTTGATCGGAATTCAGGCTGGCTGAATAAGGATCGGAGCAGCCCGAGCCAAGATGGGAGCCGCCGGTACCGTTGCAGCCAAAGCCGCAGATATTCTGAGTCAAGGCGGTGAAAGCATGTTTGAGCCAGGACTGGCCGACCTGTTCGAACCGGTCGTTGTTGCTCGTTCCGCCGCTCATTCGATACAAATTCTGCGGGATGACTGGATGGTCGTTGCTAGGCAACTGAAACCAGTCCAGGTCCACGATGCCGTTGTTGCAGGAAGTCGTGGCGACGCCGAGTCCAACAAAGCCGCCCGAGGCGGTTCCAAATTGTTGCATGGCGGGTAAGTCTCCTACGATGACGTCGGGCCCGGGCGCTGTGCCCACCGAAGGGACAGATGGCTGATTACTGTCATGCCGGAGCGGCGGCATCACCGATGATTGCACCGATCCGTTCACCAGCTTGTCGATTTCGATCGGGTAAACGGAAGCCGCAATCGAGATGTTTCCCACGATTGCACCTGCTTCCACGTTTCCGAGCTGCCGGGCGAATTCCTTCGAAACGAGGAGTCTGCCGTTGTCGATCCGAAGGACCCGCTGGGCCGCGTCGTAATTGTACTCGTGGCCATCAATATTGAAGAAAACAAGGCCGGTCCTGGAGTCGCGCAGCACCAGTTCGACACTTTCTCCCCAGGAAACTTTTTCCAGGACCAACTGCCGGATGGAAGCGCTTAACGCCGCGGGAAGAGTCCCAGAATTTTGTGGCGTCAAAGCCATCGAGCCGGGCTCCGGCCCGCGCAGCTGATCGTTGAGGACGAGCATCGTGAAAAACGAATTTGGCGACACCGCGAAACGCAGTGTTTCCAGCTGGGCCTTTTCCGCCGAGGCGTCCCCGTTGAGCCGCTTGAGGTCGAGATCCATCGCGACGCTCCCGTTCGCGACGATCATTCTTTCCAGCGTGCCGCTCGGTCCGTCAGCGCTTTTGGCTGGCGATCGAGCGATCAAATCTCCCGAGCTGTTGCTCAACAGCAACAGCACCGGGACCACGATACGAAGGACTAGTGTTTTTAACATGTTTTGAAACTCCCAAAGCTCCGGGCAATCCCTTGAATGAATCCTGGAGGCGGCGCGCTCCTGACCCTTGACCGATAGTAGGAAAATTCTGCCGCGTCAGGCAAGATCTTATTGAGACGGGCAATCAACGAAGTCGCCATGCCTCAACCATTTGAGGCATGGCGCGACTGCGATCACCCTGGCCGGAGCTCCAAGTGATCGCCACTTCGCGGTTTCAGTCTTAATTGATTCCGTAGGCTTCGACCACGGCGATGCCGGTCGCGCCGCCCGAACCCTTCACAAGCGCGGTGTAATTCCCCGGCGGCAGGGCCCGGATAATTGCGCTTTCCACCGGGCTCGACGGAGCAAGCCCGCTATCGATCAGCGCCTGCTTGTTGTTCGACAGCTCCCAGTCGTCGTTCCCTTCTACCATGTTCCCGTTTCCATCGTGCAATTCCAGCGACGGATCCGCCAGTTTTCCAGCAATAGTCAGCGATGGCCCAATCGCGCGCACCACTACGTTTTGCGAGCTTTGACCCACCACGATCATTCCCGCGATCAGCACATTGTCGCCCGTCTCCACCAGCCCACGTGAGGAAATGTTGGCCAGCCTCGCGTTCCCAAACGGATCCACATCGTAAATCTGGACCACGCCGATGCCCGTCGTGTTGTTCGCTCCGCGCACGATCGCCGTGTAAGCCGCGCCGTTGGCCGGAAGGGTCGCCATGAGAGCGGATTCGAGAGCGTTGGACGGGGCCAGGCCCTTGTCGATGATATCCTGGGTGTGGCTGTTGGAAACCTGCCAATCGTCATTTTGATCGATCACCGCGCCCGCTGAATTGCGGAGCTCGAGCGTCGGATTCGCAAGCTGACCGGGCAATCCGATCGACGGGCCGATGGCACGGATGATGACCGTCTTTGGCGTGGTCCCGGTGACAATGAATCCACCAATTAGTGCATTGTCACCTGTCCCGACCGACAGTCGCGTGGCGATGTTACCCAGCTGAGTCGGCGGCGCTGGACTCGGCGTTGCCGTCGGATTCGGTGTTGCGGTCGGGTTTGGAGTCGCCGTTGCGGTCGGATTCGGCGTCGCGGTTGCCGTCGGCACCGGAGTTGGGGTTGCAGTTGGCACGGGAGTCGCAGTCGGCGTGGCCGTCGGCGCTACGGTCGGAGTTGGGGTTGCCGTAGGCACTGGCGTAGCCGTCGGCGTCGCCGTTGGCACAGGGGTCGCGGTCGGCGTAGCCGTCGGCACCGGTGTGGCCGTCGGTGTAGGCGTCGGGCCCGCGGTCCCAGGAGCCATGATCGACACCGTAATGGGCGAACCGGTCTTGAAAAATCCGATCGTCGCGGTCGTGGCCTGCGGCGGGGTGTTGGAATCGAACCGGAAATTATACATGGTGCCCCAGCGAATCGCATTCGCGTTCTGGTTCACCGCAAACGTCTCGCTGCTCCAGGTGATGCTCGAGCTGTCTTGCACGTTACCCCATGCGGTATTGCTGTAGCCCGCGTCGCCCAGGGTGCCGTCATTGGCAATTCCAGGATGATTTGTCGGCGCATGGAAGCCCAGGTTGCTCAGGGTGGCTCCGCTGCCAAAGGCAACCGGCACCGCGAAAGACTGAATCGCGCGATCGAGGTTCTGATTGTACACGATGTACTCATAATGCCAGACCCCCGCCGACGGATTCGTCACGCGGTAACCGACGTATCCGATCCCGTCGACTCCAGGCGCCGGCTCGATCTGATTGATCGTGACTCTCGTTTCTACAGCCTCGGCGGCGTGCGCCGCCCTCCAGGCGTTGATCGCAGGTTCCGTCCGCACCGTGGAAGCCGCTCCTGTGAAAGAGAAGGTGGTGGTACCCGTTACGGTAAACCGCCGGTAGGAAACGTTGTTCTTCATGTTGGCGTTGTTGACGCACTGACCGGGGTTCTGGCTGCACCAGAGAAATTCATGCGGCGTCACATATTGACCTTCGGCAAAATAGGTCGCTCCCACATTTTGCGTTGTGTCCAGGTCGCTGACCGCCACCAGGCAGCGGTGGGTCGTGCCCGTTTCGCTGTGACCCGAGTGGTTATTCGGGTTGGTGGCCGAATCGCCTCTGGGATAAACGCCCGTGAACGGGTTCACCCACGCGCGAGAACCCAGCCGGCTTTGCTGAGAATTTAAGCTGGCTGAATAAGGATCGGAACAACCTGAACCCAGATGCGAACCCCCCACTCCATTACAACCAAAGCCGCAAATGTTTTCAGTCAGGGCCGTGAAAGCGTGCTTTAGCCAGGATTGGCCGACCTGTTCGAAATGGTCGTTGTTGGTCGTCCCGCCACTCATCCGATACAAATTCTGCGGGATGACCGGATGGTCGTTGCTCGGCAACTGGAACCAATCCAAGTCCACCACGCCGTTATTACAGGAAGTCGTCGCGACACCGAGTCCGACAAAGCCGCCAGCGCTCCCAGCCTGCGTCATGCTCGGCAAATCTCCCACGATGACGTCCGGCCCGGGGGCCGTGCCGACCGAAGGAACGGACGGCTGATTGCTGTCGTGCCGCAGCGGCGGCATCACCGAGGATTGCACCGAACCGTCGACTACCTTGTCGATTTCGATCGGATAAACCGAGGCCGCAATCGAAATGTTTCCCACGATCGCGCCCGCTTCCACGTTTGCGAGCTGCTGGGCGAATTCTTTCGAAACGAGAAGTCTCCCGGCGTCGATCCGAAGGACATGCTGGGCCGCGTCGTAATTGTACTGGTGTCCATCAATATTGAAGAAAACGAAGCCCGTCCTGGCGTCGCGCACCACGAGATCGAAGCTTGCTTCCGAAGAAGCTTTTTCCACGACCAGCTGTTGGATGGAAGCCGTCAACGCCGCGGGAAGAGTCGCGGAATTCTGAGGCGTCAATGCCATCGCGCCGGGCTCTGGCCCGCGCAAGAGATCGTTCAGAACGATCATCGTGAAGAACGAATTTGGCGACACCGCGAAATGCAGGGTTTCCAACTGCGCTTTTTCCACCGAGGCGTCTCCGTTGAGCCGCTTCAGATCGAGATCCATCGCGACGCTCCCGTTCGCTACGATCATCCTCTCGAGAGTGCCGCTCGGCCCGGCCCCGTTTTCAGCGTTTTTGGCGGGGGATTTTGCGATTAAATCTCCCGAACTATTGCTGAAGAGCAAAAGCAATGGGACTATGACACAAGTAATGAATCTTTTTAGCATGGTGTGAACTCCAAAGCGCCCGAGGTGTCTCGGATTTCCTGCCATATGAGAGCACTTTTTGGGAAAAAATCCTCTCGAAAAAGTAACAGGTTCCGCGGTTGAAATGAGCGGCCGTTGCCGGGCGCGGCCCCCTCATTATGAAAACTGGTTGTGAAGATCAAGCACTAAAAAAGCGGGGCCCGCGAATTTCCGGCCCGGCCCAGGTTTGGCCCCCCCGGATGCGCGCCTCCAAGACCAGCCGCTGGCGCGCCGCCGCCCTCATTCTGCTCAATCTTTTCATGATCGCCCACGTGATCCAGTGGCGAGTCACCGGCAGGACCGTTTCGCCGATCGAACCCTCGGAATCGATGCAAACCCTCCAGAACGGTGCGGTCAACGCCGGCTTTATCTTTTTCTCCATCGCCATCCTGGCCACGATCGTCTTCGGGCGCTACGTCTGCGGCTGGGGTTGCCACATCGTCGCCCTCCAGGACTTCTGCGCCTGGTTGCTCCAAAAGATCGGGCTCCGCCCCAAGCCGTTTCGCTCCCGGCTCCTGGTTTATGTGCCGCTCATCGCCGCATTATATATGTTCGTCTGGCCGACCACGTATAGGCTCCTCTTCAGCCCCGAACCCGGCCCCGCCATCCCCGCGTTCAGCAACCACCTCGTCACGGAAAATTTTTGGGCCACGTTTCCAACGGTCGCGGTCGCCATTCCGTTCCTGCTCATTTGTGGATTTCTCACCGTCTATTTTCTTGGGATGAAAGGCTTCTGCACTTACGCCTGCCCGTACGGCGGATTCTTTGCCCTGGCCGATACCCTCTCGCCGTTCCGGATTCGCGTGACCGACGCCTGCAATCAGTGCGGACATTGCACCGCCACCTGCACCTCGAACGTGCTGGTCCACGCTGAGGTAAAGGAATACAAAATGGTGGTCGACCCGGGCTGCATGAAATGCATGGACTGCGTGAGCGTCTGTCCGAATGACGCGCTTTATGTCGGCTGGGGAAAACCGGCCGTCGCAGTCCGCAAATCGGACAAGATTCCCCGCCGCTATTCGCTTACCTGGCCGGAGGAAATTCTCGGAGCCCTCACTTTTTTCGGCAGCTTCATGGCGGTCCGCGGCGTGTACGGACTTGTGCCATTCCTGATGGCCCTGGGTTATGCCGCGGTCACAACCTTTCTGACTCTCACGATTTGGAAATTGATGACGCGCGAATCGCTCTCCTTTTACCGATTCGATTTGAAGGCTCTCGGGAAAATCAAAACCGCCGGACTCATGTTTCTTTCCCTCTCGATCATTTGGATTGGCCTTTGTCTCCACAGCGGCTGGGTTCGCTGGCACGAACACCAGGGCGACCAGGCCTTCCAACGATTGCAGGTTCCCGATGAGCTCGCCCTCGCCCAGGTCGATCCGGCCCCGTGGCTCACTCCGGAGGACCGTCGAAACGCCGAAGCGGGCCAAAAGTCGCTGACCGCGGCGGCCGACTACGGATTGTTCGTGAACCCCGACGCGCTGGCCAAGCTGGCCTGGTTCGACTACCTGCTCGGGAACGCGACCAAATCGGTTGAACGTTTGCGCCAGGCCGCCGATCACCAGAAAGACCAGGCCAAAGCGCTGAGTCTCTATTATCTCGGCACGATTCAAAACCGGCTGAGCCGTTACCCCGAGGCGCTCAAGAGTCTGGACGAGTCCTTGAAGGAACGGCCGGACTTATTGCTGGCCCGGCAGGAACGCGGCGAATCGCTCTGGCAATTGGGGAACAAGGAAGAAGCCGCCGCTACGTGGGCTGACGCAGTCCAACGCAACACGCATCTTTCCCTGGCCGGGAATTTCCTGGCGGGTGCCGAGCGCTCACTCGGCCGAACCGAAGACTCGGTCGCGCACGAAAAACAGGCGGACCAATCCACTCCGGACATTCCGGCCTACCATTGGATGCTCGGGCTGCGGTTGCAAAGCGTCGGCATGCCGGAACTCGCCCAAAAGCATTTCCAGCGAGCGGCCCAACTCGATCCCCGTTTCCGGGCCCGACCGAACTGATCGTTCGACCGGCGAGGACGATCACTGCGCCTACTGAATATTGTAAACTTCGACCAAGCCGACGCCGGTCGTGCGGCCACTTCCGCGCACCACCGCCGTGTAGGCGCCGGGAGCAACGGTCTCGATCAGCGCCGCTTCTTCGTCGTGATTTGGAGCAAGGTTCGTGGCTTCGATCTCCGGACGTTGGTCCGTTTTCCAGTTGTCGTTGGAGCGAATCACGGTCCCGCTCGAGTTCACCAGGTCCAGAGTCGGATTATCTAGAGAGTTTGGCACCCCAAAGTCCCCAAGCGTTGGCCCCAGTGCGCGCACCAGCACTTTGCTGCTGGTCCCATTGCTCGGGCTCACAATCAATCCCGCGATCATCACGTTGTCGTCCACGTCCACAAACCCGCGCGTGCTGATGTTCCCCAGTTTCGAAGCTGAACCTTGTTCGAGATCGAACAGTTCCACCAGGCCTACTCCGGTTTCCCCATTCTTCCCGCGAACGATCGCCGTGTAGCCCTGATTCGGCGTCAGTGTCGCGATGATCGCCGATTCGGCGTCCTTGTTTGGCGCCAGCCCGCTGTTCTGGATTTCGACCTGTTGCGGCGATAGTCGCCAATCGTCATTACTAGTGAGGAGTGTATTGCCTAGATAAAGCTCAAGAGTGGGATCTTGCAGGGCGCCCGGCACACCGAAGTCATTGAGGCTCGGCCCGATCGCTCGAATAATTACTTTCTTGTTCGCCGTCCCCGTGGCGATCATCCCACCGATAAGAACATTATTTCCACCGAGAACGCGAAGGCGGGTGGAGATATTGCCCAATGAACCGGGGGTAGCGGTAGGTACTGGAGTCGGTGTTGCCGAAGGAATTGGCGTCGCCGAAGGAGTTGCAGTCGGGGTCGGCGTCACGCTCGGACCGGGCGACGGAGTCGCAGTGGCAATTGGCGTCGGAGTTGGTGTAGGTGCCCCCATTGGTTTGCGCCAGACGCCCTCCCGAAACGTCCCGGCAAACAGGTAAGCATTATCGGCGGCCGATGCTTCAACATCGGGTATTGAGCATTGCGGAAATCCTTCATTAACGGCGGTCCAGGTCGCACCGCTATCGGTGGATAACCACATTCCTGCCGCATCGCCGGCGAATATGGCGCCGCCTCTAAACGTATAAGTGAAGATGCCGCAACCAAACGGACAGTTCCCGGGTGGATCACTAAAAGTCCAGCTTTCCCCGAAATCCGTTGAGTAAAAAGCGGCAAACAGGCCACCTGCGAGCACATTGCTTCCATTTGCCGCGAGACGCTCAATATCCACATTGAGGGCCTGTCTTTGCGTCCAGGTAACGCCTCCATCGGTGGATTTGTACAAACCTTTGACTGAAGAGCTCTGCCCAAACACTCCGGCATAAGCAAGAGCACTTCCATCCGATGCAACCGCAGTCACGGCAGTAGGAGTGACAGGCAAGTTGGCCTGATGCCAGGTGCTGCCGTCGTCGGATGAATAAAAGATGCCAGCTAGACTTTCTGACACGGAAAACTCGACATTCACCGCTGCGACAATATTACCACCACTCACCGTCATAGAGTATGCCGTCACCTTTATGTTCGGCGGAAAGCCATTCAGCATTCTCTGAAACGTCGCACCGCCGTCGGTCGATTTGTAAATACCCCCGAGTGCTCCAGCAAAGAGCGCGTTATCCTTTATGCAGAAGGTCAAAACCAGCTCTTGAGCGAGGAGGCTGTTATTCGGATCAACTTTTGTCCAAGTACCTCCATGATCACTTGAACGATAAATGCCGTCTCCCTCCGTTGCTGCGAAGAGGTCCGCTCCAAAAGAAATCAGACTGCGGATAGTTTTAGCGACCGGCAGGCCTGCGGCAGCGGGGTCCCAACTCGCCCCACCGTTCGTGCTCCGGTAGATTCCTGCTGCCTCCGCGGGCGTGCTGGCAAAAAGAGTGGTCCCATCATAGAGCAACGCTTCGATAACTCCGTGGCCCAGGCCGGCACTGACGTCGCTCCAGGTTGCCCCGAAATCAATAGATTTGAAAACCTTACTGGTGGCACCGAGATAAATCGTGCTGCCATTCGCAGAAAAAGAAACCGCTCCGCCTGAAAACGTTTCAAAATTCCAGGTCGCGCCGTTATCCGTTGAAGTATGAAATCCTCCTGTCCCGGCTGCGCCAAACAACTTCGTGCCGACTTTGGCAAAGGAACTGACGCCGGTCAGGGCAAACTGCTCCACGAGGTCCCAGGTAGCTCCGTCATCGATTGATCGCCAGATAAAATTGCTCTCCGCCACAATGATCGCGTCGTCGCTGACGATGGATTTGCCTGGCCGTGTTATGATGGAAGGAACTACCTGCCAGGTATTTCCATTATCGGTTGATCGCGCGACACCGCTGTCATTAGGAAGGGCAGAGAAAAATGCCCAGACAGTGCCTCCTTTGATTGCGAAGGAATTGACTCCGTTGCCGGCCAGTCCGGTCGTCGCGCTCCAAGTCGCTCCGTTATCCGTAGACCGGAAAACATTTTGCAAACTGGGACATTCGTTTCGGGTAGCAACTAACAGGTTGGTTCCGGAGAAAATTATGTCGCTGACTTCGACCCGCTCGATGCCGGCATTTGCCGCCACCCAGCTCAAACCGTTATCGGTCGATTTGTATACTCCCTGGGACTTAGTTCCTGCATAGACAATGTTATTAACCTTGAAGATCACGTTTGTCTCTATGCCAAGCGGGCCGGCGGTTTTTTCCCAGGGTGCCGCACCAGCCATGCCGGAGATATTCTGGGGAGCGCCCGAGGCGGCAGGCGCCCTGCCGAGCGCAAGAATCGGAACCGAAAGGATCGCGGCGGCAAGCACCAATCTGCGGAGGTACCGGACCGGCGAACTTCCAGACCTGGTTGCTTCGGCAACGAATCGTGGGCGGGAGTCCGATTCGATAGCTTTTTGGTGAACCGAGAAACGATTCTTTTTCATAAAATTCACGCTTCAGTGCGCTAAAGAATCGTTTGAAACCACCTGCGCGATGGTCAGCCTCTCAACTCCTCCCAATCTGATTGTTAACAGAATTGTTACTTTTCAGGTTTCTCGCGTTCGGACAGCAGGACTGCTGTGTCGATCAACGACCAGTCGCTGTTTCCGGATCTGAAGCAATAACAGGCCTTAGTCCCGCCTGGTTCGCTCGAGGAGCGGTTTCCCACCAGGCGCGGCTGGGCTATCGATCACCGCCTACGGAATATTGTAAGCTTCGATGAGGCCAACGCCGGTCGTCCGTCCGTTCCCGCGGACAACCGCCGTGTACGCACCGGGCGGGACGGTTTGCACCAGCGCTGCTTCTTCGTTATGGCTCGGTGCAAGGTTCGCCGCTTCAATCTCCGATTGTTGCGAATCCCTCCAGTTGTCGTTAGAGCGAATCACGGTTCCGCTCGCATTCACCAAGTCGAGCGTCGGATCTGCCAGAAAGCCTTGCACTCCAAAGTCGCCAAGCGTTGGCCCCAACGCGCGGACCAATACTTTGGTGCTCGTTCCATTGCTCGGGCTCACGATCAATCCCGCGATCATCACGTTGTCGTCCACATCCACGAACCCTCGCGTGCTGATGTTCCCGAGCTTCGAACCTGACCCCTGTTCCAGGTCGAACGCTTCCACTACCCCGACGCCAGTGGTGCCATCTTTGCCGCGCACGATTGCCGTGTAACCTTGGTTCGGCGTCAGGGTCGCGATGATCGCCGACTCAGCATCCTTGCCTGGCGCGAGGCCGCTGTTCTGGATCTCGGCCTGCTGCGGCGATTGCCGCCAGTTATCGTTACTGGCGATGAGTGTGCTGCCCTGATAAAGCTCCAGGGTCGGGTCCTGCAAGGCTCCCGGTACACCAAAGTCCGTGAGTGTAGGACCAATCGCCCGGATGATTACCTTTTTGTTCGCGGTCCCCGTCGCAATCATCCCACCGATCAGAGCGTTGTCTCCACCCAGCACCCGAAGACGGGTCGAGATGTTTCCTAATGAGCCCGGTGTTGCTGTTGGAGTTGGACTCGGAGTTGCCGTCGGCGTTGGGGTTGGTGTGCTTGTCGGTGTCGCCGTTGCGGTCGGCGTCGGATTCGGCGTTGCCGTCGAAGTCGCAGTCGGGGTAGGCGTAGCCGTCGGGATTGGTGTGGCGGTTGGGGATGGGGTCGGCGTCGGCGTTGCTGCGAGCGTGCTGATTGTGAAACCTGTGTCTTTCACCAAGGTCGCGTAACCGGGACCGATATCGGCATCACCGGACGCCGCTCCGGCAACGCGCACGAAAGCCAGGTCGCAGGTGTAGTTGGTTCCGGCCTGAAGACTTCCCGCCGGCAGCGTATAGGAGGTCTGCGTCGCTGGGAACGGGCTCAGGTTTACGCCCGAATTGCGAATCGCGAACTCGATCACGTCGGTGGCCTGCGCGTTCGCAAATGCATTCCAGGTGAAGGTGTAGTCCAGCGAGGGATCGAGCACCAGGACGCCGCCCTGCCAGTCACTCGCCGGCACCGTCAGTATGGGTGTCGTAGGATAACTGAATGGAAAAAGGAAAACCGAGCGCGAAAAAATTCCGGCGCTGGTGTCGATGTTGACCGTGAAGTTGCCGCTTTGATAAGCCGCGTCCAATTGCGCTTGCGTCGCAAAAGTATCGAGAATGGAGAAATCGCCGGTTCCCGTCACCGCAGCGTAAGTGCGGGGACTGGAGGTCCCGGTAAACGTCAAGGTGGCGCTGTTGATCGTGGCGGTGCCCATGGTGATCAGCGATCCAAACTGGAATGGCTGCGCGGCATTGGCGACGGGAGCTGCTGAGCTGGTTTGCTGGAAGTTTTGTATTTTGCCGTGAAGGAAGCCCGCCACGTTTTGCGCAAAGCTCGTGACGGTAGAAATGTTCAGGGCGAGAACGAGAAGCGTCCAACGCGCGAAGGAAGAATGCGGCGAGCGGGATTTCACGCTCGCTTCATAGCAAATCGGAGGCGCGATTCCAATCGTTTGTTGGCCCCTTCATTACGAACCTCGCTCTGGCCGCCAAGACGCTACTGAATATTGTAAGCCTCGATCAGGCCGACGCCGGTCGTCCGTCCGCTCCCGCGGACAATCGCGGTGTACGCGCCGGGCGGGACTCTTTGTACCAGCGCCGCTTCTTCGTCGTGGCCCGGAGCGAGATTCGCCGCTTCAATCTCCGATTGCTGCGAATCCCTCCAGTTGTCGTTGGAACGAATCACCATGCCGCTCGAATTCACCAGATCGAGTGTCGGATTGGCCAGGAAACCCGACACGCCAAAGTCGCCCAGCGTTGGCCCCAACGCTCGCACCAGCACTTTGCTGCTGGTTCCATTGTTCGGACTCACAATCAATCCCGCGATCATTACGTTGTCGTCCACATCTACAAATCCTCGCGTGCTGATGTTCCCCAATTTCGAAGCCGCACCTTGATCGAGGTCGAAAGCTTCCACCACGCCTACTCCGGTTTCCCCATTCTTCCCGCGCACAATCGCGGTATAGCCCTGGTTCGGCGTCAACGTCGCGATGATCGCCGACTCGGCGTCTTTGTTTGGCGCGAGTCCGCTATTCTGGATCTCGGCCTGCTGCGGCGATTGCCGCCAATCGTCGTTACTGGTTATCAGCGTGCTGCCCTGGTAAAGCTCCAGGGTCGGGTCTTGCAGGACACCGGGAACGCCAAAGTCAGCCAGGGTAGGACCAATCGCGCGGATGATCACTCTCTTGTTCGCTGTTCCCGTCGCGATCAATCCGCCAATGAGAGCGTTGTCTCCGCTCAGCACCCGAACACGGGTCGAGATATTGCCTAACGAGCTCGGTGTGGCTGTGGGAGTTGGGCTCGGTGTTGAGGCGGGAGTTGGCGTGACTGTCGGGGTGGGGGTGGGCGGCGGCGTTGCAGCCGGTGTCGGTGTTGCCGTCGGGGCGGGAGTTGGCGTTGCGCTGGGAGTAGCCGTAGAAGTTGGCGTCGCAGTAGCAGTAGGCGAAGTTGTTGGGGTAGGAGTTGAGGTAGCCGTAGGAGAAGGCGTGATCGTGGGGGCAGGTGTCGGCGTTGGAGTCGCCCCCGGCAAAAAAGCATTCCGGATGGATTCCGTGATGCTGTCCGAGCCACTGTTGCCGTCGCTGGAATAATAGCCGCGGGCGCGAATGTATATGTTCTGGCCAGTCGGGAGATTCAAACCTGTCAGAGCCCAATTGCTCCCAGCGGCGGTCCCGTGGCCGAGAAGAGTGTAGTTCACATTATCGGTTGAAAGCTCGAAAGTGGCGCGAGTCAGGTTGGGGCTCGAGCCGCCGCGCGTCCAAGTGATCACGCTGGGCGTGACCTCCAGGTTTTGCAGCGCTGCCGTATCGTTACTCAAACGAGCGAAAAAGTTGCGAGGCAGGTTCCCGACGCTGGTGAAATAACCTCCCGCCAGAATCTTGCCGTCCGCCTGCACCGCCATCGCAGTGACAACTTCGCTTGCATTTGGGTCGAAGGAATCCGGCCGGCCGCTTGTGGCATCGAGCCGGACAATGCGATTGCGCGTGTACCCGGCGATGCTGGTGAAGGAACCGGCCGCTAAAATCTTGCCGTCTGCCTGTACTGCCAATTCACCGACAATATTATTGGCGCTTGGATCGAACGAGTCGGCCAAGCCGGTAATAGCGTCGAGCCGGGCAATGTAGTGACGGTTTTGTCCACCGATGAAGCCGAAAGGGCCACCCGCTAGAATCTGGCCGTCCCCTTGCGCCACAATGGCATAGGGGTGAACAGAACCTATGTTCCCCGGGTTGAACATGTCCGCCAAGCCGGTGCCAGGATCGAGCCGGGCAATGCCGTTGCGCGGCTGTCCGCCGATGCTGTAGAAAGAGCCCGCCGCTAGAATCCTCCCATCAGCGTCCTCCGCCATGCAAAAGACTGCGTTGTTCGAGGCCGCGTTGAACGAATCAAGCGAGCCGCTGGGATCGAGTCGTGCGATTCCCGTGCGCTCGACATACGGACCGCCGTTGGGCCAAAGGAACGAAAAAGCGCCGCCGATAACAATCATTCCGTCCGCCTGCACCATCAATGAATAGACTGCCTTGTAGGTCCCATCGAAGGGATCCGCGTTCGGATCGAATAAATCCGCCTGGCCGGTGATGGGATCCAGCCGGGCGATCCGGTTTCGCGTCTGGCCGCCAATGCTGTTCTTCCCATAGAAAAAACCGCCGACCAGAATCTTGCCGTCGGTCTGCAAGGCAATCGCCATCACCGTTCCGTTTGCGTTCGGGTCGAAGGCCATATCGAGCGTGCCATCCGGATTCAACCGGGCGATGTTGTTACGGGGCACGCCCAGGACGCTGGTAAAGCCGCCACCAATCAGAATCTTGCCATCCGGCTGAACAGTCGTGGCGTGGACCGCCAGGAGGTCACCCCCGATGCCCTGAATGTTGAGATCGAGGGTCTGGTCGAGCCTGCCGTCTTTTTCCAAACGGGCGATCCGATTGCGCGTCACTGCTGGTCCCCCATTGGGCGCGAGAGTGGTGAAATTGCCGCCCACCAAAACCTTGCCATCCGGCTGGATCGCGACGGCAACGGTAGGCGAGATCAGGCCCCCATTCGGGTCGAAGGAGTCAGCCGCTCCGGTAATCGGATCGAGCCGGGCGATCGCGTTGCGCGACTGTCCCCCGATGCTGTTCGCTCCGCGGAAACCGCCAACCGCCAGAATTTTACCGTCCGGCTGCACGGCGAGGGAAATGACAGCATCGTTCGGGTTGGGGTTGAACGAATCAGCGAGGCCGGTCGTGGGATCAAGCCGGGCCAGGCAACGGTGGGCCTGTCCGCCGATGCTGAAGAAATTACCTCCTGCCAAAATCTTGCCGTCCGCCTGCAACGCGAGCGAATAGACATGACCGGTCGCGTTCGGATTCCACGAATCGAGCAGTCCCGACGTGGGGTCGATCCGCGCGATATGATTGCGGGTCTGACTGCCGATGTTCGTGAATATGCCCCCGATTAACACCTTGCCGTCCGTCTGGAGCACGACTGAATAGACGGGATCGCTCGCGTTTGGATTGAACGCGTCGGCCAATCCCGTCGTAGCGTCGAGCCGGGCGATGTAGTTGCGTGGCTGACCGCCGATGGTGAAAAAATAGCCGCCGGCCAAAATCTTCCCGTCAGGCTGCACCGCGAGGGCAAGAACAAGGCCGTTCGCATTCGGATCGAATGAATCCGCTAACCCGGTTATGGGATCCAGCCGGGCAATGTTATTGCGTGGTTGACCGCCGATATTCGCGAAGGCGCCCCCCACCAAAATCTTACCATCCGGTTGCAGCGCGATTGAATTGATATTCGCATCGCCGGAATCCGGGTTGAAGGCCATGTCCACAGTTCCATCAGCGTTGAGCCGGGCGAGGCCCTTGCGCGAAACGGTTCCGGGGCCATTGGCGGGCGAGAGGGTCGTAAAATCACCGCCAAGAAGAATCTTCCCATCCGGCTGCACCGCGATAACGCGGACGAGACCGTTGGCATTCGGATCGAATCCGTCGAGGGCGGATTGCGCCGCCGCTCTTTCCGAACCGAGGAACCCCAAAATTGCCAAAACGCCAAGCGCGCCCAGGCGCCATGGGAAATGCCGGCTAACAGGAAAATAGGGCGGTCGGTGGGTGCTCAAAGCGTAGGACTCAGGAGAAGCCCCTCTTGCTTGAGCAGTTCCGATGCTCAATCCGCTCAGAAGCCGACGCCGAGCGCAGCCTATTGGATGTTATAAACCTCGACCAGCCCCACGCCGATCGTGCGGCCGCTTCCGCGAACAATCGCCGTATAGGCGCCGGGAGCGACTATCTCGACCAGCGCCGCTTCTTCGTCGTGACTCGGAGCCAGATTCGCTGCTTCGATCTCCGGACGCTGGTCCGATTTCCAGTTGTCGTTGGAACGAATTACGGTTCCGCTCGAATTCACCAGGTCGAGTGTCGGATCCGGCAGAAAGCCAGAGACGCCAAAGTCACCGAGCGTTGGACCCAGCGCGCGAACCAGCACTTTGGCGCTCGTTCCATTGCTCGGACCCACAATTAATCCCGCGATCATCACGTTGTCGTCCACGTCGACGAAACCGCGGGTGCTGATGTTTCCCAGCTTTGAAGCTGAACCCTGTTCCAAGTCGAACGCTTCCACTAGCCCAACGCCAGTTGTCCCATCTTTGCCGCGCACGATCGCCGTATAGCCCTGGTTTGGCGTCAGCGTCGCGATAATCGCCGATTCGGCATCCTTGCCTGGCGCGAGCCCGCTGTTCTGGATCTCGGCTTGTTGCGGCGATTGCCGCCAATCATCGTTACTGGTGATAAGCGTGCCCCCCTGATAAAGCTCCAGGGTTGGATCCTGCAAGGCGCCAGGCACGCCGAAATCCGTTAGCGTAGGACCTATCGCGCGAATAATAACCTTCTTCGTAGCCGTCCCGGTTGCGATCATCCCACCGATCAGAGCGTTGTCTCCCACCAGCACGCGAAGGCGCGTCGAAATGTTACCCAACGTGGTGGGTGTGCCTGCGGTTCCTTGAACTTCAAACGCGCCAAGGTCGCTTCCATCACCACCACTGACGCCAGGCATACCTACCGGGCGAGTGAAGCCGCGTTGATCGGTGACGACCGAACCTCCAGAGTACCCTTTGTCGATCGCCGGACTGCCGGAAAGCAATGCGTGCGTCCTAGTCGGGCCGCCGTTGTCTTGCAGCGGTCCCAGAATCGGATCGACGTTGAATTGATTTCCAGTCGTAAAACCGGTGAGAGTCATGCCACTGGTGTTGCCTACCAGGACATAACCCTGCGAAAACAGCCTGCCCGACACATCCGGACCAGTCGCGGCAGTATTTGTAGCAATGATGGAGTTAAGCACTTTGAGAGAGTTGCCGCTGGGCTGTCCAAAAATTCCACCGCCGTCTTGCGACGAGTTACCAGTAACGGTACTGTGGCTGATGGTGAGGGCGCCAAGAGTGTAAATACCGCCGCCCTTCGTGTTGCCAGCGGAGTTGCCCGAAATCGTGCTGTTGGTTATTGTTACTCGGCCACCGCCGTCCAAAATACCGCCGCCACCCAGGCCCCCCATCGTTGAGTTCCCGGTAATCGTGCTGGAGGCAATGGTTAACTGGCCTCCGGGATCGCCTCCGTCGTTGTAGATGGCGCCACCGCCGGAAAATTCGCCGGCTGACACGCTGTCGGCAATAGTGCAAC
This sequence comes from Chthoniobacterales bacterium, assembly GCA_035274845.1. Taxonomy (NCBI): domain Bacteria; kingdom Pseudomonadati; phylum Verrucomicrobiota; class Spartobacteria; order Chthoniobacterales; species Chthoniobacterales bacterium. The sequence continues at coordinate 188,373 of DATENU010000022.1, forward strand.
CGGTAATTGTTAGCGTGCCAAGGTTGTCAACGGCGCCGCCGTTGACGCCGGACGGAGGGCTTCCATTGCGAATCAGCAGGCCGGAGATGGTGACCGCCGCGAACGACGGGACATGGAAGATGTGGAATGCCGCTGTGCCGGGTGCCGCACTCCGCTGCACAGTCAACAGATTCGCGCCAGGACCGGTGATAGTGAGGCTCTTCTCGATCAACAACTCACCGCTTGTGAGATTTATTGTCGAGAGGCCGGGAGCAAAGTTGATCGTATCGCCGGATGCAGCCGCCGCAATTGCCTGACGGAGCGTGCAGCTCGCGCCGGGACAACTCCCGCCTGAATCGGCGGGACTGTTTACCGTCAAGCTCGCCGCATCAACCGCCGGCGCCAGGAGCAGGGCTACGATGAGTCCGGCAAAGGAGAGCAGATATCGGCCGTATGACTTTGTCATGGTTAGGAGCGGTTACGGAATATTGTAAACTTCGACCAGGCCGACGCCGGTCGTACGGCCGCTGCCGCGCACAATCGCTGTGTAGGCGCCCGGGGTGACTGTCTCCACCAGGGCCGCTTCCTCATCGTGAGTCGGAGCCAGGTTCGCGGCTTCAATCTCTAAGCGCTGTTGCGGATCGTCTTTCCAGTTGTCGTTGGAGCGAATGGTAGTTCCGCTCGAGTTCACCAAATCAAGGGTCGGATCCCCCAGGAAGCCGGGCACCCCAAAGTCTCCGAGCGTTGGCCCCAGCGCGCGCACCAACACTTTGGTGCTGGTTCCATTGCTGGGGCTCACGATCAATCCCGCGATCATCACATTATCGTCCACGTCCACGAAACCACGCGTGCTGATGTTCCCGAGCTTTGAAGTTGAACCTTGTTCCAGGTCGAACGCCTCGACCACTCCTACGCCAGTCGTTCCATCCTTCCCGCGCACAATCGCCGTGTAGCCCTGGTTCGGCGTCAGCGTCGCGATGATCGCCGACTCAGCGTCTCTTCCGGGCGCGAAACCGCTGTTCTGGATCTCAACCTGTTGCGGCGATTGCCGCCAGTCGTCGTTGCTGGTGATGAGCGTGCTGCCCTGATAAAGCTCCAGAGTTGGATCCTGCAAGGCGCCGGGCACGCCAAAGTCCGTCAGCGTAGGACCGATCGCGCGGATAATTACTTTTTTGTTCGCCGTCCCAGTCGCGATCATTCCACCGATAAGGGCGTTATCTCCTGCCAACACGCGAAGACGCGTCGAGATATTGCCCAAGCTGCCGGGCGCCACGAGAAAAGCATTCCGCACTGACTCTGTGATGCTCTCCGATCCAAGAGTGTGATAAAAGCCCCGCGCGCGGACGTAAATATTTTGTTCGGTTGGGAGATGCAAGCCAGTCAGATTCCAGGAGGAATCAGACAGGAGAGCATCGCCGAGCGGGGCGTAGTTTAGATTGTCCGTCGAGAGCTCAAAAGAAACCCGCCTCAGTGACGGACTCGCCCCAGAGAGCTTCCAACTAATAGTGGTCGGCGTCACGGTGAGATCTTGCAGCGCCGCAGTGTCGTTACTCAATCGGGCGGCTCGATTCCGAGGTTGTCCGCCGATGGTCTGGAAGAAGCCCCCAGCCAAAATCTTACCGTCCGCCTGCACCGCAATCGCGTCAACAGTATCACTCGCATTGGGGTTGAATGAATCGGCCAAACCAGTGCTGGCATCGAGTCGGGCGATACGGTTGCGCGTCTGGCCCCCTATGCTGTTTGTTCCGTTGAAATCGCCAACCACCAGAATTTTTCCGTCCGCCTGCAGCGTGATTCCATCAACGTTAGTGGTCGGGTTTGGATTAAATGAATCGGCCAAACCAGTCATGGCATCGAGCCGGGCCAGGTAATTGCGTGTTTGTCCGCCGATGGTGTGGAAAAAACCGCCCGCCAGGATTTTGCCATCCGCCTGCACCGCAATCGAGTAGACGGTGCCGTTTGCATTCGGGTTGAACGAATCAGCCAGGCCAGTCGCCGCATCGAGCCGCGCCAAATAATTGCGGGGTTGTCCGCCAATAATCGTAAACGCCCCGCCCACCAAAATTTTCCCGTCCGGTTGCACCGTGATCGACACCACCGAAGGAAAGTTTAACCCGCTCGCATTAGGGTCGAATGAATCCGCCGACCCGTTTGTCGGATCAAGCCGCGCGATGTGATTGCGCGGCTGGCCACCCATAGTCGTGAAAGCGCCGCCCACCAAAATCTTGCCATCGGCCTGGACCGAGATCGAGCGCACCGTAGGAAAGCCAATTCCAAAGCCAACTCCACTTGGGTCGAAGGAGTCAGCTAAACCGGTTATGGCATCGAGCCGTGCCAGGAGCTTACGCGGCTGGCCGCCCACCGAATTAAATTCGCCGCCTACGAGAATTTTCCCGTCCGCCTGCACCGCGATTGAGTAGACACCGCTGTCCGCATTTGGGTCGAACCCCATGTCAAGCGTGCCGTCGATGTTAAACCTTGCAATATTGTGCCGGGTCACTCCCCGAACGCGGGGAAACCTGCCACCGATGAGAATCTTGCCGTCTGGTTGCACGGCGTAGGCAAAAACGGCGTCGAAAGTGGCGCTGGTTTCAATACCAAAATCGACCGTCTGATCGACTCTGCCATCCGTTTCCAGCCGGGCGATGCCGTTGCGCGTCACCACAGCCCCCCCGTTCGGCGCGAGCATCGAGAAAAAGCCCCCCACGAGGACCTTGCCGTCTGGCTGCACCACGATTGAGTGCACGGTACTGCTCGCGTCCGCGCTGGGGTCGAAGGAATCGGCCAATCCGGTCGTGGGATCGAGCCGAGCAAGGTAGTTGCGCGTCTGTCCGCCAATGCTGGTAAAATCGCCACCCGCCAGAATCTTACCATCCGCCTGGACCGCGATTGAAAGAACACCATTGAGCGCGGTCGCATTGGGGTTGAACGAATCCGCTAGGCCTGTCACTTGATCGAGCCGGGCAATTCGATTGCGCATCTCGCCACCGATGCTGTTCGCACCGTTAAAAAAACCACCCACTAAGATCTTACCGTCCGCTTGGACCTCAATTGCAGTGACAAAAGCGTTCGCGTTCGGGTCGAATGAATCCGCCAATCCAGTTGTCGCATCGACCCGCGCAATCCGGTTGCGTGATTGTCCCCCGATGCTCGTGAAATCGCCGCCAACCAAGATGCGTCCGTCCATCTGCGACGCCATTGTGAAAACCACCCCGTTCGCGTTTGGGTTAAACGAATCCGCCGCTCCAGTCGTAGGATCAAGTCGGGCAATGCGACCGCGCGACTGCCCACCGATGCTGCTGAAACTGCCGCTCACCAAAATCTTGCCGTCCGCCTGGACTGCGATTGCAAATGGAACACCGCTTGCGTCGGGGTCGAAGGAATCAGCTGCTCCAGTGGTGGCGTCGAGGCGGGCGATGCGATTACGCGTCTGCCCACCGATGCTGTTCGTACCGTTGAAAAAACCACCCACCAGAATCTTCCCATCCGCCTGGAGGGCAATCGACCGGACATCGCCGTTAGCGTTTGGGTTGAAGGCGAGATCGAGCGTGCCATCCGGATTTAACCGTGCGATGCGGTTGCGGGTGACCGCCGCCCCGCCGTTCGGCGAAAGAGTAGTGAAATTGCCGCCGAGCAGAACCTTTCCATCAGGTTGCCGGACAACGATGTATATGCCGCCATTGGTATTCGGATCGAAACCGTCGAGCGCGGATTGTCCAGGCGCCGTCGCTGCCATCAAAAGCAAAAACGGGACGACCAGAAATCTGAGGAGGTGTTTCATAAGGGGCCGTTGGCGGGCGACACCTATCAGTCCACTAACCCCTCGTCGAGATTTATTACAGAATACGAAAGAAAACTCTCTGGCGTGGGAATTCGATGGCCGCCTACGGAATATTGTAAACTTCCACCAGCCCGACACCGGTGGCGCGGTTGTTTCCGCGCACGATCGCCGTGTATGCTCCGGGCGGGACGGTTTCCACTAGCGCGGCTTCTTCGTCGTGATTCGGCGCTAAGCCAGCCGCTTCAATCAAAGCGCGTTGCTGCGCGTCGTCCTTCCAATCGTTGTTCGAGCGAATCACTGTCCCGCTCGCATTCACCAAATCGAGCGTCGGGTTCGCCAGGAAGCCTGACACGCCAAAGTCGCCCAGCGTTGGCCCGAGAGCGCGCACCAGCACTTTGGTGTTCGATCCGTTGCTCGGGCTTACAATCAATCCCGCGATCATTACGTTGTCGTCCACGTCCACGAACCCGCGCGTGCTGATGTTCCCCAGCTTTGATCCGGAACCCTGTTCCAGGTCGAACGCTTCCACCACCCCGACGCCAGTGGTCCCATCTTTGCCGCGCACAATGGCCGTGTAGCCCTGGTTCGGCGTCAGCGTCGCGATGATGGCTGACTCAGCATCCTTACCTGGCGCGAGTCCGCTGTTCTGGATCTCAGCCTGTTGCGGCGATTGTTGCCAGTCGTCATTGCTGGTGATGAGTGTGCTGCCTTGGTAAAGCTCGAGGGTCGGATCCTGCAGTGCGCCGGGCACCCCAAAATCCGTCAGAGTAGGACCGATCGCTCGGATAATAACTTTCTTGTTCGCCGTCCCCGTCGCGATCATCCCACCGATAAGCGCGTTGTCCCCGCTTAACACGCGCAGTCGTGTCGAAATATTTCCCAACGAACCAGGCGCAGCTGTTGGCAGGGGCGTCGGCGTTGGTGTCGCTGGTGCCGCACAATATCTTCCACCGGTATTCAAGAAATCGGTGTAATATCCGCCCCACACGATCATTTCGCTCCCGGTCCAAACGGCCGTGTGCAAATATCGAGCGACGTGCGGACTGATGGGGGTCCAACTATCCGTGCTGAGGTTGTATCTGCCGCCGCTGTTTAGCGGCATGAAGTTGTTGTCCCGTCCAGCCCAGACCAGCATTTCAGTGCCAGTCCAAACCGCCGTGTGCAGGTTCCGGCCAGGAGGCGCGTTAACGATGCTGATGGTCGTCCAACTGTCTGTCACCGGGTTATACCTCCCGCCCGAGTCCAGAACGGTGCCGCCCCCAAATCCACCCCACACGATCATTTCGCTTCCAGTCCAAACTGCCGTGGCTTCGAATCGAGCAGTAGGCGCGTTCGTGATACTGGTGGCTCGCCAGCTGTCGGTAGTTGGATTGTATATTCCGCCCGTGCGTCTCTCGTGGGTCAGGCCGTATCCACCCCACACGATCATTTCGTTTCCAGTCCACACGGCTGCGTGAAGGTATCGGCCGGTCGGCGCGTTAGTCGTGCTCATGGCAGTCCAACTGTCCGTCGCTGGATCGTATATTCCGCCGGTGTCCAGATAGTGATCCCCATTGTCGTCATGAGCAAATCCACCCCAGACGATCATTTTGCTCCCAGTCCAAACGACAGTGTGCAGGCTTCGTGCGCCGGGCGCGTTGAGCGCGCTGGTGGCGGTCCAACTATCGGTCCCGGAATCGTAATTCGCGCCAGTGTTCACATTCCCGCCCAACTCAAGTCCACCCCAGACAATCATTTTGGCGCCGGTCCAAATCGCCGTGTGGGTCTGACGGGGTGTAGGGGCGTTGGAAGTGCTGGTCGCCGTCCAACTGTCGGCGCCTGGGTTGTATCTCCCGCCGGTGTTCACATTGCCGCTGGCACCGGTTCCACCCCACACAATCATCTCAGTGCCGGTCCAGACGGCTGTGTGAGTTTCTCGGCCAGTAGGCGCGCTGGCAGTGGCCGTGTTTGTCCAAACATCGCCGGGGCAGGTCGCCGTTGGAGTCGGTGCCGGGGTTGCTGTCGCAGTCGCTGTTGAGCCCGGCGAAGGTGTTGCCGTTGCGCTAGGAGTCGGTGTGGCTATCGGCGTACCCGTAGGTGAAACTGTTGAGGTCGGAGTTGCTGATGGGCTGGGCGAAGGGATAGGCGTCGATGAAGGTGAAGCTGTGGGCGTGGGAGTTCCGGTAGGTCCATCCAGGACCCGGGCGATGTGATTGCGCGTCACCGGGGCCCCGCCGTTCGGTGCGAGCGTCGTGAAACTGCCACCCATCAGAATCTTTCCGTCCGGCTGCACCGCGATCGCATTGACGCTGTTGTTTCCGTTCGGGTTGAAGGAATCAGCCAGGCCGGTGACGGGATCGAGCCGGGCAATCTGGTGGCGCTGTTGCCCGCCGATACCGAAGAAATCGCCGCCGGCCAGGATCCTACCGTCCGTCTGCACCGCGAGGGTAAAGACGCCATTGTTTGCATTCGGGTTGAAGGAGTCTGCCGCGCCGGTCGTCGCATCGAGCCGCGCGATGCTGTTGCGGGATTGTCCGCCCATCAGCGTAAAGAAGCCTCCTGCTATCACCTGCCCGTCTGCCTGGATCGCAAGGCATCGGACTTCGTCGCTCGCCTGAGGGTCGAATGAATCGGCCGCTCCGGTCATCGGATCGATTCGAGCGAGATTACGGCGCGCCTGTCCGCTGATGTCGTTGAAAAAGCCCCCCGCCAGGATATTGCCGTCTGCCTGGACTACGATGGAATAAATTACCGTGCCGGTTCCAGTCGGATTCGGGTCCCACGAATCCGCCAGTCCGGTTACCGGATCGAGTCGGGCGAGGCGGCTGCGCGGCTGCCCGCCGATATTCGTAAAAAAACCGCCGGCCAGGATCTTGCCATCCGCCTGCACCGCGATGGCAAACACCGCGCTGCTCGCATTCGAGTCAAAAGAATCCGCGAGCCCGGTCACGGCATCGAGCCGGGCGATTCGGTTTCTTTGTTGTCCACCGATCGTCGTAAAAGAACCGCCCGTTACAATCTTGCCGTCCGCCTGCACCGCGATGGAGTTGACGGTGTTGTTTGCGTTCGGATCGAAGGTGGAATCGAGCGTGCCATCCGGGTTAAGCCGCGCAATTCGGTTGCGCATGACCGTTGGCCCGCCATTGGGAGCCAGCATCGTGAAATCGCCGCCGATCAGAATCTTTCCATCGGGTTGGACCACGACGACTCGAACCGTGCCATTCGCGTTCGGGTCGAAGCCATCGAGCGCCGACTGCCCAGGGGCCGTTGCCGCCACGAAAAACAGGAACGGCCCAACGAGAAATCGGAGGAGAGGTTTCATGAGGGCCCGTTGAAGGGCGACACCTATCAGTCCGCTATTCCCTCGTCGAGATTTACTACAGAATCCGAAAGAAAACTCTCTGAATTGAGAGTGCGGTCGCCGCCTACTGAATATTGTAAACTTCCACCAGCCCGACACCGGTGGCGCGGTTGTTTCCGCGCACGATCGCCGTGTAGGCGCCCGGCGGCACTGTCTGCACTAGCACCGCTTCTTCGTCGTGACTTGGTGCTAAGCCAGCCGCTTCAATCAAAGCGCGTTGCTGCGCGTCGTCCTTCCAGTCGTTGTTCGAGCGAATCACTGTCCCGCTTGAGTTCACCAGATCGAGCGTCGGGTTTGCCAGAAAGCCTTGCACACCGAAATCGCCTAGGGTCGGCCCCAGCGCGCGCACCAGCACTTTCGCGCTAGTTCCATTGCTCGGACCCATAATCAATCCGGCGATCATCACGTTGTCGTCGACGTCCACGAACCCGCGCGTGCTGATGTTCCCCAGCTTTGACGCTGAACCTTGTTCCAAATCGAACGCCTCCACTATCCCGACACCCGTCGTCCCATCCTTCCCGCGCACGACCGCCGTGTAGCCCTGGTTCGGCGTCAACGTCGCGATGATCGCGGCCTCGGCATCTTTGCCTGGCGCAAGTCCGCTATTCAGGATCTCTGCCTGTTGCGGCGATTGCCGCCAATCGTCGTTGCTGGTGATAAGGGCACTCCCCTGGTAGAGCTCGAGGGTTGGATCTTGTAGCGCTCCAGACACACCGAACTCATTCAGAGTGGGACCGATCGCACGGATGATAACTTTCTTGTTCGCCGTCCCAGTCACGATCATCCCTCCGATGAGGGCATTGTCTCCAGTCAACACCCGGAGCCGGGATGAAATGTTTCCCAAAGACCCGGGGGTTGCAGCAGGTGTAGGAGAGGGTGATACGATCGGTGTCGGCGTCGCGGAAGGAACTGCAGTTGGCGTTGGAGCGGCTGTTGGTGTCGCCGTGGCTGTCGGTGTCGGCGTAGCAGTGAGCGTTGGCGTGGCGGTTGCTGTTGCTGTTGCTGTTGGCGTTGGCGTCGGCGTCGGCGTCGGCGTCGGCGTCGACTCGACCAGAAAAACATTTCGGATCGATTCGGTGATGCTCTCGCAGCAGCTATAGGCCCCACTCCGATAATAGCCGCGCGCGCGAATGTAAATGTTTTGTCCAGCGGGAAGGTTCAAACCGGTCAGCACCCAGTTACCGTCATCGACCGACCCGTGGCCGAGAAAAATGTAGTTCACACTATCACTCGACGACTCAAAAGTGACCCGCGTGAGATTCGGGCTTGAGCCGGCAAGCGTCCAGGTAACGACAGTTTGGGAAACAACCAGATTTTGCAATGCGGCGGTGTCGTTGGTGAGACGGGCCATGAAATTGCGGGTCTGCCCGCCGATCGCTTGGAAAACGCCGCCCACCAAAATTTTGCCGTCTGCCTGCATGGCGATTGAAGAGACACGGGCGTCCGGGTTGGGATCGAACGAATCAGCCAAGCCGTTCGTGCCATCAAGCCGCGCCAAATAATTACGCTTCTGGCCGCCAATCGCGTTAGCCCCGGAGAACAATCCCGCCGCTAGCACTCTGTTATCGGACTGCAATACCGTTGAAATCACGACGTCGCTCGCGTTTGGATTGAAAGAATCGGCCAGGCCGGTCGTGCCATCGAGCCTCGCGATGTGGTTGCGCAGCTCTCCGCCCACGGCGATGAACTCACCGGTCACCAAAATTCTACCATCCGGCTGCCCTGTGACTGAATACACCCAGCCGGTCGAGTTCGGGTCAAATGAATCAACCAGGCCGGTCTCGCTCTCGAGCCGGGCAATGCGGTTGCGCATTTGTCCACCGACGCTGGTGAATCCGCCACCGAGGCAAATCTTCCCACTTACCTGCAGCGCGATTGAAATCACAGGGGCATCCACTGCCGGGTTGAAGGAATCAACAGACCCGCTTGCGGGATCGAGTCGTGCGATCGAATTGCGCCAGACCGGCCATCCTTCGATGGGCGTAAGGCTCGAAAACATCCCGTTGATAAGAATCTTTCCATCCGGCTGGACCGTGATCGCATAGACAGCGCCATTCAGATTCGGATTGAACGAATCAGCGAGCCCGGTGACGGGATCGAGGCGGGCCATGCGGTTGCGCGTTTGCCCACCGATGCTGTTCGCGCCATTGAAAGGGCCCCCCACCAAAATCTTGCCGTCCGCTTGCAGCGCGATAGCATAAACTGGATAGTTCGCGTTAGGGTCGAAAGCTGTATCAAGCGTCCCGTCCGTATTCAATCGGGCAATGTTGTTGCGCGGCACGCCCAAGACACTGGTAAAGCTGCCGCCGATAAGAATCTTGCCATCCGGCTGAACAGCGGTGGCGAAAACGGCGTCGCCCACAATGCCGAGATCGAGGGTTTGATCGAGCCGGCCGTCCTTTTCGACCCGGGCGATCCGGTTACGCGGCACCATCGCTCCTCCGTTCGGCGCGAGAGTGGTAAAATTACCGCCCACCAAGACTTTACCGTCTGCCTGCACCGCTACTGCTAAAGCCGGAGCAATCACGCCCGCATTCGGGTCGAAGGAATCAGCCGCTCCGGTAATCGGATCGATCCGGGCGATGCCGTTGCGCGTCAGCCCGCCCATGCTGTTGGGCCCGTAGAAAAAGCCAGCCACGAGAATCTTGCCGTCCGCCTGCACGGCCATGGAAACGACGCTGCTATTTGGGCTCGGGTTAAACGAATCTGCGAGGCCAGTCACGGGATCGAGCCGGGCCAGGCAACGTCGCGCCTGACCGCCGATGTTGAAGAAATTACCGCCCACCAAAATCTGGCCGTCGGCCTGCAACGCGAGGGAATAGACATGATCGTCCGCGTTCGGATTCCACGAATCGGGCAGTCCGGACGTGGGGTCGATCCGCGCGATATGATTGCGGGTCTGGCTGCCGATGGTCCTGAAAATGCCCCCGATTAACATCTTGCCGTCGGGCTGGACCACGAGTGAATAGACGGGATCACTCGCGTTTGGATTGAAGTTGTCGGCCAATCCGGTCGTCGCGTCGAGCCGGGCGATGTAGTTACGTGACTGACCGCCGATGGTGAGAAAATAGCCGCCGGCCAAAATCTTGCCGTCAGCCTGCACCGCGATGGAAAGGACAGTATTGTTCGCATTCGGATCGAATGAATCCGCCAACCCGGTTGCAGGATCCAGCCGGGCGATGCGATTGCGCGGCTGTCCCCCGATGTTGGTAAAACCTCCACCTACCAAAATCTTGCCGTCCGCCTGAACCACGATGGAATCGACCCCGCTCCCGACGCCGCCACTGTTGGCGTTCGGGTTGAAAGCCGAATCCAAGGTGCCGTCCGGGTTAAGGCGAGCGATCCCATTCCGTGTCACTGTCCCCGCTCCGTTCGGTGCGAGCGTGGTAAAACCACCACCGAGCAGGATCTTCCCATCCGCCTGGACGGCAATAGCGCGGACAAGGCCGTTGGCATTCGGATCGAATCCATCAAGGGCGGATTGCGCCGCCGCTCTTTCGGAACCGAGCACCCCGAGAACAGCCAAAACGCCAATCGCGCCCAGGCGCCATGGGAGATGCCGGCTAATACGAGAATAGGGCGGTCGGTGGATGCTCAAAGCGTGGGACTTAGGAGAAGCCCCTCTTGCTCAAGCAGCTTCGGTGCTCAAACCGCCCTGAAGCCGCAGCCGACCTCCGCGTCTCGCTGAACGACTTCGAGCTAACTAGAAGTGCCTAATGCCGCCCCGTCCGCTCCAGGAGCAGCTCCCACCAGGCGCGATTGGCCGCATATCAATCGATGTTCGAATTGAGCCCTTCCTTGAAATTGTGGAGCGGGTTACGGAAGAAAATAAACCTCAACGGTTCCAATGCCTGTGGTTTCAGGTTTCCCGCGCAGCTGGGCCGTGTATTGGCCGGACGGGATCCTCTGAATAACGGCTGCTTCGAGATTGTTACTCGGCTGAAGTCCGGTCGCCTCTAGCTCTGCCTTCTGGTTCGTCATCCAATCGTCATTCTCCAGGATGACGATGCCGTTTTGATCCCTTACCTGAAGTGTCGTGTCGGGCAGCGCGTTCGTGATGCCGAACGCTTCCAGGGAAGGCCCGATCGCGCGCACAACCGCTCTGACCGATCCATTTTGGACGATAAAGCCGGCGATCATCAGTTTGTCCCCCGGTTGCACAAGACCGCGAGTAGCAATGTTGACGAGCTGCGCCGGTGAGGCGGCGCTCAGATCGTAGGCGTCAAGAACGCCAGTCCCGGTTGTGTTTCCGACGCCGCGGACAACGGCTGTGTAACTGCCGGGCGTGAGATCCGCGATGATTGCTGATTCCAGATCATCACTCGGCGCCAGGCCGCTCCCACTAATCTCCGCGAATTGATCGCCCGGGATAAGGCCGCCGATCTGGGTGATTTTCCAATTGTTGTTCGTCGCCACGGTGGCGCCGCTCGAATCGTGAACCTCTAACACAGGATTGGCCAGCGCGTCGCTGATTCCAAACGGAAGGAGCGAAGGCCCGATCGCGCGCACCAGGATCCTCTTTGCCGATCCCTGCGGCCCTTGAACGATAAAGCCTTCGATCAATGCATCGTCACCGTGACCGACTGGTAAGCGCGTCGAGACATTTCCAATCATTCCCCGAGCAGGCGTGGGAGTTGCCGTGGCTGTAGCGGTTGCCGTTGCCGTAGGAGTTGCAGTCACGGTCGCCGTCGCCGTGGGCGTTGCGGTCGGCGTCGCAGTTGCCGCCGCAGTTGCCGTCGCCGTCGCAGTCGCAGTCGCGGTTGCAGTTGGCGTCGCAGTCGGCGTTGTCGTCGGAGTCGCGGTCGCTGTTGCTGTGGGCGTCGCAGTAGTTGTTGCGGTCGGAACCGCGGTTGCCGTTGCCGTCGGAGTCGCAGTCGCGGTTGCAGTTGGCGTCGCAGTCGCCGTTGCCGTCGGCGTCGCAGTCGCGGTTGCCGTCGCAGTCGCGGTTGCAGTTGGCGTCGCAGTCGGCGTTGTCGTCGGAGTCGCTGTCGCCGTCGCAGTCGCGGTTGCAGTTGGCGTCGCAGTCGCCGTTGCCGTCGGAGTCGCGGTCGCCGTTGCAGTCGGAGTCGCGGTCGCCGTTGCAGTTGGCGTCGCAGTCGCCGTTGCAGTTGGCGTCGCCGTTGCCGTGGGAGTGGCAGTCGCGGTTGCTGTCGGCGTGGCGGTCGGCGTTGGGGAGGAGGAAATCGTACCGAGCTCGAACGCGCCGATGTCGACCGTGGTATTTACAATACGCGGATATCCAGCACCTCGCTGGTCGGCAAACGACGGCCCAATGAATGGTGGAGTTGTAATTGCGGAATTATCTCCAGCGTCAAGCGCTGGGCTGCTGGCAAGGAGCGACCGCGTCAGGGTGAGGCCACCATTGTCGGCCAGCGGCGCCAGGAGTGGATCAACCGGTGAAACGGTCGTCCCAATCTTGTTGCCGTTGGTTCCATCGATCGCGCCCGTCAGGCTCGAACCGTCGCCGATCAAATTAAAGCTGCTACTCTGGTCAATACTTCCAAAAATGTCCGGCCCCTGGCTTGCGATTCCGCCGGCTACGATTGTGTTTCGCAAAGTCACTGTCCCGGTCTCGACATAAAGGCCGCCTCCTTGCGCGGACGTGCTGATTGAGTTGCCGTCACCGCCAGTTCCGGCGGCCGCATTATTCGCTATCGTGCAGTTGATCGTGCTGAGCGCTCCCCAAAGGTGCGCGATTCCGCCTCCGCGCCCGGGGTTTCCGACGTTTGTCGAGGAGCCGCCGGTCGCCGAGTTGCCGCTGATCGTGCTATTGACCAACGTCATGGACGCGTCGGAATAGGTATTTACCGCTCTATAGATAGCGCCGCCGCTTCCCTCTTCGCCGAAACCGCCATTCTGTCCGGTCGGCGAGGGACCCGCTTTCCCACCCAGAACGAAGTTGCCGCTAAACGTGCAATTGGAGATTGAAGCCGTTCGGCTGCCGTAATAGAGACCCCCGCCCTGAGCTTTTTTTCCGCCGCCCCCGGTGCCGCCGATTGTCCCACCCGAACCGCCATTTCCGGCCATGGCCGTGTTGTCGCTGATCGAAGAATCGACCAGGGTTACTTGCGGAGCAAAGGGACGCAGACCCGCTCCGGACGCCGCTCCTCCGTCGCCGCCATTGTAAGCGGTGGTATCGCCGTTGCCGCCATTGCCGGCCTGGATGGTATTGCCCATGATTTGGGAGTTTAGAATTGTGCAGCTGGACCCGAAGCCTTGATAAATACCGCCGCCAAACGCGCCCCCGCCGGTATTACCAGATTGAGCACCATCCGCTCCGTCGCCGCCGAAGATAGTGTTCCCCTCGATCCGACAATTAGTCATCGTCAGATTATCGACCTGATAAATGCCCGCGCCGTATCCGGTGCCACCGGCGGCGTAGGCGGAGTTAGCGGGATGGCCCTTCCCGCCGATGATCGAGTTGCCACTCACAACCGTGTTGGTCAAACTCAGTGGACCAAAGCTATAAACGCCGGCACCATAACCGCCGGTGCTCGAGCTATTCGCCGTGGCGTCAGCGCCAACCAATGAATTACCCGCGATGACACAATCCTGAATCGTTAAGGTCGTGGCCCAGCTATAAATTCCCGCCCCTTCGGCGGCCGCGCCGGCTATGCGCCCGCCACGGACTGTCAGGCCCGAGAGATTGACCGTGAGCTTGCTGAAGTCGCTGTAGATTTTGAAAACCCGTCCAGCGTTGTTTCCATCCACCGCAAGAACGGAGGCACCCGGTCCGTGAACGGTCAGGTCTTTATTGATGAGGAGTTCTCCACTCGTGAGAGTGATGATCCCGGTCACATTTGGCGCAAATTCGATGGTCGCCCCCGACGTCGCGCTGACGATAATCTGCCGCAGCGAACCCGGACTGTTGTCGTCGGTATTGGTAACGGTGAGCACCGCAGGCGGCGACGGAGCCGGCGCACCGCCCAGCTCGAAAGCGCCCATGTCGCTCAAAAAGGAGCGAGTGAAGTTCCGTTGATCGGTCGCCGGCGCATTCGCGTCGCCCCCGCGATTGTAGGGCGGGCTGCCAGGAAAAATTGCGCGCGTCCACGTGCGTCCGCCGTTGTCCTTCAAAACGTCCAGTTGCGGGTTTCTGTTGCGGATATCGCCCAGGGCATTTAGAGCGCCCCCAGGACCAGTTCCTGTGTCTCCTCCGGCGGCATCATCACTAATGTTGTGTCCTTTCGAAGTAACGGTGCCGCTTAGGTTTTCTCCCGCGCTCCCGCGCTGAAAGATTGTGTTCGCCGTGGTCAACCCGACGCCGTAAAAGGCCCCGCCGCGCACGGCTGAGTTTCCGCCGAACGTGCAGTTCGTCACGGAAGGAGTTCCCACCGCGCTATAAAGGCCGCCCCCGTCCGCGGTCGCGGAGTTGTTATCGAAAGTGGAATTGGTGATTTCGAGCAGGCCCTGGTTAAAAACCGCGCCGCCAAGGCTCGCGGAATTGCCGGTAAAGGTGCAGTTGAGCACGGCCATATTCCGGCCGTTCCACACCGCCCCGCCGCTGTTGGCGTGATTCCCGGAGAACGTGCAATTGCGCAGGGTCAAAAAGGCATTGGCCCAGACGGCGCCTCCTGTTGAGTAATTGCCATTACTAATATTGATGCCGGCCACAAGGACCCACGGACTGGTGAAATTATCGCCTATCGTAAAAGCGCGGCCGCCAGCTTGAACGGTGATCGCCTCATCACCGCTGCGATCGTTCAGGATAACGACGTTAGAAAGAATCGTGGGCAACGGGGTTCCCAGCATGATGACATGCGGGCCCGTGCCCGGGATATCAAAGACAATTATGTCGTCCTCAGAACTGAGGTTGGCTCTGTCAATGGCGTTGCGAAGTGATCCAATACTGGAACTGCTGGTGTTAGTGACCGTAAACGTCGCGGCGCTTAAAGAGCTGGCTCCGAGGAAAAGCGCAGGAAAAAAGGCGCAAAAAAAACGCCCCGCGAGGGACCTGGGGCGTACGGCAGAATTCATCTCCCCGCGTGATGCAGGAACAATGCCCGCCGGCAGGAAAACGGGTAACAACGCTTGCCAAGAAGAACCTAATGCCTCCCGGTCCGTGCGAGGAGCGGTTCCCACCAGGCGCGATTCGCCGCATACCAATCGATCGTCGATTCAAGGCCTTCCTTGAAATTGTGGAGCGGCTTCCACTTCAGTTCGCGTTTCGCGAAGGAAGAGTCGATCGCGTAACGGCGGTCGTGACCGAGACGGTCGGTGACGAACGAAATCAAAGTCTCGGGTTTTCCCAGCTTGCGCAGGATTGCTTTCACCGTGTCGAGGTTCGGCATCTCGCTGTCGCCGCCGAAATTGTAAGTCGCCCCGGGCTTCCCTTCGAAAAGCGCCGCGACGATTCCGGCGCAATGGTCCTCCACGTGAATCCAGTCGCGCACATTCATGCCGTCGCCATACACTGGCAGTTTGTCGTCACGCATGGCGTTGATGATCATGAGCGGGATCAACTTTTCCGGGAATTGATACGGCCCGTAGTTGTTCGAACAGCGCGTCACGATCACTTCCTGGCCAAATGTTTTGTGGCAGGCCAGCGCCAACAGGTCGGCTCCGGCTTTGCTCGCGGAATAGGGCGAGCTCGGCTCGAGCGGTGATTGTTCCGTGAATTTCCCGGTTTCCCCGAGCGAGCCATAGACCTCGTCAGTCGAAACCTGCATGAAGCGCTGGACGCCATGGCGCCGCGCGGCGTCCAGTAAAACACTGGTGCCGACGACGTTAGTATGAATGAAATTCTGGGGATCGTTGATGCTGCGATCGACATGCGATTCCGCGGCGAAGTTGATCACCGCATAAAACCGGTGCTCGGTCATGAGCGCGTCCATCTGGTCGGAATTCGCGATATCGGCTTTGAAAAATTCGTAGCGCTCGCCATGTTCCTCCGCGACTCCGTCCAGGTTCGCGAGATTTCCGGCATAGGTGAGCACGTCGACGTTGCTCACGGACGCGGGCTTGTAATGTTCCAAAATATACCGAATAAAGTTGCTCCCGATGAATCCACAGCCACCGGTTACGAGAATGCGCATCGCTGCGGTTACTAGCAGCGGAGCGGAGGCCGCGCCAGCGGTTTCTCCCACCCTTGGGGCCAGGCTCGACGACCTGGTAAAACGAGCCGGCAGGGTCGATTGGACTCCCTGGGCAATCGTCGCTCTCGGCGCCTTTCTTCGGCTCCTTCTGCTCGGGATCAAACCGCCCCATTTCGATGAAGGCATCAATGGCTGGTTCGTCGACCAGATGGTGAAAAACGGCTTCTACCGTTACGACCCGACCAATTATCACGGCCCGCTCCATTTCTACATTCTCTTCCTGGCCCAAACTCTTCTGGGCCGGAACCTCTGGGCGATCCGTTTGCCGGTGGTGATCGCCAGTATCTTGTCGGTCCATCTGACCTTGAAGTTCGAGCCGTTCGTCGGGCGCAATGTCGCCCGCCTGGCGGCCCTGGCCATGGCGGTCTCCCCCGGTTTTGTTTTCTACGGGCGTTACGCCATCCACGAAGTCTGGCTGCTTCTCTTCCTGATGCTCTTCATGCTTGGCGTGCTGGGAATGTGGAGGCGCGGAACGGTCGGCTATCTCTGGTGCACCGGGATGGGCCTTACCGGGATGATTCTGACCAAGGAGACCTACATCATTCATCTCGGCTGCGCCGCCATCGCGGCCGTGATGACCTGGATCTCGCATAAGATGATTCGAATGCATGATGCGCAACGCGTCCGGCAGACGTGGACGTTTGTCGATCTCCTCGTCGTGACTGGCGCCGGCGTTGGTCTCATCATCTTCTTTTATTCCGGCGCCTTCATGAACTGGAGCGGAGTGCCGGGTCTCTTCAAGACTTTCCAAGCCTGGTTTCAGACGGGCAACAAAGGCAACGGCCACGAGAAGGACGCCTACGCCCTGGTGGCTTCGCACAAGTGGATCAACTATTATTGGTTTGCGCTCCTGGCTCGCTATGAGCTGCCGGCGTTGATCGGCCTCGTCCTTTGCGGGGCGTGTCTGTGGTTCAAGCACCTCGCGCTGCGTTATCTTTCCATCTACAGCGTCGGAACGCTGATCGCCTACACCATTATCGCCTACAAGACGCCATGGTGTATCATTAGCTTCGGCTGGCCTTTCCTTTTCCTCTTCGGCGGCGTGCTTCTTCTGATACCGGGTCTGATTCCGGTCAGCCTTACTCGCGCGGTCTACATCGGAGCGGGGATCGCTCTTACCATTTCCCTCGCCCTGTGTATCCGGTTGAACTACGTCCATTTTACCGATAGCAAGGAACCCTATGTTTATGTTCAGACTTACAAGGACGTCTGGAAGCTGACCCGGCCGGTCCTGCGTCTCGCCAAATCCGACCCGGTTTACTACCAGATGGTTGGCCACCTGATCCGAGGCAGCACCTATCCCCTCCCCTGGATGCTGGGCGATTTCACTCGTGTAGGATATTACGAGGGCGGCAACATGCCCGATAAACTCGATGGCGATTTCCTTCTCGTGCAGGAAGACAAGATCGCCACGGTGGAAGCGAAACTGCACGAAAGCTATTTCACGGAACCGCTGACCATTCGCGAGTATCAGGACCCCTCGAAGCTCTACTTGAACGCCAAGACCTTCGGAAAACTCTTCCCCGGACGCGTCCCGGAATTTGTCGGCAAACCGGCGCCCTAGAAGAAGGGGAACAGGGCATGAAGTGGTTATCGGCGTTACTCACCTTTGCTAATATCTCGGTTGTTGCCTCCGTTCTTCTCGGAATGGCGGAGGGAGGATTGAGCAGGTCGCTGGCGACGCTTTCGATGCTCATCGGTCTGGTCACCGCTATCCTGGCCTGGTGGTTCACCGAGTACGATCCCTCCCCCTGGCGGCCATTGGAGCAACCCAATCAAAACCCGGAAATTCAGCTAAGCCGGCGAGCGCTCAAGCGACTCAAGAAAGAGCCGGTGGTCGTTACGCCGCCGCGAGAAAGGTACCGGCACATCTGGTTTTGGCTGATGGCCGCGGTCTTCGCGATTTTCGCGTGCCGGTCCTTCTGCTGGGTCATTTTCCTCGACGGCAACGAATGGAGGGTCCAATCCCCGAATAACCTGGGTGACCTGTCGCTCCATATCACTTACATCAAACAATTCGCCAGCGGAGTCCCGCTTTGGCCGGACAACCCAATTCATGCCTTTAGCAAGCTAAGATACCCGGCGGGAATCGATCTGTTTAATGGGTTGCTTACCCTCATGGGAATGGACGTGCCGCGCGGCCTCGTTTGGACTGGTTTGCTCGCTTCCGCCGCCACTTGTTATGCGCTGTATCGCTGGGCGGGGAGCTTCGGCATCGCCGCCTTTCTCTTTAATGGCGGGGTCGCGAGCTTCGCTTACTTCAAAACATACGCTTTCCAGGATTATCAGGGCGTGAACTCGATTGCCTGGAAAAGCATTCCCCTGTCGATGTTCGTGACCCAGCGAGGCTTGCTCTATGCCATTCCCGCGGCGCTCCTGCTGCTCTACCAATGGCGAGCAAGATTTTTCCCGAATGAACCGGAAACGGCGGTGGCCGGATCTCCCTCCGCGCCGGATCTGCCTGAGAATGCCGCCGCCCCGAAGAAGCCGCCTCTCCCCTTTTGGGTGGAGCTGTCGCTTTACGCGACCATGCCGCTTTTCCACGTTCACACGTTCATGTCGCTCAGCATTGTGCTCGTCTTCATTTTCTTTTTCGGTAACGCGAAGACTTGCAAGCAGCTGCTTCTCTTTGTCGGGGCCGCGTTCCTCCCGGCGGTCTTTTTCGTCTGGGTAATCAGCGATAACTTTCACGCCGGATCGGTCCTGGAATGGAAGCCCGGCTGGGTCCAGCAAAACGGCGAGTTCGCCATGCCGTTCCTCAAGTTTTGGCTGGTCAACTTTGGCGGCTGGGTTCCGCTCGTCCTTTTCTTTGTGGGCATTACCGCCATGGCCGCATGGAAGATCTTTCGCGACCCTGAGTTCAAGATGCCGGCCGGGGCAGCCTTCGTTTTTCCGGCGGGCGCTCTCCTCGTCGCGGCCGGGCTTTTCAAATTCGCTCTCGGGCAGTCGCAACGGACGAACTCAAAACTTTGGCTCTACCTGGTGGTCTTCTTTTCCGCCGCAATCCTTGCGAGCACTCTCTGGTATGCCTGGAAAAAATTCTCCCGGACTCCTGATTCCGCCCTGCCGGCGGCCTTCCCTTTCGTCACGGCGGCTCTCGCGATCTTTTTGCTTGGCTACCTGGTCAAGACCGCGCCGTGGGAATGGGACAACATCAAGATCATCGTGTGGGCTTATTTCATCATCCTTCCTTTTCTCTGGAAGGGATTGGTCTCGCACTGGCCATTCCCCCTCCGGGCGATTGCCTGTATCGTTCTGTTCTTCTCGGGCTTTGTCGCGCTCTTCGGAGGTTTGAAGGCAGGCCAGCCCGGATTTGGAGTCGCGGAACGCACCGAGCTGGATGCCGTCGGTGCGGCGCTGCGCAAGCTCCCCACCAACGCGCGCTTCGCAGGGTATGCCACCTACAATCATCCCGTTCTGCTCCAGGGACGAAAAATGGTTTTGGGATACGCGGGCCATCTCTGGACCCAGGGATTCAATACCTCGGTCGAGAACGACAAACTTCAGGCTCTCTTGAACGGCGCCCCCAATTGGAAGGACAACGCCCGCTACCTCCAGACCCGCTATTTGTTTTGGGGAAGGATGGAGAAATCGAATTACCCAGCCAGCACGAAACCGTGGGAACGAGAATCACGGCAGGTCGCCGCCGGCGACTGGGGGGCCATCTACGATCTCGAGGCTTCCCCAACTCCGCCCGCCATTCCGCCGAAGCCCCCCGGCCAGTAATTGAGCGCTCGAGGTCGGTGACGGCTTCGCATCGAAAACCAGCTGCCGGGCCCTGACTTTTTGGGCAACAAGATACGGAACACCGTGATCGCGGCCGAGGTGGGCACGATGAAAGAAGACCAGGATTTTTTCGGCCCGATTCGCTTCGAAATATCGGCTAATGGTCGCAGCGGCGAATTGTTCCCCAACCCCGTCATCAGCTAATCCGAGAAAATGAACGCCGAGGGGCGCGGCGTCCCGTAACAGTCTGCGGCAGATCTCGATCTCGCGAGCCGAGCCCTGCAAATGCAGCGCAGAAACAGTATCGTCGGTGGCGACTTTCCTATTCGTCCCGCGATCAAGAAGGGATTGTTCGTCTCCGCGGATCGCGTCCCAGCCGATGGCAAACGACCCACTTTCCCGGTGCAAAGCTTCGACTAATTTCCAGGCCGATTCGTACCGTCCGGAAGAGCCCAATGATTCGCTCGGGAAATAAATGAGGTCGGCGCTTTGCACCAGAGCCGCGATTTTCGCGTCCGCCGCGGGAATCGAAGCTGACTCGATAGCCGCCTGACGTGGTAACGGCGGTGGCGGCGAAAAAAACGAACAGCTCGCCAAGAAGCTGGCGCTGGCAATCACAACAACCCCCAGACACCGGGAGCCGGCACGAGAAATCAAAAGATATGAAAAACGGCCGTCAGGTTCCACGAGCTCGAGAGTGAGCCAACGATGCGCTATTCCGGTCCGCGCGCAAAGGTCGCGGCCTCGCTCAAAACCAGTTGGCCTTCCGCGACCGCCTGGCCCCGCACCGTAGCGATGACCTTAAACTGGATAAGGTCTTCCATCTGTCCCAGCTTTTCCGCCTGCAAATCGATCTGCTCTTCCGGACGGACCGCTCGGAAAAATTTCATCGTCCGGATCGCGGAAAGGAGGAACAACGGTTTCGCGGTGTCCGGGTAACCCGAAGCCGCGGCAATGCCGGCCGCCTGCGCCAGCGCCTCGGTAATAATTACTCCGGGAACCAGGGGATTTCCCGGAAAGTGGCCCGCAAACATCGGATCGTCCGAAGAGAAGGAAGTTCTGGCCGAAACCGAGTGGCCCGGTTCACAGCTCACAATCTCGCGGACAAAGACAAACGGCGGTCGATGAGGGAGGCCAAGAAAGTGACGTGTGACGTGTGACAAGTGACGAGATCCTGGCTCAGCGCTGCTTTTGCATTTTCACGTCACACGTCACACGTCACATGTCACATGTCACTTTCCTCACCCATTCACGAAATAGACGAACTTCCAGCTCCCCTTCACCCGTCGAATACCAAGCCGGTATCCATCGTAGTTGAGACTGGGATCGGCAAACTGCGGTGGAGAGACCCAATACTCGCCCTTCTTCGCGAACTTCTCCGTCGTGACGATGGCTTCCAGCTCCGGCCAGAGATTATTCTCGTCCCAATATTTGAAAACCCCGTCCCCAGCCTTTTCCGGATTCAGGCTATAACCAAAATCCTCCGTCATCATTCCGGCGATCGTGTTGACGTCGTGGGCGGAGATCGCCTTCTTGAGGCGGCTTACGAACGCCTGGAAATCCACGTCGTTGTTTTCCTCGCGCAAATCCGCCTTGGCTCTCTTTTTATCGATCGCCGCTTTCTTGTCGTCCTTCTTTGACCCGAACATTCCGCACCCGCTGAAAGCCAGGGCCGCCACAAGAATAAGAAAAAGGAAACTGAATTTTTTCATGTCAGTTCATCTTTTGAGCACGTTTGCCGATCCAACTCAACTCTTACCTCCATTCCCTGCCCGCAAATGCTACAGCGTTGCAGGCGGGTCCATTCTCAATTCTCGCCTTCTCATCCGCAAGGGATGCGCAACGAAGACGAAATATATGGTGCTGACCAGGTCGACAAAACTGGCGGGTGGGCTCGTCAGGCGGAGTGGCCCCCGCCGGAGCGCGGCCAGCACATTTTCCACGGTGAGTTCCGCGAGCGCCGGAATGCTCGTGTAATTCGATCCGAAAGCGTGGAGGCGATGAGCGTCCGAAGTCGCGATGAGGGGCTTGCGATATCGCTCCGCGACCTCGATGGCTCGCCGGTTGGGGTTGAAGAGGCGGCTCCAGAAATGGCAAAGCTCGATCGCATCGAAACAATCGATTTTTTCCTCCAGCTTCTTTCCCATCGAGCCGCCAAAAACATAGAAGGGATGCGGAGCAATCGTGAACAATGATGGGCCGCGCCGCGCTCGCAGCGCCCGCAGATCATCGAGCGTGCGAAGCGACGAGATTTCTTCCCCGGTGACGTTCAGCAGGATGACGTCCGCCCCTTCCAGGCGCACTTCCGCCGCGGGAATAAGCAGGATTCCCATCCTCGCCGCGTCCTCAAAAACTTCCGCGCGATCGAAAACGGCGTCATGCAAGGTGATGGCCAGGACGCGAAAGCCAAGAGCACGCGCCCGCTCCAGAAGTTCGTGCGCCGAATAATCGAGCGCGTCCTTCGGATCGTCGAGCGTATGAATATGGAGATCGACCTTGATCCATTCGTCCTGCTGCACCGATCAATCTGCGGTCGAGAAGCGGCCAGGCAAGGGGCCAATCAAGCGCAGGAAGGGGTCGCCAAACAGACTTGCAGGCCGTCGGACGTGCTTTACCATTCCGATGCTCCGCACGCTCGGGTGGTGAAATGGCAGACACGTACGTTTGAGGGGCGTATGCCGCAAGGCATGGGGGTTCAAGTCCCCCCCCGAGCACCAACGAAAGGCGGGGTTCCGACGTGGGAAAGTCAGCCGATGAGGGCCGGGCACCCTATCTACGGCGAGCTGCACGGAGTTGGCGTCGGGGAATTCGACGGAATCGGGACGAGTTGCACTTTGACGGTGTCTCCATCGACTTCGAACGCGAGGTAATGATTAAATGAGCCGCAATTCGAGCATGCGCTCGCGGGACAGGTATCCAGCGGAGCCCCTGCGCCGCCGCTGACGAGGTAGGATGGTCCCTGGGAGGACGGGTCCTGGCGATCGACCGGAGCCAGAGTCGTTCCCGTGGCGTTGTAGTACAGATGCTCGTGCGCCGCGATGACATAGGAAACATTCGGGTAGTTTTTGAAGAGCGTTTGCAAAGCGGTCGCAATTGCCGGCTCCAGGCCAGACGAACTTTTCGCCGGCATGATCGGATGATGCATGAAGACAAAAATGTGCGCCTTGGATTTGTTGGCCTCGAGGTCTTGCGTTAATAAATCGATCTGCTGGGGGCTGACGAAGCCGGGATCCAATCTAAGCTTTTTCGCGGGCGTCGCTGTGGCGGTCGCAGTTGCAGTCGGCGTTCCAGTCGGCGTCGGGGTCGGGGTCGCTACTTCTTCCGTGTCCAGGGCGATAAAGCGCGAGTTTCCGTAATCGAAGGCGCCGTAGGCGGGAGCGCCGGACGGAAATTTCATGAACTCCAGATAAAACGCCTGGAGCCTGGAATCGGGCGTTTCGATTTTTTCGTTTCCTATTTTCTGCACGGAATCCATCTCGTGGTTTCCAGGCGCATTGAAGACGGGGACGTTCGCGTGCTGCGCTTGATGGAAGAATTCTTTGTACTGCGCCTCGAGTTTTTTGCGGTGATTTTCGTGACCGTAAATCGTGTCGCCTGACCAGAGAAAAAAGACCGGCTTGAATTTTTGGGCGTCTTTGAAAATCTGACTCAGCACGTCGGGTTGCGGCAAACTCTCGGACGCCGGCCGATTATCGCCGGCAGCGATAAACCAAAACTTCGTGGCCTTCGGGTCATCCTTCAGAGCCCCCGTCTTGGGGACTGGGGAGAGTGGTGGGAATCCGGCGGCTGTTCCTGCTTGCGCGGTGAGGACGCCAGGGAGGACTGCGGCGAAAATTCCGACGAAGGCAAAACGAGATTTCACAGGGGATTTTTTCTGGTTGGAGGCAGCGCGAATCTTGAAGGAGTCTTTCGAAACTGTCGATCACTCCCTTCAACCGGCACTGAAAATCAAGGAGTGCTCCACCACCGCGTTGTGAGAAAATCGTGCGCTTCCATCCTCTCTCCCCGCGCGGGTAGTGAAATGGCAGACAAGTCCGTTTGAGGGACGTATGCCGCAAGGCATGGGGGTTCGAGTCCCCCTGAGCACTGCCGGCTCTTTGGAGTTCTCCTTTCCGATTCGCCACGCTTCCGGCATAACCAAGCGATGCCGGAGCAAACCATTGCCGGTTCGGACAATGTCTCGATTACCGTCATTACCTCCTCGCGGGAATTTCTTTTCCGGTATCGTCCCGCCGGCACGATCGAGAATGCGATAAATATTTTTTTGGCCCTCGGCACGCTACGACAGATCGGCGCGGCGGTTCTTCCGTTCGCGCAATGGGCGGAAGGTTCGACGGTCTTTCTGCCTTTCAAAGGCGATCTGCTTCTCACGGCGGAAATCCGAAACGGCCTGATCGTTCCGATCATCCGCCGATGGGAACGTTGGCGCTGGAGCGAACGCGAGCAGACCCAGGCGTTCGATGTAACGGAGCAGAACGGCGAATTCACCTTTCACATTCCGCGCGCTGTCGTCGGCGACGTGGCCACGATCAATTTCGCGATCTTCGCCAAAGACCCGAACGCGAATGACGGCTGGGGCTGGTTTTGGGGTTGTTCGGACCGGACGGTCGTTTCGGGAACGGGCGACAAATTCATTCCGCATTACCACCAATTGCGCCTGGATGGGAATGCTCCGCTCCTGCTCTGGCGCAGCCGCCATGACCTCGCCAAAATCAGGACCCGCATCTACCAGCTGTTCGTCCGGCTCTTCGGCAATACAAACGAGACCCGCCGGCGAAACGGGACCCTGGCGGAAAATGGCGTCGGGAAATTCGCGGACATCAACGACGACGCGCTCGCTTCAATCCGCGAGATGGGATTCACGCACGTCTGGCTGACCGGGGTTCTGCAACAGGCCACCGCCACTGATTATTCGGAATTTGGCCAACCGGCAGACGATCCCGATTTGCTCAAGGGCCTCGCCGGCAGCCCTTACGCGATTAAGGATTATTTCGATGTCTGTCCGGATTACGCCATGAACGCCGCCGATCGGATGAAGGAATTTCAGGAACTGGTCGAGCGGCTACACCACCACGGGCTAAAGGCGATCATCGATCTCGTGGCGAACCATGTCGCGCGGAGCTACAGCTCGTGTGTCCGGCCTGATTGCAATTTCGGCACTTGCGGCAGCGCCGGCGCAGGAGATGACCGGACGAAGTTCTTCCACCCGCACAACAACTTCTTTTACCTCACGCCGGACGCGAACGGGCCGCCGCTCCGCTTGCCTACGTTTCGCGATGGAGTCGCGCTCAGTCCAACCTGCCAGGCTGTAGCGGCGGTCTCGGACCGTCGAGCCGCGCAAGATGACGGCGGTCTGAGACCGCCGCTACAGAGCTGCGATGGAATCTTCGAGGGCGAGAGAACATTCGGCCGCGTCACCGGCAACAATTGCGTGAGCTGGACGCCGCAGCTTCACGATTGGTATGAGACGATCAAATTGAACTACGGCTTCGATTTCACCGATCCGACAAAGTCCGTCCGCGAATATCCAAATGCCTGGGCCCCGGACAAACCAATCCCAGACACCTGGAAAAAGGCCGATCAGGTGATCGCGTATTGGCAGTCGTTAGGCGTGGATGGTTTCCGCTGCGACATGGCTCACATGGTGCCGCCGGAAGTGTGGTCGTGGACCATCGCGGAAGCGCGGCGCCGCCAACCCGACATCTTCTTCATGGGCGAAGCCTACGACGATGACCCGGCAAAGGTCCCGGGGACCGATCCGATTGTTTCCCAGCTCAACCATGGCCGCGGCAACGTGCTCTTCGACCTGTTGAATGCCGGGTTCAATGCCGTTTACGACGCCCCTGCCTATCGGGCGCTCAAACGCATTTACGACGGCTCCGGCTGGGCGAACGATATCGATCGCGAGATTGCCGACGATTTCATCTGTCACAACTCCGTGCGTTACGCGGAAAACCACGACGAAGTCCGGCTCGCGGCACGCGGCGAATGGGGCAGCATTGGAATGAATGTGGGCCGGCCAGTCGCCGCGATTCTTTACGGATTATCGCGCGGCGCGATCATGCTTTACAACGGCCAGGAAATTGGTGAACCGGCTGAGGGTGCGGAAGGATTTGGCGGGGATGACGCGCGCACTTCGATCTTCGACTATTGGTCGATGCCGGAGTTCGTGAAATGGGTAAACGATCATCAATACGATGGCGGACGTCTTTCGCCCGAACAGGATGAGCTAAGGCATTTCTACGGCCGGCTCATCAATCTCGTCGGCGAGCCTGCGTTTCGAGACGGAAAATTCTTTCCGCTAAATTCGGCGAACCACGACAACCCGCATTTCGGGCGAATGCCGGGCGAATCGGCGAGCGGCCACTGGCTCTATGCCTTTCTCCGTTACGATCCCCTGACACTGCAGCGCTTTCTCGTGGTCGCGAATTTGCATCCTCAGCTCACCTTCAGTGAGATTAAAGTTTGTCTCCCGGCTGAGGCGCGGCGTTTCCTCGATCTTGCGCCCGACGCGAAGCCAACGCTGATTGAGCGACTCTCCGGCTCGACCGGCGAGATCAGCGACGGCGCCATCCGCATCGCGGAGACACCGCCGCTCTCCGCATTTTACTTCGAAATTCAGCTAGCCGCGGAGACCACTGGCAGCTTCGAGGAGCGCAACCTGCGTAGTCGCTTTAACTGGCCGTCACCGCTACGAGCACCGCTTTCTGCACGTGAAGCCGATTCTCGGATTGATCGAAAATCGTCTGGGCGTGCGCTTCCAGCGTCGCGTCGTCGATTTCCTGGCCGCGATGGGCGGGAAGACAATGCATCACCAGCGCGTCCGGTTTCGCCAATTTCACCAGCGCTTCGTTGATCCAGTACGGACCAAGCTCCGCCTGGCGCCGCGCTTCCTCGCCTTCCTTCCCCATCGAAACCCAGATATCGGTGTAAAGGACGTCCGCCCCAGTCGCTGCTTCCTGCAAGTTCGCATTGCAGATCACTTTCCCGCCGGCGCGCTTTAGCACCTCCGCACTCGGCTGATACTTGTGCGGCGCCGCCAGCCGCAGCTCAAAATTCATTTTCGCCGTGGCAAAAATCCAGGAGCGCGCCGTATTCGAATTCGCGTCGCCGACAAAGGTCACGACCTTTTCCTCGATGGTTCCGAGCTTCTCCTGGATGGTGAAAATATCCGCCAGGATCTGGCAGGGATGCTCGTCGTCGGTCAGGGCGTTGATCGTCGGCAGGGCGGAGAATTCCGCGAACTCCTCGATATCGGCCTGGGCAAACGTCCGGATGATCGCACCGTGAACCATGCGGGCCAGGACGCGAGCCGTGTCCTTGATCAGCTCGCCGCGCCCGAGCTGAATGTCATTGGGGTTCAGGAAAATCGTTTCTCCGCCCAGTTCGCGCACACCGACTTCGAACGACACGCGAGTGCGCGTCGACGGCTTGGAAAAAATCAGGCCCCAGGTCTGGCCGCGCAGCGGAAACTCCGTGTGCTTGCCGCGATTTTGCTTTTGCAAAGTGGCGACGCGGAAGATGTCATCCATCTCCTCACGACTCAGTTGCTCGATGCTCAGGAGATTTTTCATTGTTGTGACGCCGCCAGGGCGGGGGCAAACGTTCGTTGCCGCCGGAGAAACCAGCATAGCTTCTGCATTCGGGCGATCAACCGCTGGGCCTGTCACCGTCGTCTCCAATATCGGAAAGGCTTGCCAATCCCTTCCGTTCTGTTCAGCCTATCACTATGCGAGTCCTCCCTCTCTTGAGTCTCCTCCTGTTTGCTGCGTCCGCATTCGCCGGCGACGACCAATGCCCGCCGCGCTTCTCCTACTGCGGCTATTCGGGTCCGGCGCAATGGCCGAATATTCAGATACCGGACAAGGAGAACCAATGCGGGGGCACGAGGCAATCACCCATTGATCTGCCGAAACTAGCGCCTACGCCAGGCCCGCGGATCCAGGTAGCGTACCTCGACGGCAGGGCGACGATTCGGAACACGGGCTATGACATCGAGGTCACACCCGTCGAGGCCAACAGCAAGATCACGATCAACAAGGTTGAGTACACGCTGGTCAAGTTTCACTTCCATGTTCCAAGCGAGCATCACATCGAGGGGGCGGAAAAACCGGCCGAGATGCACGTCGTCCATACCCGGATCGACGGCGGCACGACCTACTACGCGGTTATTGGTGTAATCCTGGACAAGGGCCCCGACCATCCCGCTTTAGAGCCCGTGTTCAAGAGCCTTCCGAAGACTGTTTGCGAGAAGTCCGGCCAGGTGCCGATCGCTTTCAGCAAACTGCTGCCGCAGGAGCTGGGCAACTATTACACCTATGCCGGCTCTCTCACCACGCCACCCTGCACGCAGACCGTCACCTGGTATGTCCTCGGTACACCCCAAACGATCCGGGAGGCGGGCCTGATGAATCTGCGCGCCCTCGGTAACAATGCCCGACTCATTCAGGTTAACAAACCACCGTTGCCAGTCACGTACGTCCGTCCGCAATAGGGCCGAACGCGCCTGTGGAATTAGGCCGCCAGCGCGGCGACGACCACTTCGATCGCGCGCAACCCTTCCATCGCTTCCGGCCGGGTGAGGTTCAGGGCGGGCAACAGGCGAATCACGGAGGTTGCGGCCGGGACGGTGAGCACACCTGCGGCGTGCAGACGGTCGACGACTTGCAACGCCGGCGCTTTCTCGCTTTTGCCGAAGCCGGGCGCATCCGCGCGAAACTCCAAACCAATCATCAAACCGAACCCGCGCACCTCTTTCAACACCGTCGGGAATTTCCGGATCAATCGTTGCAGCTCGCCAGTCATGAAGGCGCCCAGGTCGCGCGCATTCTCCGCGAGCTGATCGCGCCCTATGACTTCAAGGACCTTCAGCGCCACCGCGCAGCCGAGCGGATTACCGCCGAAGGTCGTGGCGTGGGTGCCGGCGGAAAGAACCTCCGCATATTTTTCGCTCACCCAGAACGCACCGATCGGGAAACCGCCCCCGAGCCCCTTCGCCATCGAGATGGCGTCCGGCACAAATGTTTCCGCGCCGGGCACATCTTCGAGAATGCGCTGCCAGCCGTGGAACTTGCCCGTCCGAAAGTGACCGGCCTGCACTTCGTCGAGCAGGAGCAACATGCCCCGCTCATCGCAAAGCTTCCGCAGGCCGAGCAGATATTCGGTCGTCGCGGGCGTGATCCCGCTTTCGCCCTGGATCGATTCGATAAGAATCGCCGCGGTTTTTGGCGTGACCGCCGAGCGCGTCGCCTCCAGATCGTTGAACGGAACCTGCCGGAAACCGTCCACCATCGGCTCGAAACCCTTCTTCACTTTTTCCTGACCGGTCGCGGCGATCCCGGCCAGGGTGCGTCCATGAAATGATCCGTCGGTCGTGAGCACTTCGTAGCGGCCGGCGTCATGGCCGAACTTGCGCGCCAGCTTGTAGAGGCCTTCGTTCGCTTCAGCGCCGCTATTGCAAAAAAAGCAGCGACCCGACCCGATCAGCCCGACCAGCGCTTCCGCGAGCCGGGCCTGCGGCTTCGTGAAATAGAGATTGGAGACGTGAAGCAGTTTTCGCGATTGCTCGAGGAGTGCCTCGGTGATCTCCGGGTTTGCGTGGCCCAGCGCGCAGACGGCGATGCCGCCGCCAAGATCGAGGTAACGCTTTCCCGCAACGTCGTAAACGTAGCTGCCCTCGCCATGGTCCAGCGCAAGATCGAAACGCGCGTAGGATGGAACCACGTTCCGTTGATACTGCTTCCGAATATCGCTCAGCCGATCGACCTTGATCGCTTTCATCTCCCCGCCGATTTCCATCTTCACAGCACCACCTCCGTCCCCACTCCAGCGTCCGTAAAGATTTCCAAGAGGATCGAGTGCGGGACGCGGCCATCGACGAATTGCACCTTCTCCACGCCGCTCTGGATTGCGGCCACGGCGCTATCCACCTTGGGGATCATCCCCTCGCCCACGATCCCGCGCGTCTTCAGCTCGGGCACTTCACTCGCACTCAGGTGGCGCATCAGGGAATCTGGGTCGTTCGGGTCGCGCAGCAACCCGGGAACGTCGCTCATGAAAACGAGCCGGCGCGCCCAGAGCGCGATTGCCGCCCGGGCCGCGGCGACATCGGCATTGCAATTGTAGATGCGGCCATCCTCGCCCCGCGCGGTCGGGCTGATTACCGGGGTGAGCCCGCGCCGGATGCATTCCCGCAACGGCGCCACGTTCACGTCATAAACTTCGCCGACGTAGCCAAGGTCGATCTGGCTGCCGTTCTCGTCGTTAGGCCAGAATTTCCGGCAGCGAAAGATTTCCGTGCCGGCAAAGCCCCGGGCCCGGCCGCCCAGCTCTTCGATCGCTCGGACGATTTCCGGATTGATCTCACGGGAAAGAACTTCATCCACGACCTGCACGGTCGCTTCGTCGGTGACCCGCTGGCCTTGGAGAAACGTGGTCGTCAGGCCCGCTGACTCGAGCGCACGAGTCACGGCTTTGCCACCGCCGTGCACCACCACCGGGTTGATCCCGACAGCTTCCAAGAACACGATTTCGCGCGCGACCCGATGACGTTCCGCCGGGTCGGGCGAATCCATGAAGCTGCCGCCGTATTTCACGACGAAGACCTCGCCGCGAAACCGTTGAATGTATGGCAATGCTTCGAGGAGCGTTCCGGCTTTGGTGATGATTTCCTGCATGGCCCCGCATTAACCACCGAGCGAACTCGGATCGCTCAAATCGCCCTTGTTAAACTCCACGTACTCTTCCGTCAGATCGCTCGTGTAAAGGACGCAATCATGGCGGCCGTTGTTCAGGAAAATATGAAGATCGAACTCGGGCCCGGCCACGATGGCTCCGAGCGTCTGCAACGCGACGCGAGTCGGTTGCCCGCGGCGAACGGCAAACGTGACCTTCTTCTTCCCTGGCCGGCTGTAGCCTACGTCCACTTTGCTCTCGTCGACCTTCGCCGGGGAATAGCCCATCGCGCACAGGATGCGGCCCCAGTTCGGATCGCCGCCGAACCAGCTCGTTTTCACCAGCGTGCTGTTCGCCACGGAGCGCGCGACCGCCTCGGCGTCAGCCGCCGTTCGAGCTCCATGGACGCGCAGGATTATGAAACGCGTAACGCCCTCGCCATCGCGCACGATCATCTTCGCCAGCTCAAGCGTTACAAAGTTGAGCGCTTGTTGAAAAAGCCCGAGACCCGCCGGCCCATTGCCAGCCAAACCATTCGCCAAAATCAGCACCGTATCGTTGGTGCTCATGTCGCCATCGACCGTGATACGGTTGAAGCTTTGCGCGACGGCGCGCTCCAAGGCAGTTTTCAAATCGTCGCTCGCAATCGCCGCGTCGGTCGTCAGGAATCCGAGCATCGTTGCGTGCGGCGCCATCCCTGGCTGAATCATTCCAGCGCCTTTGCAAATTCCACCGATTCGAACGGGAACGCCGCCAAGCTCGAACTCAACGGCGATCTCTTTCCGGCGCGTGTCGGAAGTCATGATCGCTTCGGCGGTTTCGCGAGCGGCCTCCGGGCTGCGCGCCAGTCGCTGCGCGGCATCCAGAATCCCGCGCTCCACATTCGCCATCGGCATCGGCACCCCGATCCGGCCCGTCGACGCGACGAGGACGTCCTTCGGGGTAATTTTCCTGTAGCGGCGGTCTCTGACCGTCGACCGATCGCCAGTAATTTTATTTCGGCGGTCAGAGACCGCCGCTACAGCGGACGCCGTCCAGCGCGTCATTTCCTGAGCGTCGGCCAACCCACGAGCACCCGTGCATGCGTTGGCGTTTCCGGAATTGACCACAATGCCCCGCACGAAGCGACGGCGGCAATTTTTCGCGCTCACTTTTACCGGCGCCGCGCAAACCTGGTTGGTGGTGAACATCCCGGCGACCGCCGCCGGAATATCGGAGACAATCAACGCGAGATCGCGCTTCCGGCCTTTCTCCGAGCCTTTGCCGGTCCCGAGCCGCTTAATGTCGCAAAAAACGGCGGCGGCCTTGAATCCGCGAGGGGCGCAAATCGAGCCGTCAATTTTTCGGAACGAGTCCTTCACAGCAATCCCGCGGTCTGCTCGTAACCGCGCATCAAATTGAAACATTGGATCGCCTGGCCGCTGGCGCCTTTGAGCAAATTATCCTCGGCGCTCATGACGATGAGGCGGCCCGTGCGTGGATCGTGGCGCCAGGCGATTTCGATGACGTTGGAGCCGATGACGTTCTTCGTATCAGGCAAGGCCTTCTCTCCCAGCAGGCGAACAAAAGGAGCGTCCGCGTAGGCGTTCTGGAACGCCGCGCCGATGCGTTGTCCGTCCGTCGGCGTGAGATAGAGAGTCGTGAGGATACCGCGATTCACCGGGACCAAATGGGGCGTGAATTGAATCTTGATCGAGCTTCCAGCTGCGATCGACAATTCCTGCTCGATCTCGGCCAGATGCCGATGTTTCGGCACGCCATAGGGCCGGACGCTTTCGTTACATTCCACAAAGAGATAATCGAGCTCAGCCTTCCGGCCGGCTCCACTCACCCCGCTCAGGCTCGAAGCGATGATGCTGCCCGGCTCGATCAATTTCTCTCGCAGGAGCGGGATCAACGGCAAAAGAATACTCGTCGGATAACAACCCGGGCAGGCGATCAAGCGCGCCTCCCGAATCTTGTCCGAATAAATCTCCGGCAAGCCATAGACCGCGCCGTCGAGCAAATCGGGCGCGCCGTGTTCGTGACCGTAGAACTCCCGATAGATTTCCGGGTTTCTGATCCGGAAGTCCGCGCTGAGATCGATGACGCGCGCGCCCAGTTGCAGAAGCGGCGCGGCGAACTCGGCCGCCACGCCATGGGGCAAAGCAAGGAAGACGACCTCGGCGTCGGCGCTCAACTTTTCGGCGGATGGTTCGCTGAACCGGACCGAGTGCGCGGCGGAATGCAAACCAGTGCGCGGGAAAACGTCGGCGACACTCCTGCCCGCAAACTGCCTCGAGGTACAGGCCACGAGCTCCGCGCCCGGATGCCGCAAAAGCAGCCGGACCAGCTCCTCGCCGGTGTATCCGGAAGCGCCCACCACCGCGACCCTGGTTTTCATTGCGCGCAATGCGTATTCCGTCTCGCGGGGATTGCAACGAAAGATTGCGTTGGTAGGGACGTCGCGCTGCGGCGTCCGCCCAGCGAACCACTCTGGGCGCACTACCGCGGACGCCGCAGCGCGGCGTCCCTACCATTCGGAATAGACTTCACGTGCCGAATCGGCCCCGCTAATCTGCCCCCATGGAGTCGCTTTATCTCGTCGTCATCGCGGTCGTTGCCCTGGTCGCTTTTATCCTCTGCATCATTGTCTTCCGGTTCTTCAATTTTTGGCTTCGGGCCCGGCTCGCCAATGCGCCCGTGGGGTTATTCAAGATGTTTGGAATGAGCCTGCGAAAGGTGCCGGTCGGAATGGTGGTCGACAATCGCATCACCGCCGTCAAAGCCGGCATTGATATCCCGAGCGATCCGCTCGAGGCGCATTACCTCGCGGGTGGTGACGTTAACCAGGTGATCCTCGCCCTGATTGCGGCGGACAAGGCCGGCATTTCGCTCGACTACAATCGGGCCTGCGCGATCGACCTGGCGACGAAAGGCACCGGCAAAACCGTGCTCGAAGCCGTTCGCACCAGCATCAATCCGAAAGTGATCGACGTGCCCAACCCGAGCATGGGCCGGCAAACGATCGATGGCGTCGCAAAGGATGGCATCGGCGCGAAGGTCAAAGCGCGGGTGACTGTCCGCTCGCATCTGGATCGCTTCGTCGGCGGCGCCACGGAAGAGACGATCATCGCCCGCGTCGGCGAAGGCATCGTGAGCGCCATCGGCTCGGCTGATTCCTACAAGGATGTGTTAGAAAATCCTGATCGAATTTCCAAAGCGGTCCTGGCCAAGGGACTCGATAGCAACACGGCCTTCGAGATTCTTTCCATCGACATCGCGGACGTGGACGTGGGCGACAACATCGGGGCGAAATTGCAGAGCGAACAGGCGGACGCCGACAAGCGAATTGCGCAGGCGAAGGCAGAGGTCCGCCGCGCCGCCGCGGTGGCGGTGGAGCAGGAGATGCGCGCCAAGACCCAGGAAATGCGCGCCAAAGTGGTGGAGGCGGAGTCGCTCGTTCCGCAGGCCATGGCCGACGCGTTTCGTTCCGGCAATCTCGGCATCATGGATTATGTGCGGATGAAAAATGTGCAGGCCGACACCACGATGCGGGAGTCGATCGCGGGCGGCGACAAACCGCGGACGGAAGGCACCTGAGAGCAATGAGTCACGCTCTCCAAACTCTGGCGGCCAATATCCTCGATCATCCCTGGCTCATTCTTATTTTCGCGGCCATCGGATTCATCCAGTGGCTCGCGAAAAAAGGGAAAAGCTCGGAGAATGTTTCGGAACCTCCGCCACCGCCGTCTGAGCCGCTTCCGCGCAACAATCCGCAATCGGAAGAGGAACGGATCCGCCGTTTTCTGGAAGCGCTAGGTCAGCCCCGCGGCGCCCACCCGCCGCCCCCGGTCGCTCGACGACCAACGGTGCGTGGAGCGATGCCTCATGTGCCGCCTCTACCCTCGCCCCTTCCGCGGCTTAAGACTGTCCCTCCGCCGCTGCCCGCCGCCGTCGAACCGCCGCCAATGCCGCAACGATCGGAGCCGCAAATCCCCAGGCCAGTGCCAGTGAGCGAACTCAGCTTCGAAATCAGGCGGCCCGGCGAAGTCGATGATCCATCTCGGCGCTCTGGCAAGGTCGCGCAGCCTGACCTCTCCACTTTAGCGGGCCGGTTGAAGACGACGCAAAGCCTGCGCGACGCTATCGTCTTGCGCGAAATTTTCGGACCTCCGCGCAGCTTGCAGCCGATTGACCTAACGAGCGGATTGTAATCGACGCGAAGACACGCTGTTGTAGCGACGCCGCTCTGTCGGCGTACGGAAGCCGAAATACAGGCGGCGCGTTCTTACGGCGACAGAGCGCCGTCGCTACAGCTACAGAAAACGAACGCGAATGCGCGTTTCTGCTCGACGACCTGTCGCAGGGTCGATTGCGATCAGTTGATGCTCGCCTTCGGCAGCGAGGGCGAAATCAGCCCCTCCCTCAGAGCGGCAAGCCAGCGAATCACTTTGCCACTGCACTTTGCCGGCTCCAAAAGCCCGAAGCGGAATGCGCTGCGTGGAGGGGACGTCTGGGTCGACCACGTAAACACTTCCCGGCAGTGGCGAAGTGATCCGCAAATCGTCACCACCCGAGGCGAGGACCGCGTGGTCCCGGACAATGTTCTCCGCGCTCCGAAACCAATCGGCGTACTCCGGCCCTAGCTGGACCTTTCCGGACGCGTCATAGTCCGCCGGCGATTCGGGAGAGGGAAGCCGATCGACTACAAATTTCTCGCGCAACCCGCGAGGGTCCAGATCGGCGAGCAATTTTCCGGTAAGGGGATGGATGGTCCGGTCGACAATTCCGGCCGGGGCGCGGTACCAGCTCGTGCCGCGGCTCGCATGCAGATAATCGAACACCGCATGCAGAATTGGCCCGGCCCCAGTCACGCCGGAAACCTCGCGCATGGGCGCGCCGTCGAAGTTGCCCACCCAAACGCCGACCGAAAATTCCGGTGTGAAACCAATGGTCCAGTTATCGCGAAAATCGGTGCTCGTCCCGGTTTTGCAGGCGACGGGGTAATCGAAGCGCAGCGCCGAATTCATTCCAAAAGCAAGGGTGCGCGCGGAATTGTCGCTCAGGATATCGGCAATTTGCCAGACGAGCTCCGGGCGGGAATACCGCCGGGGCGAGGATGGGGCATCGGCCAGGACCCGCCAGGGCCGGTATTCGCCAAGGCGCGCCAGGCTCGCGTAGGCGTTGGTTATTTCGAGCAGGCGTCCCTCGCAGTTTCCCAGGGTCAGGCCGAGGCCGTAAACTTCCGGGGGCCGGTTCAGAGTCGTTAGACCGCACTCGCGCAAGCGCTCATGCAAGGCGGCCGGCCCTCCCGCGGCCAGCAGCACTTTCACCGCCGGGATGTTCAGCGAACTGGCCAGGGCCGTGCGGAAACGGACTGGCCCGTAACAACGCCGATTGTAGTTTTCCGGCCGATAAAAACCGCCTTCCGCCGGGAAACTCGTCCGCACGTCGGCTACCATCGTCGCCGGGGTCGCACCGCGCTCGAGCGCGAGAAGATAGGTAAACGGCTTTAGCGCCGAGCCAGCCGACCGCGGGGCCCACGCCCCATTCACCTGCCCGGTGCCCGGCGCGAAGTAATTCTCCGAGCCGACGAGCGCAATGACATCGCCGCTGGCATTATCAATCACCACCACCGCGGTGTTGCGCACATTCTGCTCGCGCAATTGGGCCAGCCGCTCCCGCGCGATTTTTTCCACCTGCTCGTTCAGGCGAAAATCGAGCGTGGTTCGCAGTTCCGCGCGTGGCGTTTCCGGCAGCTGCTGGAGAACCATCTCGACAAAATGGGGCGCGCGAAAACGGCGTTGCGGCGGGCGCAGCGCAAGCGATTCCGCCAGCGCTCTCTCCTGCCGCGCCGAATCGAGCCAGCCATTCTCGCGCATCCGGCGCAACACGGTTTCTTCCCGGCGCCGCGCGGCCTCTGGCGCGAGGTGGGGATTGAGTTTCCGCGGGTTCTTCGGAAGCCCGGCGAGAAAGGCAGCCTCCGCCACGCTCAAATCCGAAACCGGCTTGTCGAAATAATAATCCGCCGCGGAAGAAAGGCCGAGGTTCAGATTGCCGAAGTCGAGGCGGTTAAGATACGCGACCAGGATTTGCTCTTTCGACCACGTTTGCTCGAGACGAAGAGCCGTAACGCTTTCGATCAATTTTGAGCGCAAAGTTCGCGGCCGGCGCTCGGAGATTTTCACCAGTTGCTGGGTGATGGTCGAAGCACCGGAAACGATTCGGCCACGAACCAACCCTTTGAGCGCGGCCCGCCCGGTCGCAATCCAGTCGACCCCATGATGCGAAAAAAACCGTTTGTCCTCGGCGGCCAGAATTGCGTCGATGACGTGGGGCGGCACTTCGTCCAGCGCGAGCTCATGGCTGAAGCGCTCGGCGACCCGCGCTTCCCTGAGCGGAATTCCGTTCCGGTCCAGCAAGGCGATGCTTTGAATCGGCGGCCGCAGCAAGACCGAAGGAAGAGGGACGAGCTTCAGCGCAAAATGCCCTGCAACCAGGAACGCGGCCAGCGTTCCAACGATCGATCCCGGGTAAAACCGAAGAGGCAAATGGCGACGCCAGAGTTTCACTTCAACGATTCCGTGTGGACACGGCTCGTCTCGGTCGTGCCCATTCGCTCGGGGTGATACATTTCTTCGATCTTCGCGGAGGGCGCGAGGGCGTCGCCGGCGGAGATGACCCGGGCCAGGTAGCGCAACTTGTATTGCCCCGGATAAAGCACGTCCGCAAAAAATAGAGCGCGATCGGTCCGCAGCTCGTTGTAATCGCTCACCCATTCCGTGCCCAGCGTTTCGCCCGCGACAACTTCCTGCGATTTGAAGACCGGGTTGATCGGTTCGAAAACTCCGGGAAGCGGATCGGCTACCGCGAGATAAGTCGCGCGGCGCGGGACTTGGATATCGAGCGTCACCAGGACGCGATCGCCCACTCGCAAATTCTCCGCCGGCCCCAGTTTTCCCTCGTCATCGAGCTTGGAATAACGGCGCGTAATTGTGTACCCGCGGTTCTGCCGCGGCTGCTCGACGAGCTTCGGCCGCGCTTCCGCCGTCATCTCAGTGTAAACCTTTCCGCCGGTCTTGCTGATTCGAATCGCCTCGGCGCTGCCGCCGCCGTCGATCGGGAACGACGAGGTCATCAGCGGCTTTGAGTTGCTGACCGAAAAAGGAACCACCGCCCGGTTCCAGCGAACTTCACCGCTCGCGTTCCGGTCGCCCGTTTCGATGGTGCGGACGTAGGTAGAAAGGGCGAGGACGGACCAGGCGTTCGCCTGGGTGGTGCTCCAATGCCCGTTGCTCCGGCGGGTGAACAACTCCACCGCCAGCTCGTCGACGCGCGGCGAAGCCGGCTGATGAAGCGTCCACGCCATGAGATGAAGCGCGTTTTCGCGGGCGACCGAACCGAAGAACTCGTCCAGATAACCGTCGGTCGCCGCCGCCGGTTTCAACAACTCGTCGACCATGTTTTTCGGTCCCTTGCTCTCGAGGACGGCCAGCGCCACCAACGCGCGATCTTCGGCCGAAAGCTGGGCGCGTTTTTGAAACAGCAAATCGTGATAGGCTGCCTCCGGTTTCCCGGCGATCGCGAGTGCGTAGACGGCGAGACAACGATCCGATAACCGGTAACCGGTCGCGTCCGTCGCCGTGCCGCGCAGTTGTTCGCTCAGGTAACCAAGCAGCTTCTTCATTTCCCCCGCCGGCACTTCGAATCGCTGCCTTTGCGCGAGGGCGAGGGCGAGACCGGCATACGCGCTCCCCCAGCGGCTGGCCTCGTTGCCGCCCGGCCAGTAACTCAACCCACCCGAGCTGGTTTGCATCGAAAACAGCTTGTCAATGCCTCGGCTCACCGCTTCGGTCACTTCCGCGTCGCTCTTGTTCAGCTCGGGAACCGCCGCGCGCAGATCTCGCACCGTCAGCCACGGCAGCAGGCTCGATGTGGTCTGCTCGACGCAACCGTAGGGATAATGGAGCAATTGCCGGAGCGCCTCCCGGATCTCGGTCACGCGCGTGTTGGCGACATTGACGTCGACTTTTCCGACGCCCTCGAGAATTTGCGGATCAGTCACGCGGCCCAGCTCGGAGTCGTTCGTCTCGATCCGCTTCGTTTGGACTTCGCGGACGAGTGGCGCCGGGTAGTTGACGTCGAGTTCGGATTGCAGCGCGTCGGTCAATTCACCGCTCTGGCCGCCGTTGAAGCGGGCGCTCCAGCGCCATTGCGCATGACCAGTGGCCACGAATTCCGCCGGGAAATCGATTGGGACCGATCCCCTCGCCGGAACCGTGAGGTGGCGTTTCGTCTCCGCAGCCTTCGCGGTCGGATCGAGTTGCAACTCAACCTCCGCTTCGCCGGCCGCGTCGGTGTTGTTATGGAGAACGGCTCGCAAGGTGAGTTTGTCGCCGACGTTGCCAAACCGCGGCAGCGACGCCTCGATCATTAACGGCTTATTGATCTCGACCGCGGACTCGGCGGTCCCGAATTGGTTCTGCCGCGACGCCGCGACCGCGATGATGCGGTAACGCGTCAGGCTGTCCGGCGCGTTGAACTCGGCGTGGACGTGCCCCTGCGCGTCCGTCCGCAGGGCCGCGTTCCAAAATGCGAGCGCGAGGAAATTCTTCCGTAACCCATCCATCGCCGGCGGGCCGCCCTTGGCGTCGCCGATCAGGTAACCTTTGTTCGCGAAATCGGAGTCGTCGACGTCTTCCTTCAACAGCGTCGGCAAGGTGAGGCTCGTGAACACGTTGAGCTTGCGGCGTTGATTAAAGAAACTGAGCGGATCGGGCGTTTTGTAACCGGTCAAAGAGAGAACGCCTTCATCTACTGCGTAAAGGACGACCTCTGAGTCGGCGGCGGCCTTGCCGGTGGCGTCGCGGACATCGGCGTCGAGCTGGATTTTTTCGCCCGGCTTCGCGGTCGCGCCGCTGGATTTCACGGTGACCGCCAGTTTGTCTTTAGGCCGGACCACTTTCACTTCGCAATAGCCGATCCGGTATTCCGGCATCTTGATTTTCTTTGGACTATCGTTCGCGCCGCGCAGGAGCATCACGGAGACGAAAACGTTCGGGGCATCGGCGTCGGTCAACGGCACCTGGACCGATGGCGCGTTGCCAGTGAGCTGGGTGACGAAGGAACGCAGGACCTTGTCGCGCTCGATCGTCACCAACGCTGCGCCCGCGATCGGCGTCTTAACCAGAATCGTTGCCGTCTGTCCCGGCTCGTAGCTTTCCTTGTCCGTGACGAGATCGACCGCGTACGGGTTCCGATAATTCCAAACCGTCTCGGCCGGTCCGGCGACCTGGAAAGTAGTGGAGGTGAGAATGTCGCGGCCTTGCGCGTCTTTGCCGGCGACTTCGAGCAGATACTGGCCGGGTTTTCCTGCCAGCACATCCGCCAATGTCGCCACCTTCGGTTTCCGATCGGAGCCTGCACCTGGCGTCGTCGTGAGCTCGCGCTCCCATTCCACATGCCGCTCCGCTTTGCTCTCGAACTCCGTGGTGTCCCCCGCTCCCGCGAGGCGATTCGTCTGCCACGTGATTCGGGTCAGGCGCACCGTCGATTTCACCGGCGCGGGCAATGGCTTTCCGTCCGGGGCGACGGCGATCAACTCGACCGGCACCTTGTTGCCTTCCTTGTACATGGGGTCGAGCCGGCGCAGTCCAAAATAATAATCCGAGCTGTGCTGCACGAAGGAACGCGATTCCGAAACGGTCTGCTGGCTGATGTCGGTCACTTCGCAAATTAACTTCGCCGCGCGCGGCTGCGGGGCGTTTGGGTTCATCGGCAATTGCGCCGTGATCTTCACCGTGCCGTCAGCCGCGAGGTCGGCGGTCCCCTGATCATTGAACTGCGAAATCCGGTCGAGCGCCTTGTTCAGCTGGAAATCGTCGATCCCATTGCCGAAAGCGAAATCGGAAAGCCCTTCCGGCCGGAATGCCTCGTCGCGCGCGACGAGCGACCAGGTGAGCTTCGCTTTCGAGAGCGGCTTGCCCATGAAGTATTTCGCCGTGATTGGCAAATCGAGCGCGAGCGGGCCGGTGGCGCTCGGCGGCGCCGGGATAAGGATTTCGAATGCGTTCGGTCGGTACTCCTGCACCTGGAAATCGCAGTTGCCGCTGAACCGGTGCGTCTTTTCCTCATCCGCGACCGACACCCGATATTTTCCGAGGCTGCCCACGGGAATCTTTATCTCCTGCGCGAACGATCCGAACTCCGACAGCGTCACCTTTTCCTTGAACACTTCGCGATCTTTCGCGTCCTCCATCTTTACGACGAGCGTCTGACCAGCAGGCAACGTCGATTGATTCTCGTTCAGGTTCCGCGCGATTCCCTTGAGATGGACTACGTCGCCAGGCTTATAAACTCCGCGCTCGGTGAAGAGAAATATCGAGCTCAACTCCGGCTCGTCGCCGTAATCATCCGTGACCCCGAGCCGGTAGAGCGGAACCGAAGCATCGCCCGCGTTGATCGCGATCAGGTAGCTGTCGCCTTCGCGTTGCGCGAAGACCCAGCGCGCGTCGCTCGAATACGGCAAGCGCGCGCCTCCCTGGGCGTCGGTCACCGCTTCGCCGATCTGTTTTAACTCGGTATCGATGAGCCGAAGCTGAACATTTGGGAGCGACACTCCGGTCGTCAGCGAAAAGAGGTGGAGCGTCAGTTGCTTGAAATCGTTCTTCCAAACCGAGCCGATGTCGGTGAGCTGAATCACCGCCTGGGTGCCGACACGCTCCCTGCTCGCCGCGACGGCATCGATCGATTCGGCCGTAAGCAAAACGGCGCCGGTCTTGTTCTCGCCCAGGATTTCATCCCAGCTTAACGGGACGATCTCCTGCTTATCGACGGCCGCAGCCGTATTCAGTTCGCGCTCCCAGATGACCTGTCCGGGCAGTTTCTCGACATCGACCCGGCTATACATTTCGTCCGCCGGCCGGCCTTCGGTAAACTCTTCGTACTTATCGTAGGCCTTAAGCGCCACCGTCATGTTGTCGCCAGTGAACAAACGAGCTGTGACCTTGACCCGCGGGACGTTGATCGACAGAAGCCGAAAACGCCGGGTTCCGGCGCGGTGCTGGCTCGTCGAAAAGTCTTCGAAATAAAGCCGGGGCGCGACCTGCTTGAAGGTCAAGTCGTTCGTCTGGCCGCGCTCCAGCTTGAACGGCTCTCTCGCCATCAGGCCCGGTTTGGTCGTCACCCGATACTTCGGGCCGAGCGCAAAATTGCCCTTCAACGTCACGTAACGCCCATCAACTTCCGCTTTGAGTTTCTCCGGCGCCGGGGAGACGGAGATCCAGCGCAAAACGGTTTCTTCGGTCACGTCCGCCGCGAGCAGCTTCGAAAACTCGATGATGATCCGTCGTCCGGCGATCCGGTTGCTTTCCGCCGCGATGCTCGCAATCACGAACGGCTTCACCCGGCCGATCTCAATTTCCTTTTTTACAGGGAGGGCTGTTTTCCATTGCATCGCCGGGAGCCCGGCGTCGATCACGAGCTTCCAGCCATTGCCCGGTGGAAGCGGCTTTGGCGCTGAAATCAGGAGAATGTTCTTGCGCAGCGTATGCGGCTTATCGCTGTCCCGCTCGGAAAACTCTCCCTCCGGTTCCGCCGCCTCCGGTTTCTCTCCCCACGCGGCCAGGGATCGATCGTCGCTCTGGTAAGGGTAAAATAAACGGTCGCGGTCCTTCGGATCGTCACCCTGGACTCTCGCCTCTATTTTTGTGCCGGCGCCGTTGACGAAGTGGATGAATTTCGCGCAGGCAGCCGCGTCAACATTGGCATTAAACAGAAGGAGGAAACGCGGATTGGCCGGCGCATCTTCCGGATCTGAGGGGCCGAGGGTGGAAAGACCCTTCACCCGCAACGGCGGCGTCTCCACGGTCTCCCGCAGGCTCGACTTCACCTCGCGCCCCGCCGCATCCTTCAGTCCCGGCCGAAGCGAAATCTGATACTTCGTCCCGAGCGGCAGAGTTCCCCTGGGCGTAAACGTCCCGCTGCGGGTGCTCAGCCACACGAACTGACCTTCGACTGACGGGGCAAGAACAAGCGGCGAAACCGTCGCCGGTTTTCCGATTTGATCGGCCGGCACCATTTCGGAAGCGAATCGCAGCTCGAAGGTGCTCGTCGAGTCGAGCCGCCGGGAAGGCAAAAGGAGCTGCACCGCACGATCTTCGGCGAATGCGCTGGTGACAAGAAGGAACCCCAGCGCGAGCCAAAATGAACGAGTCATATTGGAAGCGAAGAGTAGCACGGCGAGCCGCGGTTGCTTCAACTGAAATCGCAAGTCATGCGGGCGATCGGTCGATTAAGACAAACGAAGCGGATGGATTTCTAATCCATACCACGAAGGCCATGCTGAAGAAAACTAGGGGAATACACGTTAGATTCAAAGATCAAGAGCAGATTCTTCACCGGAGTTTGAGGAAGTGAATTATGCTGATGACGCCGCAAGCCAGCGCAGCGTAGGCGGATGCCTGCATGTATGGATGGATCGAGTATGAAAACCCGTGAATGTCAGCATACATCCGCGACAAACCAAGGACAATCGTTACATACATGAAGTACCCGTGCCAGTTCGTCGAAGGCCGTATCTGCTCGATTTTGGGTAGATTCTCAACATATAAGACTCGCGTCACATACAGCGTTATCTCGCGAACAATCAGGGCCCAACTGACCAGCGGATCCAGAAAGCCCTGTACGCTGAAGGCAATAATGATGGCCGCGTAAAAAGACTTGTCTCCAAGACTGTCCCAAAGGCGCCCTTGTATTGAAGTCACGTGCAATCTTCGTGCAAGAAAGCCGTCAAAAACGTCGGTCGCCAGTGCCACTAAACAAAGTGCAATTGACACATAAAGGAGGGTAGCACTTCTCTGAAAACAGAGCACAAATAGCAACCCGAGGCCGATGCGCGATAGGGAGAGAGAGTTTACGAGACTTCTCGGAGCAATGATGATCCAAGATTTGTCGGTAAACGGAGCGGATCGCACCAACAACTGTGGCCAACTTTTTTCTAAAGGGTCACCTCTCATTTGTATTTCTCACGATTAGAATGGAGGCCAGAAAAACAAGCCAAGTTGCGATACAGATGGCAACGTAATTCCGCCAGCGCCATATCCGCAAACTGTCTGGAACGGTAAGCGACGATAATGTTATCTTACCCTCTCCTAGTTTAAAAAGAGTCGCAGGAAGAACGGCGATGGCCTCTCTCTTCCGCTTGCCGCGTGACTCGCTGCCAAAGGATTCGCTGTCAAATTGAGGAGCGAAGTCGCGGCCAGTGAATCGAACAAGGGCCACAGCCCAGTGGTTAATATCCGCTTCAGTGCAATTGTCAGTTTTGTTGTTTTCTAGAACGCTCCTATAGCACTCGAGTGTTACATCGGCGTGGTCACGTACAGTGAAAATCTGGAGCACTACAAGTACCGCCGCTACCAACAACAATCCGAAAACCTTTTCGGGGTCAATAGCTTTCAATAACTCAGGAGTCAGAATACACTGCCCAGCAAACGCAAAGAAGGTGAAGTTTAATATCAGCGGGTCTGGATCGGACTCTGCGAAGGAGCGGACGGCCCATGCTAACAGGGCAATCAAAATTACGGCACCGATGAAGGGCAGCGAGCCAACAAGTCGAGTCATAGTGATTCCGTTTGGGAGGGGCCGTGAGTGAACGAAATAGAGTAGAAACCGGCGTAAGCAATTATCACCCGTCGCAATGTCTTGCCAAGCCAGAACCGGGAATAAATATTTGGCGAATCCAATTTTCACCGAACCCACGAGTGCTGAAACGGGGTCGAACAATGGATTTCGTATACTCGCGAGATTAAATAAAGACACTATGTGGTTGTCACGCGAGATACGACTAAAACGCCAATTTCCGAAGCGCTTAGATTCGTCCAACCCCAAAGACAAAAGGAGTATTCGAACAGATAGTCAGATGGTTCACCTCTAGCGCCCAGTTCCTCCGGCAACGCCAACCCACAGGGATGAAAAATGTTGCAAACTGAGAAGCGCCCTGCAAATGGGCGACCCGCTGTTGATAAGACAATTGCGAGCATTCCTTTGCAGCAATGATGCTAGCCACTCCGGGA
Source organism: Chthoniobacterales bacterium (assembly GCA_035274845.1). Classification (NCBI taxonomy): domain Bacteria; kingdom Pseudomonadati; phylum Verrucomicrobiota; class Spartobacteria; order Chthoniobacterales; species Chthoniobacterales bacterium. The sequence continues at coordinate 233,019 of DATENU010000022.1, forward strand.
CCCGGGCGGCACGAGGGGGTGCCGTCTCCATGGAGCCGGCCTGCCATCAGGCCGGTGAATGCACGTCACTCCGCAATTTCACTTGCGCGCGCCGGATCCAATGCGAAACGGTAGCGGCACCAGCCGGCGTGGCGGAACTGGCAGACGCGCTGGACTCAAAATCCAGTACTCGCAAGAGTGTGTGGGTTCGAACCCCTCCGCCGGTAGGAAGAACTTTCTGGCCTAAAAAGGTCGCACCGCCAGGATTTTACTCTCGGGCGGTGCGGAAAAAACTGGAGCTGGGCTCGGCTCAGGACCCGAGCAGTTGCTTATCCCTGCGGATTGTAGGCATTCTCCTGCATCTTCTTGAGCGAATCATTGCTCAAGGTCGTTCGGGTCTTGTTGATCTTGGCTTCGGCTGAATCTTCCTCCACCCAATGACCAGGCATGTTGCTGTTAATCGCCCTGGGAATCCAAACCATTTTCTTCCCGTTCTTATTAACCGCGCCATTCGCTTCGGCGGCCACTTGCCCGGTGATATTCATGCCCGCGCCCACATCCACCTTCAAGGCCACGCCCCCGCCGGCAAGTTTTTCTCCGGCAATGGCGTTAGCCGCCACCTTCTTCTTTCCCGCGGAAACGACGACCGCATAAAAATTGCCTTTCACGGCCCCACTCGTCGATCTCAACTGGACCACATAGTTACCGGGCTGGAGTTTCGTCGTCGCGAAGGAGCCAGCCGAATTGGTGTTGCCTTTGAAGGCAGCTTTGCCGCCGGCATCAGAGACAGTCACGCTGATCGGCGGAACTGCGCCATATGCCATCGAGCCAACGATAACCAGGAGAGCCGTCACAACGTTGCGGATTATATTCTTCATTTGCAGGAATAGTATGGAAGCGTAATCGGTGCGCCAAGCTCAAAAAAGGGTCGCACCGCCAGGATTTTACCCTCTGGCGGTGCGAAAAAAAACTTGAAGTTGGGTCCCAGATTCAGGACCCGATCGATACTCAGTTCCCTTGGGGATTGACCGCTTTCTCCTGCATCTTCTGGAGATCGCTGTTGCTCAGGGTAGTGCGGGTCTTGTTGATCTTGGCTTCGGCGGAATCTTCCTCCACCCAATGTCCGGGAACATTGCTGTCGACCGCCTTAGGAATCCAAACCATTTTCTTGCCGTTCTTGTTAACCGAGCCATTCGCTTCGGCGGCCACTTGCCCGGTGATATTCAAGTTAGCTCCAACGTCCACTTTCAAAGCCACGCCGCCACCGGCCAATTTCTCTCCCGCAACCGCGTTGGCCGCGACTTTCTTTGTGCCCGAGGAAACGACGACTGCGTAATGATTACCTTTCACAGCCGGGCTCGACGATCTCAATTGGACCACGTAATTGCCAGCTTGGAGTTTTGCCGTAGAGAACGCGCCAGTCGAATTAGTCGTACCTTTGAAGGCGGCTTTTCCGGCGGCATCGGATATGGTCACGCTGATCGGCGGAACCGGGGTCGCGCCATACGCCATCGAGGCGACGATGAGAGTTATCAGGGTGCTGCAAATTATGTTCTTCATTTGCAGGAATAATACCGGACGCTTCTCTCTTCGCCAAGCCGAAAAACCGCCAGAGGCCATTATTCTTGCTGGTTCGGCGGTCCGGCGCCAACAAACCCGAAAGCGGCCATAAGCGCCTCTCTTCTAAACGATTGCCTCGACGAGGGTGTTGGATTCCGCCTCAACGTCTTCGTCGTGGCGATTGAATTGCATGTCGTAAAGGCGGCGATAATAGACCGATTTCTCCAGTAGTTCGCGATGGGACCCAACGTCCTTGATCACGCCCTGGTCCATTACCACAATCTGGTCCGCCGAGAGGATGGTCGAAAGCCGGTGCGCAATCGCAATCACGGTGCGGCCGTGCGCCAGGGTTTCGAGCGCCATTTGAATCTGCTTTTCCGATTCGGAGTCGAGGGCCGAGGTCGCTTCGTCGAGCAGGAGGATGGGCGCGTTTTTCAAAAGCGCGCGGGCAATCGCAAGCCGCTGTTGCTGTCCGCCGGAGAGCATGCAGCCCTTGTCGCCGATCGTGGTTTCGTAGCCCTGCGGCTGGGCGATGATAAAATCGTGGGCATAGGCTGTCTGGGCCGCCGCATACACCTCTTCCGGCGTCGCATCGAGCCGGCCAAATTGGATATTCTTGAAAATCGTGTCGTGAAACAAAAAGGTTTCCTGGGTGACGAGCCCGATCTGCTCGCGCAACGATTTCTGGGTGATGGACCGCAAGTCGTGGCCATCGAGCCGAACCGCGCCGCTGGTCGGATCGTAAAAGCGCAGGATTAACGAGAGGATGGTGCTCTTTCCCGCTCCGCTGGCGCCCACCAGCGCGTAACTTCTTCCGGGCTCGATCCGGAGCTGCAAATTCGAGACCGCGTTGGTAACGGTGTTCGCATAACGGAACGAGACGTCGTCGAACTCGATCAGCCCGCGGCAGTGCGTCAGTGGCTTCGCATCCGGCGCGTCTGTCACGGTGCTCTCGAAATCGAGGATGGCAAAAATCTCAGTCGTCGCCTGGATGGATTGCTGCATGACGATGTGAAGCCGGCTCAAGGTTTTGACGGGATCGTAAAGCAGGAAAATTCCGGCATTGAGCGCGATAAACCGCGCCGCGCTGAGATTGGCCGTATAAATGTAGAGCAAGGCCAAACCGACCCCGCAGGCGGCGAGCAGCTCGACGATCGGTCCGGTCGCTTCCATCGCCTTGATGACCCGCATGATATTTTCGAAGAGCAACTGGTTGCTGCGCACAAAAGAATTCTGCTGGTGCTTCTCCCGCGCGAAGGACTTGATCACTCGAATCCCCGCGAACGTTTCCTGCATCGTCATCACCATCTGCCCCAAATCTTCGTACTGATACTGGACCGACTTCCGGGCCTTGCGGCCGTAGAGAATGATCGGAACCAGGCAGACGGGAAACAACACCAGGGTTACGAGGGTGAATTTCCAATCCAGGTAGAGCAGAACCGCAAGGCCGCTGACGATGGCGACCGGCTGCTTGAACAGATCACTGCTGATGGTCGAGAGGGCCATCTGCATGCCGCGGGTATCGTTGGTGATCCGCGACATGAGAAAGCCCGAAGGCATCTTATTAAAGAAATCCATCGAGTGGCGCAGCATCTTGTTGAACAATTGGATGCGAACGTCGGTCACGACCCGGTTACTCACCCATTGCATCAGGACCGCGTTGCCATACGCGCACAAACTGCGCACACCCATGACCAGGGGGATGAGCAGACAGGTTAACAGGATCGAATTGATTTTCGGACCGGAATTCAAGAGCGACGGGTCTTGCGCTAATTGCTGAGCACTCGCCGGAGCGCCACCTTGGAAAACGGCGCCGGTCACTTTGCCGATGACCAGTGGGATGCAACCATTGGAGACACCGAAGGCGAAGCCGAAGGCCAGGCCCGCAATGAAGCGCCAGCGATACGGCTTTACGTAGGCAAAGAGCCGTTTATACGGCCCCCAGCCGACGCGGACCGTCTGCCAAAAGGACGGCTTTCGAGGTGCGGCTTGCGGTTCACTCATAGGGCACGGGCCGCCGGAGCCGACAGCAGGGCTTCCATAGCACCGATCACCGCCTCCGTCGAGATCTGGTTCATGGAAATGGCTCGCTGTTTCGGGTTGAATTCGGTCACGGGGACGCCGCTCTCGCCCAGGAGAATCAGCGCGTTGTCCGAGCGGGGATGCCAGTGGAACGGGTTGGTGGGCCCGAAGAGGACGACCTGGGGTGTATTCCAGGCCGCGGCGAAATGCATCGGCGCGGAATCGACCGTCACGAGGAGCCGCGCCCGGCGGACGATCGCCGCCAGGGTGAGAAGGGTCGTCTGGCCGGAAAGATCGAGCGGCTTGGTTCGCGCCGCCTTCTTAATGGCGGCGATTTGCGCCTGTTCGACAGAGGACCGGCCGCCGGTTAGAACGCAGGTCATGCCGGTTTCCTCGGCGCAATGATCCAGCACCTCGGCCCAGCGTTCCGCTTCCCAGAATTTCTCCGCCCGGGCCGACCCGGGGTGAAAGCAGACGAAATCGTCACCGGCTTCCGCCGTGCGCAAAAGCGCGTCGGCCTCGGTCGCGGTTTCCTTCGGCAAGTGAAGCCGGATGGCACGGGAGGGATTTTCGATCCCGAGCGGTTTCAAGAGCGCGAGATGATATTCGATCGTGTGGAGAAACCCGACCGGCGCTTCGACCAGCTCGTTGTAGCTGCGGGCCCGCAATTTTGTCCGCAGTTGGGGGTGATCGGCTGTGATCCGTTTCCGGGCCCCGGAGAGAAAGGTGAGGAAGGAGGAGCGATCGTTGCGGGTGAAATCGAGACAGTAATCGAATTTGCCGAGCGAGAGCGCGATCCAATCGAGCGCGTCATCGGTCTTGCCTCGCACTTCATAGACCTTGTCGATCCCACTGATCGCGGGCAGCAATTCCTTTACCGCCGCGGAGACGACGAGAGAAATCGACGCGTCCGGGAATTTTTCACGGAGCGCGGCAATGGCCGGAGTGGTGAGGATCAGGTCGCCGATCCGTTTGAGCTGGATGAGAAGAATATTCATTCAACCTCTTGCTCTTGCTCTTGCTCTTTCTCTTTCTCCTAAGCGGACTGTTCGGGGATCGATCACGAGCAGGAGCACGAGCATGATGACGAAGCCTTATCGTTTCATCCGCATTGCCTTTTGATAGGCAATCAAAAGCCGGGCCCGGAAATGGTCCCACGTGAAATTGTCGACGACGCGCCGGCGTGCGGCCTCGCTCATGCGCGCCACTTTTTCCGGGTGCCGGTACAGCTCCAGGATCGCGGCCGCCAGCTCGCCCACGTTGCCCGGTTGGATAATGATTCCTTCCACCCCATCGTTCACGACGTCGCCCGCTTCCCGGGTAGTAATCTGAGGAAGCCCACAGGCCGCTGCTTCATAAACAACTTTGGCGCTGCCTTCGCATTGCGAGGGAAAAATATGGACCGTCCCCTGGCTCAAATACGTCTCCACGTCGCGCGCAAAACCGACCACCCGGATGTTATCGCGCCAGAATTTTTGCAGATGCGGTTTGGCTTCGTCATGGACTGAGCCAACGAGCCATAACTCCGCGTCTTGAAGATTGAGGCGATGCCAGGCTTCGAGAAGGTGATGAATCCCCTTTCGCTCGATCAGCGCCCCGGAAAAAACCGCCCGGAAAATCGGAGGACGCACTCCCGGCCGGAAACGTTCGACATCCACTCCGCGCGGGAGATAAAACAACTTCTCTTCCGGGAAACCCTGGACCCGGAAAGTGTCGGCCGCTTTCTCGGAAAGAACGAAAAGCAGCGTGGCCAGATCGTACTCTTCCAGGAACCGCTCGCGCGTCTGGAGCAGGTTCTCTTTCCAACGCCGGTCCGCCGCCGGCGGCGTGCTGGGAGCGCGATCGGCCACGACTTTGCCGCGATCGCGATGCCAGGTGGGAATTTCCACGATGGAAGGAATGCCGAGCTTTCGCGCCACTCGCAGCGATTGAAGGCAATCGCCCGACCAGCTATGGAAAAGATCGTAACGCCCGGTCGCCAGATGCCGGGACGCGATCCAGTCCAGGTATTTCTTTTTCGCTCCGTAATAATAAGGGCGGTCGAGAAAAGAAATGAGCCGGACCGGATGCCAGCGAAGGGAATGAATGTAGCGGGCCGGGATTTCGCTCTGCCGGTTATCGTAGGCAACGGCGCGTCCGAGAAATCCGCCGCGATACGAGGCCCGCAAGGTCTCAAAGGCGTCGGTATCCAGGCCAGATCCGCCGATCCGGGCAAAGATCGAGTAGAGCAAATGCCTTGGCAGAACCTCCGACTCTTCAGTCGTGCGGCGCAAAAGCGGAGGGGCGTTTAGTGTTTCACCCACCATCGGCTAACAAGTATTGTGGCGATTGAAGCCAAGTAAAGAGTCCATCTTTTCCCGCAAATGCGTTCCGACCAGTTTACCATAGGATTTGTCCGGCGCGGGTATTCTTCCGGCGGGGGCGCGGAGGCTTACCTGGCACGGCTCGCCAGCGGCGTGGCGGCCGCGGGCCATGATGTCTCGCTTTACACTTCCGGGGAATGGCCCGCCCACGAATGGAATTTCGGGTCCGTGATGCGCCTCGGGGCGACCTCGGCCATCGCCTTTGCCGATGAGCTCGAAAAAATTTACGCGCGCCGGGACTGCGATGTCCTGATGAGCCTCGAGCGCCTCTGGCGTTGTGACGTCTATCGGGCCGGCGACGGCGTCCATCGCGCCTGGCTGGAACGACGCGCCAGGATTGCGGGGCCGCTGCAAAGGCTGAGCCGACTTCTGAACCGGAAACATTCCGCCACCCTCGCTCTCGAGGAATCCCTCTTCGGGAAAGCAGGGGCGAAGCGCGTGATCGCTAATTCGCGGATGGTGAAGGAGGAAATTATCCGGTTCTACGGTTACCCAGCCGAAAAGATCGAAGTCGTTTACAACGGAGTTCCCTTTGAATCGCTTCGTGCCGACACGCTGGATCGGGTGAAAAGCCGGGAGCGTTTCGGATTAGGGAAAGACGAGATTGCAATTCTCTTTGCGGGCTCCGGCTGGGAGCGAAAAGGCCTTCGCTTCGCGGTCGAAGCCATGGAACGGCAGCCCGGAGCGATGCGGCTCCTGGTGGCAGGCCGCGGTGACAGCCGGAAGTTTCCCACAAGTCGGGCCCAGTTTCTCGGCGTCGTGCCGGACATGGCCTCGCTTTATGCCGCGACGGACATCTTTTTACTCCCGACCATTTACGATCCGTTTTCGAACGCCTGTCTCGAAGCCCTGGCCGCCGGGCTGCCCGTCATCACCACTGCGGCCAACGGCTTTTCCGAGATCATGGAGAGCGGTCGCCACGGCACGGTCATAGTCGATCCGGGAAACATCAAAACGCTTCAGGAAGCGTTGCTCTTTTGGGCCGATCCCAGCCGGCGCGATCAGGCTCGCGCAGAAAATTTCGCGCTCGCCGAACGCTTCGATATTTCGGTTAACGTCGCCGAGACGCTGCGGATCCTCGCTCAGACGGCGGCCAGCGCCGCGTCGACGTGAGGGAAAATGATGAAAACCTGGTCCAGCCGGGCCATCTCGAAAATCGGACGGACCTTGTCCTGCAAACCAGCCAGGACGAACTTCCCGCCGTACGCTTCGACGTTTTGCATTCCTTCAATCAGGACGGCCAGCCCTGAACTGTCGATGTAACTGACCGCGGAGAGATCAACCACGAGCCGCTCCGGTTTTTGCTCGATCATCGCCCCAAGCGAGGCCGCCACCCGCGGTGAAACGTGGAGGTCGATTTCGCCTTCAAGGGGCAGAACATTCGGAGCGTCAGGCAGAGTCATAACGGTAAGTGTGAAAACATGTCCTTCTCCCAGGGCGCGTCAATCGGTCACCAGGCGAGGGTTCTCATCACTTCGTCCACATTTGAGAGATCATCAAAAAGAAAGTCGGGGCGGTATTCCGCCAATCGTTCTCGCGGCCATGAGCCGGTCGCCACGGCGACGGTCCGCGCTCCAATCGCTTTTCCGCAGGCAATATCGTGTCCGGTGTCGCCAATGACATCCACCTCTTCCGGACGAAATTCCCAGCGGGCATGCGCCGCCGCGCGACCAACGGCGCAGGGACCCAGCTCGTTGCGGTCATGATGATCGTCGGCGAAGGCCCCGAAGGGAAAGAAACGCCACAGATCGTAGTAGCCGAGTTTCAACCGCGCCCCGCGTTCCAAATTACCGGTGAGCAAGCCAAGGGTCTTGTCCGGTTGCCGCGCCAAATTCTCCAGCAATTCGCGCACGCCCGGCAGGACGCGGCCGTTGCGGTTGGGCAGTTCTTCCGGCAGCAACGCGACGTATCGGTCCAGAAACGCCTCCACGTTTTCGGTGGTCGCGGGTTCGCCGTATTTTTCCATGACTTGATGCGCAATGGCCCGATCGGTGCGCCCGGCAATTTCGACGCCACTCAAATCGCCCTCGCCCCCAAACCAGTCGGCGGTCGCCCGAATCAGCGCATGCTGGCCGGCCGACCCGGTATTCACCAGCGTACTGTCGATGTCCCAGAGAATGAGGCGACGTGCTCCCATAAAAACGAAGCGCACACGGTAGGCGTGATTGCCCATTCGCCAATCGAAATGTCGAGCTCGGAACTGCCGCGAAGAGCCGCCTAGTTCAAATGATAAACTTCGACCATCGCGATGCCCGTAGAGTGATTCCCGCGGACGATCACGGAATAGTTGAACGGGAGCAGCTCGGCGATGATCGCAGCCTCGGCATCGCGCCGCGGCGCCAGCCCGGTGGCGGCAATTTCCGTTTCCTGGGTGTCCCGCCAATTGTCGTTCGCAGCCACGAGCGTACCGTGGGTATCATAGAGTTCCAGGGTCGGATCGGCCATCGTGCCGGAAACCCCTTGGGCGCGCAAGGATGGACCGAGCGCTCGCAAGAGAACCTTGACCTTGCCGTCGCCGGTCGCGTTGATGTCAAATCTCATCGGCTGGCCGTCCTGACCTACAGACGCCCGCGTGCTCACGTTAAGCAGACGGGATTTGGCGCCCTCTTCTAAATCATAGATTTCGAGGAAGCTGCGCGAAGCATTCTCATCGCGGTCGTATGCGACCGCCGTGTAGGTTCCAGGTTCCAGGGTGACAATCAGCGCAGCGTCCTGGGTCCAGAGCGGCACGAGCCCATAATAGGCAATCTCCGGTCCCTGTGTATCACCCCAGTTATCATTTCGCGCCAGCAAATGTCCCTCGTGGTCATACAGTTCCAGGACCGGATCGCGAGTGAAATAGTCTCCATCGGTCGCTTCGATGCGAATGAGAATTTTCTTCACTGCGTTTCCGCCGATAACAAAGCCAAGAATTGGTGTCGGTTTGGTTCCACGCTTAACCGGGTCGGCGCCACGCGTAACCTGTTCGGGTCCACGCATACTCAACCAGGAGGAAATTCTCGCCAGCTTCACGGGCTCGGATTCGAAGACGACGGAAAATTCGTCGTGGGCCACATCCAGCGAAGCAGAGCGCTGATAGCCCGTAAACAGACGCTCGAGAAATCCGAAATTCGATCCCGACACTGGCGTCCAGCCGGGTGCTCGAATAGACCTCGTTCCACTGGGACTGGTGATGGTACCGGTGAAAAAAGGAATTCCGTCCGTGTATCCTCCATGCAGCCGCATGACGTAGGGACCGGAAGTCGGCGTGAGTTCCTGAGAAGTGATCCATCCAGCAATGCTGAGCAAGCCACGCTGATTATTTGCTCCCGCGAGATTGTAGTTGAGGATGTATCCTTGCCCGGTGTTGAGGTCGGGATTTGTCCCAAAGGCCCCGAGTCCGACTTCCATGATTCTGGACACACCCGAGCCCGACATGGCCGCTGTAAATTTCGTTGTAACCGTGAAGTTCTGTCCGGCCACGTTGCTCAAGTTGATGCTGGAGGCAATTCGCTTATCGGCGCTAAACAAACTCATTTGGCCGTGATATGCAGTGCCGGACAAGCCCCAGTCCGAGTCAGCGGTTTCGACGAAGTTAAGCGGGACGCCGTTGGGGGGAATGGTGTTGAAATCCTCGAAATAAGGGGCTTCCGCCGCGCGGCCGAGCGGCGCCGCGGCACTGAAGATCAGGATAACGGCCTGCCCGAGGATCCTCCAGGGAGACATTGGCGGCATTGAACCACCTTCGCGCTCGATAAACAAGGTCATTTTCGGGTTGTTCGGTTTCCCGTCCAAGCCAAAGTGGCAGAGTGATTACGCCCACTTCCGTTAAAGCAGCCCTCGCCAGCGCCGCGCCGCTCTACGGCATCCAGGTGCGGGGGTGGGTCCGCACCCGGCGCGACTCGAAGGATTTTTCGTTCATCGAACTCAACGACGGCTCGTGTCTGCGCAGTCTTCAGATCATCGCGAAGAGTGCGCTGGCGAATTACGCGGACATCCAGCGGTTGCAGACCGGCGCGTCGATCGTAGTCCGCGGCGATCTCATTGCCTCGCAGGGAAAAGGCCAGGCGTGGGAAGTGGTGGCGAACGAGATCGAGATCGTCGGGGCGTCAGATGAAACCTATCCGCTCCAGAAAAAGGGACACACCCCGGAGTTCTTGCGCGAGATCTCACATCTGCGTCCCCGCTCGAATCTCTTCGGCGCCGTGTTTCGCGTGCGCAGCCGGCTCGCTTTTGCCATTCACCAATTCTTCCAGGAGCGCGGATTTGTTTACGTCCATACGCCCATCATCACCGGAAGCGATTGCGAGGGCGCCGGCGAATTGTTCCGGATCACGTCACTCGACCTGAAGAACCCGCCGCGACGCCAGGACGGCTCGATTGACTACGCGCAGGATTTTTTCGCGCGCTCGACCTACCTGACCGTTAGCGGACAACTTGAAGCCGAAGCGTTCGCCTGCGCGTTGACGAACGTTTATACCTTCGGCCCGACCTTTCGGGCGGAGAACTCGAACACCTCCCGGCATGCCAACGAATTTTGGATGATCGAGCCGGAAATGGCGTTCTGCGACTTGCAATGCGACATGGATCTCGCGGAGGAGATGGTGAAATATTTGATTCGCGACATCCGCTCAAACTGTTCTGAAGACCTCGGGTTGTTCTCGAAGTTCGTCGACAAAGATCTCATGGCCCGGCTCGATTTCGTGATCGAGAGGCCGTTTCAACGGATTACCTACACCGACGCGGTCGAACTATTGAAAACGAGCGGCGAGAAATTCGAGTTCCCGGTCGCCTACGGCGCTAACCTCCAATCGGAACACGAGCGCTGGCTTACCGAAAAACACTTCAAATGCCCGGTGACCGTTTTTAATTATCCGAAGGAGATCAAGCCGTTCTACATGCGGTTGAACGACGACGGGAAGACCGTGACCGCGATGGATGTTCTGGTCCCCGGAATCGGCGAGATCGTCGGCGGCAGCCAGCGCGAAGAGCGGCTCGATGTGCTGGAGGAAAACATGCGCCGGCACAAGATGGACCCGGCGGATTACAAATGGTACCTGGACCTGCGCCGCTACGGAACCGTGCCGCATGCCGGTTTCGGTCTTGGTTTCGAGCGCATGCTTATGTTCGTCACTGGCGTGTCGAACATCCGCGATGTCATTCCGTTCGCGCGCACGCCCGGCAGCGCGGAGTTTTAAGCTTTATCCCAACAAGACAAAGGAGAACATCTACGACCCGATGACTATCATGAAAGCCAAACCAAACTCCGCGATCCACGTCGCCCGCCCCACCGCCAATCTTGACGGCTTTAAGCCGTCAAGATTCCTGATGCCTTTTTTTGCCGTAGTGATGATCAACTCGATGGCCGGTGCCGCTGAAGATCTCGGGCCCATCAAGGCGGAGATTACCAAGCGCCACGACGAAGCCGTGAAGCGATTGCAGGATTGGATCAAGCTGCCGTCGATCGCAGCGGAGAACCTGAATTCTGCCGAGGGCGCCGAATATATGGCGAAGCTCGCGAAAGAAGCCGGCTTCCAGCAGGCCACGGTGATTCAAACAGAAGGCAAACCGGGTGTGTTCGCGACCCTCGATGCCGGCGCCAAGAAAACGGTCGGCCTCTATTTCATGTATGACGTGAAGCAATTCGATCCGAAGGAGTGGACCTCACCGCCGCTGGATGCTGCGATTGTCGAAAAACCGAATCTTGGCAAGGTCATGATCGGCCGCGGGGCGGTGAACCAGAAGGGACCCGAAGCTGCCTTCCTGGCCGCGCTGCACGCCATCAAAGGCGCGAACAAAAAGCTGCCCGTGAATCTGGTTATGGTCGCGGAAGGCGAAGAGGAAATCGGCTCCCCTCATATCGGGCAAATCGCGCTCAAGCCCGAAGTGAAGACGGCGCTGGAGAAAACCGTGGGCGTTTTCATGCCCTCGGCCTCGCAAGGCCTGGATGGCGTCGTCACAGTGAGCCTCGGCGCGAAAGGCGTGATCGAATGCGAGCTGACTTCAAGCGGCGAGAAATGGGGCCGCGGCCCGGCGAAGGACATTCATTCCTCGCTCAAGGCGATGGTGGATAGCCCAGCCTGGCATCTGGTGAAAGCGCTCGACACGCTCGTGTCGGCGGACGGCAACGACATCATGATCGACAATTACCCGAAGCCGCGAGCGCTCACGGCCGAGGAAAAGAAGATGATCGCCGACGCTTCCAAGCGGCAGGACGAAGCGCAGCGGAAGAAGAGCCTCGGTGTGCAGCATTGGATCAACGACCTCCCTTTTGATCAGGCGCAGGAGCGGCTCGAATCGCAACCGACCGTGAACATCGAAGGTTTGGTCGGCGGTTACACCGGCCCCGGCGGCAAGACGATCCTGCCGCACAAGGCCGCGGCTAAAATTGATTTGCGGCTCGTGCCCGGAATGAAAGCGGCCGACGCCCTGGCGGCGCTCAAAGCGCATCTGCAAAAACGCGGATTCGGGGACATCGAGGTGAACATGACCGGCGGTTATGATCCAACCACCACCCCGGCCAATGCTCCGCTGATTCAGTCACAGGTCGCGGTGCTGAAGGCAGCCGGAATCGACCCGGTCCTGTGGCCGTGGAATGCCGGTTCGTATCCGGGCTACGTTTTCACCGGTGAGCCGCTGAAACTGGCCTCCGGCCATTTCGGTCTCGGCCACGGCAGCGGCGCCCATGCTCCCGACGAATATTACGTCATCGAATCCACGAACCCGAAGTTCCAAGGCTTCGACGGTGCCGCAATGTCGTTCGTCGAGTACCTATACGAGCTCGGGAAGTAGAACCCAATGATCGGCGGCTTAAGCCGCCTGACTATTTCGCAGGCGGTGTGGACAGCCCTGCTCCTTGAAGCGACGAGGCTTTGAAAGACCAGTCTGCCGCAAGCGGCTGTCTTACGGTCACCTTAAACAGGCGGCAGCCGCATGGGTACGCCGAGAAGCCGACGGCGGTGGCCCGAACAGCCTACTGAGGGGGCGGAACCGGCGCAACGGGTACGCGATGCTGTTTCAGCGCCGCATTGAAAAGGAATTCGGGTGCACGAGTTATTTCAAAACCGTCTTCCATGGTAAGACGACCTGTTTTCGCATTGGGACCGAATACATACAGGTTTTGGCACTCGAAGCAGATCGACAAAACAACGGTGGACGTGCCGGTCCGGACATAAAGACCGTGGCGAGGGATATGACACAGAGCGCTTCCGTCAGCGGACCTGGCACTCCTCGCCAGCGCAGTTATCAAGGCCTGCTGCTCTGCGGGATCGGTGATTTCCGCATACCCAGAAACGTCAGGTCGTTTGTAGGGTTCCCGCTCGAATTCATTCAAGTCGGAGTCCGGTTGCGCTTCTTTCTCCGGTTCGACGTCGCTCGATCCTCTCGGCTCTTTCCGAAGGAGTTGCCAATCGTTGCCGTATCCTGCCCGCATCTCTTCTTCGGCAATACCGTTGACGGTTTTTCCTAAACTGTTCGCGATGCTGACCGACATCGGTTTATCATCCTCGCCCATTCGGACAAATGATCCCTCCCCGTTGTCGTAAAAGTCGTCTGGCAAAACGATTTCGTTCGGCCCCACCTGCCTATACCCTTTTCTTGATTCCAACCGTTTTCGGTGCATTGGGTCGATAGAATAAAGAACCATCCGCGGATTCGAGCGCAGGAGTTTTTCTAGCTTACCAGCGGCCTGCCGCTGGCCGACCGTATGGCGGACGGTATAGTGGATTCCGAATCCGTAATGGGAGGCGCACGGAACGAAAAGGGCGGCTGCGATGATTGCAGGAATTAGAAAGCGCAGAGTGGATCGCGCTGGATGGAGAGCAAGAACTGGCAGCCAGAGAAAGAGCGAGCTGGCTAGAAGGAGCCAAATATCAAAGATAGCATCCGGTCCCAGGTAATTGGCCAAGGCGGAGCCCGCTCCAAGATGAATGGCCAGGACTACGCCGCTGTGGAGAACGGCGATACAACTGAGAATACGATACGTCCGAATCTGGGAGGCGCTCGCGGTCATAACAATCCCGGAATCTTAGATCATTCGCCGTGCGATTGAAAAGCCCGACAACCTGTGAGCGAAAATCCTCCTTCATTGTAATGACGGTCCCGCGGCCGTGCGATCGGCGTAAGTACGCGTGGCAGCAGATCGCGCGTTTGTACGCCGACAGAGCGGCGTCGCTACAACAAGGCATCGACGGTCTGAGACCGCCGCTACAGCTACAGAAGAGTTACTTCTTCTTGCCTTCGCCGGGCCGGTAATCTTCCTCGGCGGCTTCGAACGCTTTCTCGAGGCCGACCATGTCTTCGCCTGGGCGCAGATTGTCGAACGCTTCGGATTCGCGCTTGAGTTCTTCCTCGGAATAATTCGCGGCCTTGATCGAGAGACCGATTCGGCGCTCGACTTTGTCCACCTTGATGACGCGGGCTTCGACTTCCTGTCCAACCTTGAGCACGTCCTTCACCTTCGCGACGTGATCTTCGCTGAGCTGGGAAATGTGAACGAGGCCGTCGATGTCGTCCTGCAATTGCACGAACGCGCCGAAGCTGGCCAGCTTCGTCACCTTCCCGGTGACGAGATCGCCGATCTTGTACTTCGTGTCGATTTCCTTCCACGGATCGTCGCTCAGCTGTTTGATGCCGAGGCTGATCCGCTGATTCACCTTGTCGATGTCGATCACCACCGCTTCGACTTCGTCGTTCTTCTTAAAGACTTCGCTCGGATGATTGATCTTCCGGGTCCAGCTCAAATCGGAGACGTGGATCATCCCGTCGATTCCATCTTCCAGCTCCACGAACGCGCCGTAGGCGGTCATGTTACGGATCGCGCCTTTCACATGGCTGCCAATCGTGAATTTCTTCTCGATCTCATCCCACGGATTCGGCTCGAGCTGGCGCAGGCCGAGCGAGATTTTCTGCTCTTCCTTGTTTACGCCGAGCACGACGGCTTCGACTTCCTGGCCCTGCGTCAAAACGTCGGAAGGACGCATGATGCGCTTGGTCCAGGACAATTCGGAGACGTGAATGAGGCCTTCCACGCCTTCCTCCAGCTCCACGAAAGCGCCGTACGGCACGAGGTTCGTGATCTTGCCTTTGACGTGCTGGCCGGCCGGGAACCGCTCTTCGATCTGGTCCCACGGATTCTTCTGGGTCTGCTTCAGGCCGAGGGAAACGCGCTCTTTCTCCTTGTTGATGTCGAGCACGATCACTTCCAACGGCTGGCCCACTTTGAGAAGCTCGCTCGGGTGTCCGAGGCGTCCCCAGGTCATGTCGGTGATGTGGAGGAGGCCGTCCATGCCATCGAGGTCGATGAACGCACCGAAGTCGGTCAGGTTCTTCACGCTGCCCTGGACCCGGTCTCCCACCTGCACGCCTTCGAGGAACTTCTGGCGCTTTTCGCTCCGTTCCTGCTCGATCAGCTCGCGCCGGCTCAGGACCACGTTTTTCCGGTCGTCGTTGATCTTGACGATCTTGAAGTCGTAGGTGTTCCCGACGAACTGCTGCAAATCCTTGGGCGGAATGATGTCGATCTGGGACGCCGGCAGGAACGCTTCCACGCCGATGTTCACCATGAGCCCGCCTTTGACGACGGACTTCACTTTGCCCTTGATCAATCCATCGCCGGCAAACACCTGGGCGATCTTGTTCCAATTCTGGCGGTAAGCGGCCTTTTCCTTGGAGAGCACGACCATGCCCTCGTCGTTTTCGAGGCGCTCGAGGAGCACTTCCACTTCGTCGCCAACTTCCATGGACTCGATGTCCTCAAACTCCGAGGAGGGAATGACCCCTTCCGATTTGTAGCCGATATCGACCAGGACTTCTCGCGGGCGAATCTCGAGAACGCGTCCTTTGACGATGCTACCTTCTTTGAACTCGCGGTACGAGTTCGCAAGCAAATCCTGCATTAACATATGGGTGAGTTTTTACCGCACGCGGCGCTGGGGCCGCTTTCTGGCTGTCACGCAGGCGCTCCTTACGCCCGGCAGCCCAGAAAGGGGGAGCGGAATAATAGCCTGAAAGCAGCCTGGGTCAACCGGGGAGACGGGCCTCCTTTTCCCTCGTTGTCCTGGCCGTCCCCGTCCTCCTGGTCGTCCTCGTCCTCGTCCTCGCCATCGGCTTGGTCGCCGGCACTCGAGCACGAGCACGAGGACGAGCACGAGCACGAGGACGAGGAGGAGGACGAGCACGAGGACGAGGAGGAGGAGGACGAATCTGCCCTACCAACCTGCCGCGCCTCCTTGAGCCCCGCCAAAATCTCCCCATATTGAACATGTCCGTCGTAGCGTGTCCCTCGCTCTTAACCGGACGTTTCGAATGAAAAACCTGGTTTTTGTCGGAATCTTTGCCTTCGCCACCTCGCTTTTCGCTGCTTCGCCCGCGGAACAGCAGCTCGCCGAGGCGATCAAGGCGCCGAACCTCAGCGTGGTCCATCTCTGGGCGCCCTGGTGTTCGAATTGCCAGGCGGAATTGAAGAGCGGCGGCTGGCTGAAAACCGTGAAGGAGCACCCGGACGTGAAATTCTATTTCGTCTCCGTCTGGAACAGCGGGGAGGACGGCAAGGCGATGCTCACCAAATATGAGCTGGCCGGGCAGCCAAATGTCACCATTCTCGCGGACCCGGGCCCGCGGAAAGGGGACGGCAAGATCAAGCGCTTCCTCGACCTGCCCTTGAGCTGGATTCCGACGACCTGGATTTACAAAGGGGGCGATCTTCGCTACGCGCTCAATTACGGCGAGATCCGGTTCGACGTTCTCAATCAGATGTTCGCGGACAGCAAATCGGAGTGGTAATCCTTTTCGCATGAGCCTTTTGCACGCCGACCCCCAACAAAAGCCACCTTCGATTCTTTCGTTGATCGGCGACACCCCGCTGGTCGAAATCACGCGACTCGACACCGGCGTCTGCCAGCTTTTTCTCAAGCTCGAAAACTACAACCCGAGTGGATCGATCAAGGACCGCATCGCCCTCTCGATGATCGAAGCCGCGGAACGCGATGGCAGATTGCAGCCGGGCGGGACCATCGTTGAAGCGACGGCCGGGAATACCGGGCTGGGCCTCGCGCTGATCGGCGGCGCGAAAGGCTATCGCACCATCCTGGTGATCCCCGACAAGATGTCGCAGGAAAAAATCGCTCACGTCCGAGCGCTCGGCGCCGAAGTGCGGCTCACCCGCTCCGACGTCATGCGGGGGCATCCTGAATACTACCAGGACATGGCGGCGCGGCTGGCCTCGGAAATTCCCGGCGCCTTTTACGTGAACCAGTTCGGCAATCCCGCGAATCCGCGCACTCACGAGAAAACGACCGGCCCCGAGATCTGGGAAGCAATGGGACACCATCTGGACGCCGTCGTGTGTGGCGTCGGTTCCGGCGGCACGATCACGGGTCTCTCGCGCTTTTTTGCCCGGGTTCAGCCGAACCTCGAGATGGTGCTGGCCGATCCCGCCGGTTCGATCCTGGTCGATTTTGTGAAGACCGGAACCGTCGGCAGCGCCGGAAGCTGGGCCGTTGAAGGGATCGGAGAGGATTTTGTCCCGGACATTGCCGACCTGTCGCGAGTCGCGGAGGCTTACACGATCGACGACGCGGAAAGCTTCGCCACCGCGCGCGAGCTCCTGCGGAAGGAGGGGATTCTGGCCGGTTCCTCATCCGGCACAATGCTGGCCGGCGCCCTTCGTTATTGCCGCGCCCAGACCGAGAAAAAACGGGTCGTCTCTTTCGTGGCCGACGACGGGAGCAAGTACCTCTCGAAGATGTACAACGACTTCTGGATGGCGGAGCAGGGATTTGTCCGACGCCCGGCCCAGGGCGACTTGAGCGATCTCATCAGCCACCGTTACGAGGCTGGCGAAGTCATCACCGTCGGCCCAGGCGACTCTTTGTTAACGGCGGTCAAACGGATGCGGGCCGCCGATGTTTCCCAGGTCCCGGTGGTTGATGAAACGGGGAAGGTGGTCGGGCTTTTGGACGAATCCGACATGCTCGTGAAAGTGCACCAGGATCCCGAGCGTTTTAATCATGCCGTCCACACCGCCATGACGGACAACTTGGAAACGCTTTCGCCGACCGCGAAGATGGCCAATCTCCTCGAGGTTTTCGAACGCGGCCGCGTCGCCATCATCATGGACGGTGACACATTCCTCGGCCTGATCACGCGGAGCGACCTCCTCTCCTATCTCCGCCGCCAAATGCCTTCATGAAACCGCGGATTACGCGGATGACACGGATGAAGAAAAACATTCAGGCATCTTCGGTTCCCCTTCCCCATCCGCGATATCCGCGTAGTCCGCGGTTCGAAAATTCTTTCCCATGAAAAAGCAACACGACATCGCGACGCGCGTGATCCACGCCGGCCAATCGCCCGATCCCTCGACCGGCGCGATCATGACGCCAATTTACCAGACCTCGACTTACGTTCAGGAGAGTCCGGGCCGGCACAAAGGCTACGATTATTCGCGCTCGATCAATCCCACTCGCAGCGCCTACGAACGTTGCATTGCGAATCTCGAGAGCGGCACGCGCGGATGGGCTTTCGCTTCCGGCCTCGCGGCCATGGCTACCGCCCTCGACGGCCTCGACTCCGGTTCGCATGTGCTCGTGAGCGACGATCTTTACGGCGGCACTTTCCGCCTTTTCGAACGCGTCCGGCGCCGCTCCGCTAATCTCGATTTCACCTTCATCGATATGAGCGATCCCGCGAAAATCGAGGGAGCCATGCGGCCGAACACGCGCATGGTCTGGGTGGAAACCCCGAGCAATCCGCTCCTGAAACTGATCGACCTCGAAGCCGTGGCGAAAATCGCGAAGGCGCACAAAGCCATCAGCGTTTCCGACAACACCTTCGCCAGTCCCTGGATGCAGCGGCCGATCGAATTCGGATTCGACATGGTGGTCCATTCCGCGACGAAATATCTGAACGGCCATTCCGACATGGTCGGCGGCGTGATTGTCGTCGGCGAGAACAAGGAGCTCGGCGACCAGATCGCGTTTCTCCAGAACGCAGTCGGCGCGATTGCCGGACCGTTCGACAGCTTTCTCGCAATGCGCGGATTGAAGACGCTGGCGTTGCGCATGGAGCGGCATTGCGAAAACGCGCTGGAGATTGCGCGCTGGCTGGAAAAGGAACCGAAGGTCGAGAAAATTTACTACCCCGGATTGGAACAGCACCCGCAGCACGAGCTGGCGCGTAAACAGATGCGCGCCTTCGGCGGAATGGTCACGATCGTTTTGAAAACGGACCTTGCCGGCACTCGCCGCTTCCTTGAGAACACGCATCTCTTCTCGCTCGCGGAAAGCCTGGGTGGCGTCGAAAGCCTGATCAATCATCCCGCGATCATGACCCACGGATCGATCCCGCCGGAGATGCGGCAATCGCTGGGAATCACAGACTCGCTCGTCCGGCTCTCGGTCGGCGTCGAAAAGGTCGATGACCTCATCGACGACCTGAAAACCGCCTTCGCGGCGATCTGAGTTGTAACGACGGCGCTCTGTCGCCGTAAACACGCTTTTTGGAAGGACGCGCGTTCGCACGCCGACCGAGCGGCGTCGTTACAACTAGACAGTCCGCGGTCGTAGACGGCCGCTACAGGCCCGTCTAAGATGCCGCCAACATGGGCAACACCTTCGGCCAGCTCTTTCGCGTCACGACCTGGGGCGAATCCCATGGCGGCGGGGTCGGGGTCGTGATCGATGGTTGTCCGCCGCGGCTTCTATTGAGCGAAGAAGATATCCAGCGCGAGCTGGATCGGCGGCGGCCCGGCCAAAGCGCCATCGTCACCGCCCGCGACGAAGCGGATCGCTGCCAGATTCTCTCCGGTGTTTTCGAAGGCCAAACCCTTGGCACCCCGATCTCCATCATGGTCCTGAACAAGGATGCGCGGCCGGAAGCGTACGCCGAAATGAAGTCGACCTACCGCCCATCCCACGCCGATTTCACTTACGAAGCCAAGTACGGAATTCGCAACTGGCAGGGCGGCGGTCGCTCCTCGGCGCGCGAGACCATCGGCCGCGTCGCCGCCGGCGCCGTCGCGCGCAAGGTCCTGGCGAAATTATTCCCCGGCTTCGAACTAATGGCATACGTCACCGACGTATATGATGTGATCACGCAAATTGATCCTGCGGCCGTGACACGGGAGCGGATCGAGGCGAATGCGGTGCGGTGTCCGGATCCAGCGGCAGCGGAGAAAATGATCGCGGCGATTGAAAAAGCGCGGGAGGACGGCGACTCGTTAGGCGGAACGATCGGGTGCGTCGCGCGCGGCGTTCCAGCCGGCCTGGGCGAGCCTGTTTTCGACAAATTGGAAGCCGATCTCGCCAAGGCGATGCTCAGCCTGCCGGCCTCCAAGGGCTTCGAAATCGGGACCGGGTTTTCGGCGACCAGAATGAAAGGATCGGAGCATAACGACCCGTTCGAGATGCGCGACGGCAAGGTGCGCACCGCGACAAACAATTCCGGCGGCGTGCAGGGCGGGATCAGCAATGGGGAAGAAATTTTCTTTCGCGTCGCTTTCAAACCCACCTCGACGATTGCGCGCGAGCAAAAGACCGTCACCGCGGCGCAGGAAGAAATCACCCTTGCCGCCCGGGGACGCCATGATCCCTGCGTCCTTCCCCGCGCCGTGCCAATCGTAGAGGCGATGGCTGCGCTCGTGCTTTGTGATCACGCCCTGAGGCAGAAAGCCATTGCAGATTGAAGATTTCAGATTGCAGATTTTCTTATGACGCCCAATCCGAAGATCAATCTGCAATCGGCAATCTGAAATCTGCAATCCCATGACCGCCGGCTCAGCCCTTTGGCAGACCGTCTTCCTTTCGTTCGCGGCCGTGCTGCTTTTGTTCGAGGTGGTGCGCGGATGGCGCCTCGGCCTTCTCCGGCAGCTCGCGCGTGGCGCCGCTATCGTCGCCGGTTATGCCGCTGCTTATTTCGGCGGCGACCTCCTGCTACCGCTTCTTCGTCCCATTTTGAAATGGCCGGACTTCCTCATCTCAATGCTCGGCGGCGCACTTCTCGCCCTCGTAGTTTACGGCGTCATCGCCAGCCTGGGGTCAATTCTCTTCAAACGGACCGCGCAACAAAGCTCCGGGACGGTGCGGCTAGTCTACGGCCTTAGCGGTGCGCTGGCCGGCCTTTGTTTTGGCGCTTTTTTCATCTGGCTCATTCTCGTGGGAATCCGGTCCGTCGGCTCCGTTGCCGAAGCCCAGGTAAATGCGCGTCCAAAAACGGCTGCGACGCCGAACGCCGTCTCTCGTCCCCTCCGTCCCTCGCGGCGGGAAGAGCCCCCGCCTTCCTTAACTCAAATCGACGCCGATTCCCTTACCACCTTCATCGCGCGACTGAAGAACTCCGTCGAATTGGGTCCTGTCGGTGATGCCGTGAAGAAGACCGACGTCACGCCGGCCAGTGTCTACCAAACTCTGCATGATGTTGGGACCATTTGCGCGAACCCGGAGAGCGCCCAGCGCTTTCTCAGTTTTCCCGGCGCGGTCGAATTGAGCCAGCATCCAAAGATCATCGCGCTCCGGGACGATCCCGAGATCGCCGCTTTGATTTCGCAAGGCCGCGTTCTCGAACTACTCCAGCACCCGCGAGTGCTCGACGCGGCGAACGATCCCTCTCTCGTGGCAAAAGTGAAACAGTTCGATTTGAAGAAGGCGCTCGAGTTCGCGGCAAAAGGGGAAGAATAAAATTGCAGATTGCAGATCTCAGATTGCAGATTGTCCTCATGAACCCCGCAGAACTTAAAAATCGGACAAAACAATTCGCCTTGAGAATTCTGAAACTTACAGGCGCACTCCCAAACACCGTCGCAGGCCGAGCGCTCGCCAACCAGCTGGTACGCAGTGGAACGTCGGTGGCCGCAAATTACCGAGCGACTTGTCGTGCTCGATCAAGAGCTGAATTCGTCGCAAAAATTGGGGTAGTTTTGGAGGAAGCTGATGAATCGTTATTATGGCTGGAGCTAATCTCCGAAGGAAAATTATTGCCGGCGAAACGCGTCGAATCCCTGCTCGTCGAAGCCAACGAGCTCGTCTCCATCATGGTCACGTCGCGCAAGTCCGCCGGTTCCAATCTGAAATCTGCAATCTGAAATCTGCAATCCACCGTGCGAATTCTTATCGCGCCGGACAAATTCAAAGGCTCGCTTGAAGCTGGCGAAGTCGCCTTCGGCATCGCGGCGGGCCTTCGCGATGTCCTGCCGGATGCGATCATCGACCTGATGCCGGTGGCCGATGGCGGCGAAGGCACGGCCGCGGTGATCCGCGAGGCGTGCGGGGGTGAGTGGGTGAATTGCGCAGCGCACGATGCGCTCGGGCGGCCGATTGAGGCGCGCTATCTCTGGCTGCCCGATTTAGACACCGCGGTGATCGAGATGAGTGAAGCGGCCGGCAGCAGGCGTCTCGCGGACTCCGAGCGAGACTTATTGCGCGCCGACACCTGCGGCGTTGGCGAAATGATTCGGGATGCGATGAAGCGGGGCGCCCGAGAGGTCGTGCTGGGATTGGGAGGAAGCGCCACGAATGACGGTGGCTTCGGAATGGCGCGAGCGCTCGGATTTCGTTTTCTTGGCGCCGCCAAAGAGCTGACGGATGGGCCGGGCGATCTGCTAAATCTAACGAAGATTATCCCGGCGGAGCCGCCCGCCATTCAAATCACCGCCGCGGCCGACGTAAAGAATCCGCTGCTCGGCGCACGCGGGGCGACGCGAACATTCGGTCCGCAGAAAGGCGGCGCCGCCGAGCAGCTTGACGTTCTGGAGAGCGGCCTCTCTCGATTAGCCGATGTGGTTCGGCGCGATCTGGGCTGCGATTTCCGAGACACGCCGGGCGCCGGCGCGGCCGGCGGACTTGGCTTCGGTCTCCTGAGTTTTTGTGGCGCAACTCTTCGTTCTGGCTTCGACCTGGTCGCCGAAATTCTCGGACTCGAAGCGGCCATCGAACGAGCGGATATCGTCATTACCGGCGAGGGGTGCCTTGACCGGCAAACGCTGGAAGGAAAAGCGCCCGCCGGCGTCGCCCAGCTCGCTCGCAAGATGGGGAAGCGCGTCTTCGCCATCGCCGGTTGTGCAACAGGCGAGGAAACGGTCGAGAAAATTTTCGACGGCGTTTTCCTGCTCGCCACGCCACCAGTCAGCCGCGAGGAAGCGATGGCACGCGCGAAGGACTTATTGCGGGTCCGGGGCCAGCAGTTGGCGCGGGATTTATGATCCCTCTCTGTAATGGGCGCGGAAGAACTTCGCGCTTTCGATGTACTTCAGCGCCCACTTCCTGATCGTGCCTTGTTCTTCCAGGTCGAGCGGTCTGATCACTTTCGCCGGTGATCCAACCACGAGCGAACCAGCCGGAATGACGGTTCCAGTCGTCACCAGCGCGTTTGCGCCAATAATGGAGCGTGCACCGATTACCGAGCCATCGAGAATGGTCGCACCCATTCCGACCAGGACTTCATCGTCCAGGGTGCACGCATGGACGATGGCGTTGTGTCCGATCGTGACCAGCTCGCCGACAATCGCGGGAAAATCGTCCGAGAGATGAATGACGACGCCGTCCTGGACATTGGACCGCGCTCCGATAACGATCCGGTTGATGTCCCCCCGCAAGACCGCGCCATACCAAATGCTCGATTCCTCATCCAGGGTTACGTCGCCGATAACCGTCGCGCCCTGAACCACGAACGCGCTCGGATGAATGCGCGGCCCGAGCTGGAGACGCCGGGCCGTCCCGGCGTGCCCGGTTGGAAGAGGATCTTCGGCCAGCTTCAGTCCCATTTCCCTGCTCATGCGCTCGATCCGGTCTCCCGGCAAGGGATTCGGTTCAAGATAACTGAACCTGGTTTAACCTTTTTACGCCGGACGTGGTAAGTTGGAGGAGATGGAAGAGGATTTGCCCCCCGCAGTAACTCCGTTCGTTTTCTCCGATCCGGCCGGCAAACGCTGGCCGCGGCTCCGGCTTACCTTGCTCATAGGCGGCGTCGCGATCTTCCTCGGCACGGTCCTCTTCGTCCAAACGTTATTCGTCGCGCCCCAGTTGAATCTTCCATTTTCCCTGCGCCAGTTGAAGGGACAGTTGAAGTCTCTCCAAAAGGAAAACCCGGCGGGCCAGCAGCCGGCTAATCTCGCTCTCTGGGAAAAATTCGCCGCGGCCCGGATCGCCGGGAAAAAGCCCAAACCACCCGCACCCCCTGCCCCGCCGGCCCATCCCCGGAAAAAGCTGGCGAACAACGAGGTGCGCCTCGCTTTTTATACCAACGGCGACCCCTACAGCTTTACCTCGCTCGAACAGCACGCCAGCCAGATTACCCACCTTTGTCCCGAATGGATGGCGATGACGAATGGCTCGGGCGATTTGCAGATCGACCCGGACCCGCGGCTGCCGAAGCTCGCGGCGGCCAAAGGCATCGCACTCATGCCGCTCCTGACCAATCTGGTCGGCGACACCTGGCAACCGGAAGCCGTCGAGAATCTCGCGCATACCTCGCCGGAACGGCAGGCCCGCTTTATCCAGAAAGTCCTGGCGATTTTGAATGACGCGAAAGCGGCCGGAGTCATCATTGACTGGGAGCAGATCGATCCTGCTTACAAGAAGGACATCACCGCGTTCCTGGACCGCTTCACCGACGCGCTCCATTACGACGACAAGCAGCTCTGGCTTTGTGTGCAGCCGGGCCAGGACCTGGACTACATCGACTTCGATGAGTTATCCGACAACGTCGATCGCTTTGTCGCGATGCTTTTCGACGAGACTTCCGATATCGACGCGGCCGGCCCGCTCGGTTCGCGCCGCTGGTTCGAAGGTTGGCTGAGCGTCCTCATGGATGGCGCGGAAACAAACCAATGGATCATCGCTCTCGGCAGCTACGGTTACGATTGGACGGGCGGAGGAAAAAAAGCGGAACTAATTAGTTTTCCCGAAGCCATGAGCCGGGCGAGCTACGCCGGGATCGAGACGGCAACGGTCGCCGCGCCGCATTACAACCCATATTTCTATTACGAGGATGCGGACAAAGATCACTCGGTCTGGTTCCTCGACGTAGTGACGTTTCTCAACCAGTTGCGTCGCGTGCGGGAAGCGAAGACGGGCGGGTTCGCGATTTATCGCCTCGGAACGGAGGACGTTTCCATCTGGGACGCGCTCAATGTTCCGAACGATTTCAAGATGGATTCCGCGTCGCGTTCCGCTCTCGAAGTCCTGAAGGGAACCGACACCATTGCCGACGTGGGCGACGGGGAAATTGTTTCCGTCGACGAATCGACGGCGGATGGCCGCCGAACCCTCGCGGTGGACCAGGAAGGTTATCTCACTGCGACCTATTCGAAATTCCCGCAATTCCCGACCCTTTACCATCAGGGCGCTGGCACGGCTCATCAGGTCGCGTTGACCTTTGACGATGGCCCCGATCCAAAATGGACCCCGAAAATTCTCGATATCCTGAAAGCGGAAAACGTGAAGGCCGCTTTTTTCGTGGTGGGCGCCAACGCGGAAGAATATCCGGACCTGGTTAGGCGGATCGTGGCGGAAGGCCATGAGATCGGGAACCACACCTATTACCATCCGAACCTGGCGCTGGCCTGGCCGGAGCATGTGCGGGTCGAGCTGAACGCCACTCAGTTGCTCCTGGAAACCATTACCGGACGTTCGACCACACTTTTCAGGCCGCCCTATGCCGCCGATACAAGCCCGTCAAGGGTCAGCGAGTTGACGCCGCTCCAGATGGCGCAGGACCTTGGCTACCTCGTCGTGCTGGAGAACATCGATCCACAGGATTGGGCGCGGCCGGGCGCGGATATTATTCTTCAGCGGGTGAAGCAACAGCGCCGGGATGGCAGCATCATCCTGTTGCACGATGCCGGAGGCGACCGCGAAGAAACGGTCGAAGCGCTTCCGCGCATTCTGGATTATCTCAAAACCCGCGGGGACACGGTGGTTTCGTTGAGCACGCTGCTCGGCACCACCCGCGACGCTCTTATGCCTTCGGTTGAAACCAAGGGACGAACCTTGAATCACTTCGTTTCCGGCGTCGGCTTTCGCATCTTTCACGCGGCGGAAGAATTTCTCTGGGCCTTCATGATCGTGGCCACCGCGCTCGTTGTCCTGCGAACGCTGATCGTCATCTGGCTGGCGGCGCGTTTCCGGCGCACCTGGTCGCCTGGATTCGCGGAACCGATCAGCATTATTGTCGCCGCCTTCAATGAAGAGAAAGTGATTGCGGAAACGCTCCGCACGCTGCTCGCGACCGATTACGCGGGCGAACTGGAGGTCATCGTCGTCGATGATGGCTCCGCGGATGGAACGGCGCGGGAAGTGGAAAAATTCGCGACGACCGACCAGCGGGTTCGCCTCCTCCGCCAGCCCAACCGCGGCAAGGCTCGCGCGCTCCAACGAGGGCTCGCCGCGATGCGGAGTGGCATCGCCGTTTTTCTCGATGCCGACACCCATTGCCAGCGCAATACGCTCCGGCGCCTGGTCGAACCTTTTTCGGACGGCGGCGTGGGAGGAGTTTCCGGCCATGCGAAAGTCGGGAACCTGCGGACCTTCATCGCGCGCTGCCAGGCTCTCGAATACACCTGTGGCTTTAATCTCGATCGCCGGGCCTACACGCGCTGGAACTGCATGACCGTGGTCCCGGGAGCAATCAGTGCCATTCGGAAAACAGCGATCGACGATGCCGGCGGCCTCAGTCTCGAAACTCTGGCGGAGGACACCGATCTTACCCTGACCTTGCACAAGCGCGGGCAGCGAATGGTTTATGTGCCGGAAGCAATCGCCTGGACGGAAGCGCCGGAAACCGTCCGGACTCTCGCGCGGCAACGGTTTCGCTGGGCCTACGGGACCTTGCAATGTCTCTGGAAACATCGCGACATGGTCTTCAATTGGAACTACCGGGCTCTGGGCTGGTTTAGTTTGCCCAGCGTCTGGTTTTTCCAAATCGTCCTGGTGGCGATTACCCCGGCGGTGGATTTGTTTCTTCTTGCCTCCCTGCCCTTCGGAGCCTGGCACGCCGTCCTGCCTTTCGTGATTGTGTTTCTGAGCATGGACGTCGTGCTCGCCACCCTCGCCTGCATTATCGAACGCGAGTCTCTTCTCGTCGCCTGGCGCATTCTGCCGATGCGTTTGATCTACCGCCCGATGCTGAGCTACGTGATTTGGAAGGCAATCCTGCGCGCCATCAAAGGCGCCCTGGTTGGTTGGGGGAAATTGGAGAGGACGGCCTCAGTTCCCGTCAGGGCCTGACGAGAATTTCGAAATCGAATTTCGAATCTCGAAACAATGACCGAAGTCCGAATGCCTAAAACTCGAGCGCGCCTCCTTGGTCTCTTGGGCTTTCGAATTTGTTTCGTGCTTCGTGTTTCGTGCTTCGGATTTCTCCTCGCTCTCGCTGCATGTCCCAGAAGCGAGCTCCCGAAGCCTCGCGATCCTTCCTCTCCCGTCGAAGTCCTTCTTCCCGAGCGAGGAGCCTACACCGGCGCCTTCATGGATTTTGGCGATGCGGAAGACGAAGTCACTCTTGAGACCATCGAAGAATTCGAGAACATGGTCGGCAAACACCAGGCGATTATTGCTTCTTCCAGCTATTGGGGTGAGCAAAGCTTTCCGCTCCGGAACCTCAACGTCATCTGGCGGCACGGCGCGATGCCCCTCGTCTTCTGGTCGCCCTGGGATCGGCCCTACACCCAGAATCGCGGGCCGGATAAATTCAGCCTCAAGGAAATCACCGCCGGAAAGTGGGACGCCTATATCGACAAGTGGGGCGATTCCGCGCGCGAATTCGGGCAGCCGATGATCGTCGTGTTTGGGGTGGAGATGAACGGCGACTGGTTTCCGTGGTCAGGCTGGTATTACGGCGGAGAGGAATGGGTCGGCGACACACCGGACGTATGGGAAGGCCCGGAACATTTTAAGAAAGCGTATCGCTACGTGGTGGACCGGGTGCGCGCGCGCGGCGCCGCGAATGTGAAGTGGATGTTCCACACCAACAACTATTCCTACCCCATCGACACCTGGAATTTCGCGCCGGCGTATTACCCGGGGGCGGATTACGTCGATTGGCTGGGCATGAGCGTTTACGGCCAGCAATTCAAAGACGAAACGAACCCCGATATCCCGTCGCTGGTGGACTGGCCCTACAAGGAACTGTGCAGCCTCGATCCCACCAAACCGGTCATGATCGCGGAGTGGGCCACGGGCGATTTCCCTTTCTCGCCCGACACCCGCGGCATGCTCAAGCCTGAGTGGATCAAGCAGGCGCTGGAAATGTTTCGAACTCGCTATCCGCGCATCAAGGCCGCGATTTACTGGCACGAGCGCTGGCAGAATCCCGACCAGACCTATAGCAATCTGCGGGTCAACTCGTCCGTGGAATCGCTGGAGGCATATCGTGCCGGCGTCGCCCATCCGGATTGGCATGGCGAGCTGATTCTGCGGCCGGCGGAGCAGAAAAAGTAATGAAGTGCTGTCCTCCCGGAGGGCACTATCGGAGCTTGAGGTTCTCCTTTGCTTCCCGGAGCGCCGGAATGTCTTTCGCGTATCGCTCTGCAGGCTCGCCGGAGATTTGCTGCCAAGGAATGAACTCAAGGCTAGTCTCAGCTGCCACGTTCAGGTCTGCGCGGAGCAACGGCTCAAATAGTTTCAAATCCCAGTCCCCAAATTCCTGGGTTAACGCGCCCAGCGGGAGATTCGGAATAGGGAGGCCGGCCTTTTGACACTGGGACGCCATCGTTACGATTGATTGCCAGGCGCGGTCATGAGAGATGACAGATTTTGGTTCCACGTTGGGGTAAACGTTTCTTCTGAACTGCGCGTTGCCAGTGATCGCGCTCAATACCAGAACGAGGTTCACGACCGCGCAGACCGCAAAGGGAACCGCATTCGCCCGGACGAACAAGAGGACGGCGAGGCCAAGAAGGGCAAATCCTCCAGGGACAAGGTAACGCTGACCGATTAGATAATTGCCGAAACCATTCGGAGACGGGTGCGTTATCTCGCGCGTTGAAATGAGAATGACAAGCGCGATGAAACAAACGGTGCCAAAGGCGGCCAGGACAAAACTGCCCCGTTGCGCCGGAGTCGATTGCTGACTCCGAAGAGCTTGAAAAGCTATCGCGCTCGCGGCCATAACCAGGATTACAATTAAGGCAACTCCGTACGGCCAATCTGCCTGGAGTTCCGTGGCCTGGAGCGTGGATGGGTAGGCACTTATTAGAGTGCGAAGCGCAGCCACCGCGAAATTGGAAACAAAACCGAAGGCGGCCGACAGGAAATGGGGCGACCGATCAATCTGGAGCGTGCCTTCGACGCGAGGAAGTATCAGCATCAGGAAGGCATGGAGGGCGCTGACTATGAGTAAAGTCACCAACGGCATCACCAGCTTCTTGGATCGAGCGGTTCGGTACTCCCAAGAGAGCAACCCGGCCAGGACCGCGGCAGTGGCTCCTACAGTCGTGAGACCCAATCCTACAAAATTTAGAGAACCATAAGCTGCGCCGATCGCCAACCAGGGCCAGGAGGCAGAGTCTGGCCTCTCGACGGTTTTCATCAGACTGGCAAGCGCTACGAAAGTCAGGAGCAGCCAGAGAAGCTGAAAAATCAGGAATGGCCACGCGATGAAATCTGTCATCCCGGGTTGAAAAACAAAAAGGGCGGTAAGGGCGGCGGCGGAAAGAACCCTCTTAGGGGGCGACAGGCCCAGGAGACGCCCGAAATCACTGGTTAGACCGGACAAGATCGTGGCCAAAAGAGCTACAACTGTGATCTGCCGCCATTTCCAAAACGGTGCCCTGGTCCCGACGAATCTGGCGGTAACGAATTCCGAAATGAACGCGACCGGCGTGTAATGACCATTATAACTGCTGGTTGCCCAGAGTTTCATGAAGCGTTGCTGAAGGTCGGGTGGCGAATGCGAAAGACATAGATACCACCCGCTTTCGGCTCGCAGGAAATTGCTCTCCGTCCGCCAATAGACGATGGCTGCCAGGAACAACCACAGCAGGAAGACGGCGAGCAGTTTTACCATGAAAGATTGGCGGAATCTCATAGCCGAGCGGGAACCGGAATCTCAGCATTGGGAGGATCTCGATACAAGTCTAGAGCAACCGCGTGAGAATCTACGCGGAAATTGCCGCAGCGGTGAAATGACAACCTTTTCCGCCGGCGCAGTTACTCTGCTCTGAGCGCCACCATCGGGTCCACGCGGCTGGCTCGCAGCGCGGGGATCCAGCAGGCGAGAAGAGCGACGGCGCCAAGCAAAAACGTGACGCCCACAAACGTCGTCGGGTCGATCGCGTTCACGCCGTAGAGCACGCTCTTGAGCAGGCGCGTGGCGAGAAACGCAATCGCCAGCCCGATGCTTGCACCGATCACGGCCAGCGTCATTCCCTGGCGCAGAATCAATCCGCGGACGTTGCCGGTGCGCGCGCCGAGCGCCATTCGCAAACCGATCTCGCGCGTTCGGCCGGCGACCACGTACGACATGACTCCGTAAATCCCCACCGCCGCCAGCACCAGCGCAAGAACGCCAAAGCCGCCCAGCGCGCCCGCCGCCATCCGGGCGGGAAACAACGGGAGTCTCATATGCTCCTTGAGCGTTTTCACTTCGTAGAGCGGCAGCGTCGGGTCGAGACTCCTCATTTCCCGTTGGATGGTCACGAGCACGCTACTCGTGTCGCGATTCGTCCGCACGACCAGCGAAACCGTCGTGCTGTAATCGCGCAACTGCGGGCGGAACACAGCCGCCTTCGGTTCCTCACCGAGGCTGTTGTACTTCCCGTCGCCGCAAACGCCGATGATTTGCCAGAACGGATTCTCCGGTCCGCTGAAATTGAAACGTTTCCCGATCGGATCCTGTCCCGGGAAAAATTTCTTCGCGAAAGTTTCGTTTACCACCGCGACCCGATCTTCCTTCCGCTCTTCCTGCTCGGTGAAATCGCGGCCGCGCAGGGTGATCCCCATCGTCCGGAAATAATCGGGTGTAACCGAAGTGGGAATGGCGAGCGGCAGTTGCGCCATTGGGGTAACCGGCTGGCCTTCGAGATAAACCGCGGTGCTGCTGTAGTTGAGACTGAGCGGAATGCTATCGGTAAGAGCGGCCGATTCTACTCCAGGCTGCACCCGGATCCGCTCGAGGACCTGTTTCTGGAAAGCGCGCCCTTTGGCTTCATCGTAACCCTGCAGCCCAACATCAAAGGAGAGGGCGACGGCGTTTTCCGGATTGAAGCCCGGCCGCATCCGTTGCGCCTCCTGCAGGCTGCGCACGATCAATCCGGCGCTGATCAGAAGAACAAGCGAGAGCGCGACCTGGACGACGACCAGGGTATTGCGCAACCGGGAGCGGCGGAAACCCGCCATCGAAGTTTCGTCTTTCAACGCGGGAACAAGCTCCGGCTTCGAGGCCTGTAGCGCCGGGATCACGCTGAAGAGAAGACCGGTGAGGACGGAAAGCGCGAGGGTGAACGAAAGCACCCGCCAATCGACCCGAAGATCGAACATCAGCGCAACGTCGGTCGGCAGCTTGATGGTACGCACGAGGTGATTGATCCACGACGCGACCACCACGCCGGCGGCGCCGCCCAGAAGCGAAAGCAGGACGCTTTCCGTCAGCAGTTGCCGGATCAGCCGCGAACGGCTTGCGCCGACGGCGAGGCGGATCGCGATTTCTTTCCGACGCTCGGTCGAGCGGGCGAGGAGGAGGTTGGCGAGATTCACGCAGGCCAGGAGAAGAACGAGCCCACCGATCACAGTCAGGACCACGGCCAGCGTCAGAACGGGATTGCGGATTTCCGGAATGAAAAGGCCGGGCGGGATGAGCTCGATCCCACGCCCGGCGGCTTCTTTCGGATTCTCCTTGCCGATCTCCGCCGTCAGGATCTCGAGGGAAGCCTGGGCCTGGGCGCGGGTCACGCCATGCTTGAGGCGGCCGACGACGAAAAGATTATCACTGTCCCGATGCTCCAAATAGGTGCTGCCCGGCTCGATCACCGGGCCCATCATTAACGGCGTCCAGATTTCCGGCGCGTAGGCGACTTCCGTGCCGATGAATCCCTTCCGGGCCACGCCGATGACGGTGAACGCGACGTTGTTTAACGAAACCGTTTTTCCGACGATGGACGGATCGGAGCCGAAGCGCTTTTGCCAGCAGCCGTAGCTGAGGACGACGACCGGATGCGATTTCGGCATTTCATTTTCCTCCGGGAGAAAACCGCGGCCCAGCAGGAGCGGCACGCCGAGAACGTCGAAGTAGTTGCCGGAAACGACCGTGCCCCAGACGCGCTCGTTATTTCCGTTGTGACTGAGGCTGGCGACGATGATCCGGTAGGCGATCAACCCGGAGAAGACCTGGTTGCGATCGCGGTAATCCTTGTAGTTGAGGTAGGATTGGAGCGTGTAATCGGCGCCGTTATGAAGCGTGCCGTAAAGTTCCTGGAGCTCGGAAGCGTTACGGACGGGAAGGGGGCGGAAAGCGACGGTATCGACCAGGCTGAAGATGGCGGTGTTCGCGCCGATGCCGAGCGCCATGGAAATGATCGCCAGCAGGGTGAACCCCGGGCGCTTCAGCAACTGGCGAGCGCCGTAGCGAAGGTCCTGGATTAAAGTTTGCATCGCGGTGTCCTCATTGAGATGCGGGCTGCTCGCGAAACAGATTCAGGAATCTTGCGTTAGTTGCCGCCCGCGGGGTTCCATTCGGCCCTGGCAGCCTCCACTTCTGCGAGAAATCTCTCGTTTTGTTGAAGAAGATCGAACAGCTCTTCGCCGAGCGCCCGGCTCGCTCTTGAATCGCTGGGATAGTGCAGTCCGGCGACCTCGCGCTCGCGTCCAATCTGTTCTCCAAAAGTCATCAACGCCTCCGCGTTCTGCGGAAACAGGAGCGAAAGCGTGCGGGCCACCATGTAACCTTGGAGGGCGTGACTGCTCGGATAGGCGGGATGAGCCGGCACTGGAATTGCCGGATGAAGCCGCGACTCGAGTTGATGCGGGCGCGCCCGATTGAAACGTTTCTTGGCGTGAAAAATCGCCAGCGACGAATCGATCTCGACATGTCTGAGCAACGCCTTGGTTTTGGGCGCCCGGCTTAGCTTTCGATGAGTCGCCGCCGCAAGAATAGCAGCGCAAACGCCGTCGTAATCCAGGTGCTTCGTGATCATCCTCACCTGCGCGCCGGTCCGTTCCTGTTGCAGCCGCAAGAGTTCATCGAGCTCGGCCCGCGTCTCGGCCGAACTGTTTGCCGGGGGAGCCGGAACGGGCAAAGAGATCAGGACTTCGCGAGCCAGAAAATACGAGGGAAGATCGAGACGCGAGAGCGCCCATTTTCCCCATGCTTCGAATCGAATGTCATCGAGGGGTGGCGCGGCCAGGGCGGTAAGGAAAGATGAAACGAGAACCAGCCCGGAGAGGTAACGCATCAGGGTTTATTGCGGAGCGCGGCCAACACTGACTCTTTGGGCCGATCCCGGCAGCTCCGCTCACCGCACGATAAACATGTCTTGCCGAGCTCGTCGTCGGCCAGAATTTCTCGAATGCTGTGGGCGACCACCTCGCGGACGCCGTCGATGGAACGAGTGACTTCAATCTCGCGACAACGCCGGCCTTCGCGGTGAACAACCTGCGCCTTCGTTTCAAGTTCGGTGTGTGGTGCCGGTTCGTCGGCAAAGATGGCAAGGCGCAATTCATCTTTCGGCGAGATGGTCGCCGCCAGCCGCGCCCAACCGCGCGCCGGAGCGACCACCAGATCCACGTCGGGCCAGGCCACCGTCGCGTCGAGCGGCACGCTGCCGGGAGCAGGCGGCACGGCTTCGAGCGAGTGTCCGTGGCGCTCGATAATTTTCCAGCCCGCGCGCACCGCCAGTTCGAAGATCGCATTCGACAGCAGACACAATCCTCCGCCAATCGCGG
The DNA here is from genome assembly GCA_035274845.1 of Chthoniobacterales bacterium. Taxonomy (NCBI): domain Bacteria; kingdom Pseudomonadati; phylum Verrucomicrobiota; class Spartobacteria; order Chthoniobacterales; species Chthoniobacterales bacterium. The sequence goes on from DATENU010000022.1 coordinate 266,791, forward strand.
GCGTGACACAGCCGCCGCGAAGTTCCATCCCCCAGGAAAATCCGCGGTTCTCACTGGCGCGGCCGAGGACTCGCCAGAACGAAAGTGGGCTCTGCGAGGTGAGCAACAAGCCGTCGAATTGAGGCACAGCCAGCTCGAGATTGCGGCGCTTCCCCTGTTCCAGCGCCGGATGTGCGAATCCGTCGGCGCGCGAAATCGGAACGATGATCTCTGCGACCTTATGTCCGTTGTCGTTCCGGCAATAAACCGGCTTTGGCCAACGGTTTGAAACCAGCCAATTCACCAGGCGCGCGGCGGAAAGCCCCGCTCGCCGCAACCGGTAATCGAGCACCTGAAGCGCACTCTTTGGCCGTCTCATGTCGATATTACGTTCTGCACGGGCGGACTCTCATAAATATCGCATGGTGGCGCCGCGGTCGATCTCTCCGCGAGAGCAAACCCGTCGCCGAGAATACAAAGGCCGGGATAAGAACTGATGAGCGCGTCATTTGCCATAAATGTTCCGGCGGCCAGGTCCTTGCCAAGAGCAAATGTGCGGGCTTTCCTTTTTGATTCGTTCGAATAGAAAACGTCCATGGAATTGGCGGAAGCCGGCGCGTGGTTGGAGTCGCCCGGGCGCGAAAAGATTCTCCTCCAGGGCAATTGCTCATTAGGTCGCTCGCCCAGCAACCGTGTCGTGATCGAGTCGCCCAAGGCGTCGCGCCGCCATTGCATCATCAACCTCCAGAACGTCGGCGAATTCTGGCTCATCGATCTCGGCAGCAGCAACGGCACCTTCCTGAACAAACGCCGGGTCCATCAGCCGGTCCGCCTTTGCGATATGGACCAGATCACCGTCGGCGACGCGCCGTTCACTTTTCGCCAGCCGGAAGAGATCACGAGTGAGCTGCGCACAACCATCGCGCAGCAAACTATTCGGGAGACGGCCAACATCGCCGTCTGGATGCTGGTGGCCGATATCGAGAATTTCACGCCGCTGAGCCGGAGCATGGTGAGCGATAAGCTCGCGTTGCTCGTCGGCTCATGGGTCGCGGGCTGCAAATCAATCGTCGAGGAGCACAAAGGCGAGATCGATAAATATCTCGGCGACGGTTTCCTCGCCTACTGGCACGAGGACGAGAAAGGCGCCGAAAACGTGGCGGCCGCGTTAAAGAAGCTGAAGGAACTCCAGAAGGTCGAGCCGCGTTTTCGGCTCGTGTTGCATTATGGCCTGGTTTCGAGCGGGGGCTTGCGTTCGATGGGCGAAGAGAGCCTCATCGGCAAGGAAGTGATCTTTGTTTTCCGGATGGAAAAACTGAGCGGCTCGTTGGGCATTCATCTTCTGGCCAGCGAAGCCGCGCAAAAAAAACTGGGCGATTTGCTGCCCGCCCAGCCGGCGGGGAGCCATGAGCTAAAGGGCTTCGACGGCCGGTTCGAGTTTTTCAAGCTGTAGCGGCGTTATTAGCGCCAACGGCGCGCTTTCAACGCTAGAAAACCCTGGGGCGTTGCCCCAGGCTTTTGTGACGTCGCGCCTTTGGCGCTGAAAAAATGCGGCAGGCGTCGCTATTTCGCCCGGCGATAGACCAGGCCGTTTGGGTCGTTGACCCGGGTCAACTGGTCGCCTTCCACTTTGTAAACCGCGGTTTCAGCCATCGGGGAGCCGAATCCTTCGACGACGGAATTCGGGACACTCTTCGGCGCCCAATCGGAGAGCTGACCTGGACTCCACTGGATCGTAATGCTGGTGCCTTGCTCCGTGCAGGCGACGGAATTGTAAGTCCAGCGGCGCTGCAGTTCGGAAACCGAAGTATAGAACGGCTTATCCGGCGTCGAGACGTTCGTCGTGTCCAGCGTCCTGCTCGCTCTTCCGTCCTTTATTATCATGGTGAACGTGCGGTTGATCGTCTGCTGGTTCTCGGGATTGGTCTTTGATTGGGTCGCGAGCCAGGTGCCGTCGAAAAGCTTCTTCGGCTGGCGATTCGACTGCTGCCGCGGCTGTGGCTGCCGCCTCGGCTGAGGTTGTTGCTGTCGATTGCGCGCCGCCTGGTCGACGAACGCGCGCACGATTGTGTCGATCTGCGCTTCGACGGTGAGCGCCGTGGCCAGGAGGGCCACAATCGCGACGAGATATTTGGTCCGTGTCATGGATTAACCTCCAGTGAAGTCATTGAATGGAACGACTGGCGCCGCATTCGTTGCATCTTGATTAACAGGCGGCTTCGGCGGCGTCGACGGGCCGGGCCTCACGTCGCTCTTGAACGGGTTGACGTCCTTGGCGGTGTTCGCCATGCCGCTACCGCGGACCAGAACAATCGTGCCGAGATCGACGAACTGTCCCGGTTTCACCTCGACCTCGCGCTCGACCGGCTCGTAACCATCCAGCGAAATGCGAAGCGGATACTTCCCGGCCTTGATTCCCTTGAAGGTCACCGGACTCTTGCCGGCCTCCATTCCACCGAGGGTCACCGTCGCACCCTTCGGGGTCGTCTTCAGAATTACCCCGCCGAGCGCGCTTTCGTCAGGGGCAGCGCCAACCGCCGGCAGGGTCGAAGCCGGTGCGGTTGACGTTGGAGTCACCGCCGTGGTCTTCGGCGTCGATTTTTTCGCGACGAAATACCAGATCCCAAGGGCGACCAGGAAAAAGAACACCAGTGCCCCCACCCCGCCGAGGATAAGGGCGAGCTTCCCGGCACTCAGGCCGCCGGTTTTTGGAAGAGGCGGCAACGTGCTGGTTGTCGCCGTTCCTGGCGAGACCGACGGGGTAGGAACGGGAACGGGAACGGTAGCCATCGTCGGGGGCTGAATGGCGCGGGCCGCGCGGACGGTTTTCGGCGAGGCGATCTCGAGCCGTTCCGCGATTTCCACGAACGATTGCGGCCGGCGCGCGGGATCCTTGGCCAGACACGAAGCGATGACCTTCTCCCAGGTGTCGTCAATCATCTCGCCTTCGACTTCGAGGTCCTTGCGGCGTTCCCCCATGAGCGGCGGAATTTTTTCCCGAATCTGCCGGTCGACGTTGCCTGAGGAGAATGGAGGTTTGCTCGTGATCAACTCATACATCGTCGCGCCAAACGAATAGATGTCGTCGGCCGGTGTGCCCCGCTCGCCATCGAGCTGTTGCGGGCTCATGAAGACCAGGGTGCCGCTGCGCCCCCGCTCCATCGTCAGCATGCTCACCGAATCGCTCAGGCTGCGCGAGATGCCGAAGTCAGAGACCTTCAGGTCGCCCCGCTGATTCACCATCAGGTTTGCCGGCTTGAGATCGCGATGAATGATGCGCGCGTGGTTATGCGCATAATCGAGCGCATCGCAAAGCTGGCTGGTCCATTCCTCCAGCTCATGCGGCTCAAAGACCTTGTGTTGCTTGTCGGCGCGTAAATTCGAAAGCGTATCGCCGTCGATGTATTCCATCGAGATACAGCCCGACTGTTCGCTGTGCACAAAATCGTAAATGCGAACGATGTTCTTGTGGGTCAGGTCGAGGCTGCGGCGGGTCTCACGTTTCATGTCGCCCAGCACCGCGCGGTCGTGCACGATCAGCTCCGGCAGGAATTTCAGGGCGACATTACGCTCCAGCTCGTCATCGCGCGCCAGCCAGACGACGCCCATGCCGCCTCGGCCAAGCGTTTTGATCAGGGTGTAACGGCTAAAGACTTTCTGGCCGCTGTTAAAATCGCGGATCGTAACGTCCAACCCGGGGGCGGGTGCCTCGCCACTCATGCCGCGAAGCTAGCGGAACGAAAAATCGCATAAAGAATAAAATCAGGCCCAGGGTCGCCTCTTTTCTACACGAAATCACGTAAGATTAAGCTTGGCTTATTGATGCCTGCCGCATAAAAGGGGGCCAGAGGCACCCCATGCCCTACCCGATTCCCCGACGATTGTTTCAGCGTCCGCTTCGCGCAGAAGTGAGACTGTCAGTGCTGCCCCCGGACGAACCCGGCACCGGCGCTCCGCCGTCTGCCTGACTCACTACACCGCATATGAAATCAACAATCTCGCGAATTGCCGCCGTTAGTCTGTTGTTCGGGGCCCTGGCGACCGGCATCATGGCCTTCACCTTAACCAGGAACGCCATCGACTCACCGGGTCGCCCGCTCGTCCAGGAACCGTCCGGCACGATCGAGACAGACGGCACCCTCGATTCGACCTTCAACGCAGGAAAATTCACCAACGGACTGGTGTTGGCCTCGGCCTTGCAGGCTGACGGCAAACTCTTCATCGCGGGCCAATTTTCAGAGGTGCATGGCGTCGCCCGTCCCGGTATTGCTCGTCTGAATGTGGACGGGACACTCGACCTGTCGTTCAACCCTGCCCTCGGTCCCGAGACCGGCATCCCTGCTATCGCCCTCCAACCGGATGGGAAAATTATCATCGCCGGATCTTTCCCGACTGGAGTTAACCGCCAGGGGATTGCCCGGCTCAATAGCGACGGGTCGCTCGACACCGGCTTCGATCCGGGGCGCACCCTCTCGTTCTCTGCCGACGATGGCGGCACTGGCAGCGGGGCCGGCGCGAACGTATTCGCGATTGTCCTGCAGCCCGATGGGAAGTTGGTCGTTTTCGGTCAATTTTTCTTTATCATCACCGGACCGGGCACGAATGTCCCCCGTTCCTGCGTCGCCCGGTTCAATAGCGATGGAACGTTCGATCCCTCGTACAATCCGGGGAGCGGCGCGCTGCAAAGCGACGCGTCGTTCAACACAAACGTATCTCACGCCGCGCGGCAGAACCTGGCTGCTAACGCTGGAAAGATCGTCATCTCGGGACGCTTCGATACGTTTGACGGGCATCCCGTTCCGGGCCTCGCCCGGATGAACGCCGACGGGAGTTTCGACTCCACCTTTACCCCGGGCACCGCGGTGGATGCCGGGACCGGTTCGATCTCAGGTCTTTTCGCGCAAGCGGACGATCAGATCCTTGCCTTTGGCTACTTCGACTCATTCAGCGGGGCCGCGCGCCATAGTATCGTGCGTTTGGACGCCACCACTGGAGCCGTCGATAACGGGTTTAGCACCGAGGAATTCGAGGGGTATAACTACGACGCTTTGATCGATGCCATGGCCCAGCAGCCAGATGGCAAGTTAATCGCGGTTGGAGAATTTCATTCGTTAGGCTCTGCGACCGTAAACAATGTGGCCCGGCTCGAAACCAATGGCGCTCGCGATGCCACTTTCGGCGGGACCGGGGCCGGCCCCTCCGCCGAGCAGGTATACACGGCACTTGTCCGGCCAAGTGACGGCAAGATTTTTTTCGGGGGGTATTTTTCGACCTTCGGTGGCCAGGTCCGTAACAACATAGCCTGGGCTAATCCCGATGGGTCCGTGGACACAAGCTTCGCCGGTCTGGGCGGAGCGACGGAGTATCAGCCCAATATCTGGACCCTCGCGACCCAGGCGGATGGCAAGGTTATCATGACCGGCGTTTTCAGCTCCCACGATGGAGTCCCGCACAACAATGTCCTCCGCGTAAATCCGGATGGCACGGTTGACTCGTCTTTCGACGTCCACACTGACCGGTCGACGCGCGCCCTGCTCATTCAACCGGATGGGAAAATTCTGATCGCTGGATTTTTTGGCGAAGTGAACGGCGTGCCCATGCCGCGAATTGCCCGGCTCAACCCCGATGGAACCCTCGATCCCTCTTTCAATCCTGGGTCGGGACCGGACAGATATTACATTCGCGCACTGGCGCTGGATGCGGCGGGAAATATTTATGTCGGTGGAGAGTTCTCCGCGTTCAACGGAGCACCGCACACCGGCTTGGTGAAACTAACTCCGACGGGAGCGGTTGATAATGTTTTTAGTCCAGCTAATGCAGGGCCGTTTGATCTTGTTAATTTGGTCACTTCGATGACCCCCCCAGACAGCAGCGGTCATATCGTCATCGGCGGAAGTTTCAGAACCTACAACGGAACGAATACTCGCGGGATTGCTCGGTTCGATTCAACGACCGGCGCGATTGATTCCGCCTTTAACGCCGGCGGCGCGGGTTTCAATAGTGGCACTGTCTATGCCGTGCGCCAGGCTCCGGACGGAAAATATTACGTGGGCGGCTCCTTCAGCTCCTACAATGGCGTCGCGCGACGGGGGATCGCTCGCCTCAACAGCAATGGATCACTCGACACCACTTTTTCGGGGCCCTTCGTGTCGGGAGACACCGTGTATGCCCTCGCGCTCCAAAATGGAAAAGTCTACGCCGGCGGATCCAAGGCCCCGGGTTCTGCTGGTATCTTTGTCCGCCTAACAGATACCGGGGCGGTGGATTCGAGTTTGGTTACTGGAACAGGGTTTGAGATTTCTCCCACGAATCTTTACCACGGATTCCCCACGAAGATCTCCGCTTTGACCGTTCAGGCAGACGGCAAACTCCTCGTCGGAGGAATCTTTAATCGGTACAACGGCACCGCTCTCAGCTGCCTCGCCCGGCTGACGGGCCCTGCCCTCCCCACGCCTACACCAGCGCCCAGTCCAGGCCGGGCCTTGAACCTATCGACGCGCATGCTGGTGCAGAGCGGCGACAACGTCGGCATCGGCGGGTTCATCATAACGGGTGGTCCGAAGCAGGTGCTGCTCCGGGGCATCGGACCGTCGCTCGCGCAATTCGGTGTGCAAAATTTCCTGGCTGATCCCGTAATGGAACTCCACGGACCCGCCGGCTTTACGACGGTCACCAACGACAATTGGAGAGACAGTCAGGATGGTGGCCTGGCGATCATGGGTACTGGCCTCGCGCCCACCAATGACTTGGAATCAGGCATCCTGGCAACGCTAGATCCAGGCGCCTATACGGCCATCGTGAAAGGCAACAATAACACCTCCGGCGTGGGCCTGGTCGAAGTTTACGATCTGGGTTCGGCAGCCTCCCAACTGGCGAATATCAGCACGCGTGCCTTTGTCAGCACCGCGGATAACGTCATGATCGGCGGCTTCATCCTTGGTGGAGGCGGCAACAGCCACATCGCAATCTACGCAGTCGGGCCTTCGCTGGCAGGGAGTGGAGTTGGCGGGGCATTAGCCGACCCGACGCTCGAACTCCGTGACAGCAGCGGCGCCATTGTGGCTTCGAATGATAATTGCGGAAGCATTACCATCCACCCTCTCGACCCGGCCGAAGCCTGCATTGACATCTCGCTTCCACCCGGCGCTTTCACTGCCATCCTGGCTGGAAAGAACGGCGGCACCGGAGTCGGCCTCCTCGAAATATACAACCAGCAATAGCCTGAAGAGGCGTGCGTTGGACCTGGCCTCTGTTTTCTACGCGAAATCACGTAAGATTAGCGTTGGCTTATTAATGCCGCTCGCATAAAAGCAGTCCGGTGGCGCGCACATGAAATCTACAGTTTCGCGAATTGCCGCCGTTAGTCTGTTGTTCGCAGCCCTGGCCGCCGGCGTCATGGCTTTCACGTCGACCGGGAACGCCGTTGCCTCACCGAGTGACTTCACCCAAAGACAATCCGGCGTGATCGAGCCGGACGGCACCCTCGATTCGTCCTTCAACCTGGACAGGTTTACCAACGGATTGGTATTGGCGTCGCGATTGCAGGCAGATGGAAAACTGGTTATTTCGGGACAATTCTCAGAGGTGCATGGCGCCAGCCGTCCCGGCATCGCGCGGCTGAATGTTGACGGCACTCTCGATACATCGTTCAACCCCGGCATTGGGACTGATTATGGGGTTGGCGATATCGTAATCCAGCCGGACGGCAAAATTATCATCGCCAAACTTGTTTATGATTATTCGGGAGGATCGGATTGGCCGGCATCGGTTAAGCGGCTCAACAGCGACGGTTCGCTCGATTCCGGCTTCGATCCGGGCCGCGTCATCTCGTTCTATGGAACCAATCCCGGCGGGAGAGTGTACGGCTTTGTTTTGCAACCGGATGGCAAGGTCGTCGTCTTCGGTCAGTTTTACTACATCATTACCGGACCCAATTCGAATGTGCCCCGCTCCTGCGTCGCTCGATTCAATAGTGATGGCACGTTCGATCCGACATATAATCCGGGCGCTGGCGTGGTTCACTACAAGGGCCCGTCCCACACTTTTGTCTTTCATGCGGTCCGTCAAAACCTGGGGGCCAACGCGGGAAAGATCATCATCTCGGGAATGTTCGACGGGGTTGATGGTCATTCCGTTCGTAACCTGGCCCGGTTGAATCCCGACGGCAGTTACGACACCACGTTTTATTCTAACTCGGGGACGGATGACATTCTCTCCGGGCTTTTTGTCCAATCGGATGATCAAATTCTTGGTTTTGGACATTTCGAGTCATTCGACATTTTCTCGCGTCACAACATCGTGCGCTTGAATGCCGACAACGGGCACGTCGATCCCGGATTTAGCACCGAAGAATTCCTGGACTATGACCATGGCGCGAAGGTTCTTGGGATGGCGCAACAGGCCGATGGCAAGTTAATCGCGGTCGGACAATTTCATTCGTTAGGCGCGGCGACCGCGAACAATGTGGTCCGGCTTGAATCCAACGGCGCCCGGGATGCCAGTTTCAGCGGAACCGGTGCGGGCCCATCCACCTGGAACATAGCCACGGCCCTCGTTCAGCCGGGGGACGGCAAGATTTTTCTCGGAGGCTATTTTTCGTCGTATGGTGGTCAGGTTCGGCAGAGCATCGCCTGGGCGAATTCTGATGGTTCCGTGGACAACGGCTTCGCAGGTCTCGGCGGCGCCACGGAATATGGTCCAAATATCTCGGCGCTGGCCCTCCAAACAGACGGCAAGGTGGTAGTAGCGGGATCCTTCACCTCCTATGACGGAACCTCCCACAATAATGTTCTGCGGATGAACCCCGACGGAACGCTCGATTCCTCTTTTGACGCGCAGACCGACCGATCCACTAGGACGTTGCTCATCCAGCCGGATGGAAAGATCTTGATCTCCGGGGATTTTAGCGAAGTGAACGGTCTCCTCCGGCGTCGAATTGCCCGGCTTAACTCCGATGGAACGTTAGACCTTTCCTTTGACCCCGGCACCGGACCCGACCAATCCATTGGGGCCCTGGAGCAGGATTCCCAGGGAAACATCTACGCCGGTGGCGACTTCACCGTTTTTGACGGGAAACCCCGGCTCAGCATTGTAAAACTGAGTTCCACCGGAGAGGTAGATCCTCTGTTTAATCCAGGTGGTGGCGGCGCCAACGGTCCACCGGGTGTCTGGGCGCTCACCCGGCCCGACAGCAGTGGTAACATTGTTATCGGCGGGAGCTTCACCACCTACAATGGCGTCACCATGCATCGGATAGCGCGAGTGAACGCAATCACTGGCGCGCGCGATACTTCCTTTAACCTTGGGGGGCCCGGCTTTGCGGGGCCGGGCTTTGACGGACCTGTGTATGTCTTACGCCAGGGAGCGGATGGGTCATACTACGCTGGAGGAGGGTTCGGTACCTTCAATAGCACCGGTCGATCGCATCTCGCCCGGCTGTATAACTACGGCGCGCTCGATCCCTGGTTCGACCCGCCCCATTTCCTAACTACGGTGTATGCGCTTGCCCTCCAAAACGACTACGTTTACGTCGGCGGGGCGCGCGTATTGGGCTACTCCGGCCAGACCCAGGCGCTTGTCCGATTGATTGGCAGCTTCCCGGATGGAAGCTTCCACACCGGAACAGGGTTCGAGATTTTTCCTCTCCTCGCCTATGGGCAGCGTACTGCCATGGTTTCGAGCCTCGTCATTCAGCCGGATGGCAAACTTCTCGTTGGAGGAATCTTCAATCGGTATAACGGAACCGCTCGCAGCTGCCTGGCTCGCTTAACAGCGACGGTTACTCCGACGCCGACACCGACACCCGCTCCGAGCCCGACCTCAACGCCCGCTCCGAGCCCAAGCCCGACTCCAGCTGGAACTCCATCGCCTACACCTTCGCCCACTTCCACGGTTTCTCCCACCCCCACGGCCACACCTGCCCCAACCCCAACTGCTACCCCATCGCCCAGTCAAGGTCGGGCGTTGAACATAGCGACGCGCCTGCTCGTCCAGACCGGCGACAACGTCGGCATCGGCGGGTTCATCATTACGGGCGGTCCGAAGCAGGTGCTCGTCCGGGGCATTGGACCGTCGCTGGCGCAATTCGGTGTGCAAAATTTCCTGGCTGATCCCGTAATGGAACTCCACGGACCCGCCGGCTTTACGACGGTCACCAACGACAATTGGAGAGACAGTCAGGATGGTGGCCTGGCGATCATAGCCACTGGCCTTCAGCCGACCAATGATATCGAGTCCGCGATGCTGGCGACGCTGAATCCAGGCGCCTATACGGCCATCTTGAAAGGCAACAATAACACCTCGGGCGTGGGCCTGGTCGAAGTTTACGACCTGGGTTCGGGGGCCTCCCAACTGGGCAATATCAGCACGCGTGCCTTTGTCGGCACAGGAGATAACGTCGTGATCGGCGGATTCATTCTCGGAGGAGGCGGCAACAGCCACATCGCAATCTACGGAGTCGGGCCTTCGCTGGCAGGGAGTGGAGTTGGCGGGGCATTAGCCGACCCGACGCTCGAACTCCGTGACAGCAGCGGCGCCATTGTGGCTTCGAATGATAATTGCGGGGGCAGTACCATCCACCCTCTCGACCCGGCCGAAGCCTGCATCGACATCTCGCTTCCACCCGGCGCTTTCACTGCCATTCTGGCGGGAAAGAACGGCGGCACCGGAGTCGGCCTCCTCGAAATATACAGCTATCAATAGCCTGAAGAGGCGTGCGTCGGACCCAGCCTCTTTCTGCGCGAAATCACGTAAGATTAGGCTTGGCTTATTGATGCCTCTCGCATAAAAGGAGGCCGGCGGCTCCCCATGCCCCTCCTGATTTCCAGATTTTCTCAGAGTCCACTTCGCGGAGAAGTGAGACTCACAGTTCTGCCCCGGGACCCATCCGGCTTCGGCCTTCGCCGTTTGCCTAACCCAACACTCCTCATATGAACTTAACAACCTCGCGAATCGCCGCTGTTAGCCTGTTGTTCGGAGCCCTGGCGATCAGCGTCATGGCTTTCACTTCCACCAAGAGCGCTATCGGCTCACCAGGACGCCCGATCACCCAGCAACCGTCCGGCATGATCGAGACAGACGGCACTCTCGATACGACCTTCAATGCAGGAAAATTCACGGACGGGCTGGTGTTCCACTCGGCCCTGCAGCCTGACGGCAAGGTTATCATCACCGGATCATTCTCAGAGGTGCACGGCGTCAGCCGTTCCGGCATCGCTCGGCTGAATGGGGACGGCACGCTCGACCTGTCGTTCGACCCCGGCCTTGGTGCCAGTTTTGGCCCTGGTGACATCGTCCTTCAGCCGGATGGCAAAATTATCATCACCGGGTTTTTCCAAACTGTTAGTGGGATTGACCGCAAGGGGATTGCCCGGCTCAATAGCGACGGTTCGCTCGACTCTGGCTTCGATCCTGGTTCCGTACTCTCGTTCGACGGAACCTCCGCAGCCAACACTTCGATATATGGTGCTGTCCTTCAACCAGATGGCAAGATGGTCGTTTTCGGCCAGTTTTTCTTTGTCCTAACGGGACCGGGCACGAACGTGCCGCGCTCCTGTATCGCGCGGTTCAATAGCGATGGGACGTTCGATCCATCGTACAATCCGGGCACGGGCGCTGGGAACAGCGCTGGCACATTCAGCACCATTGTGTATCACGCCGCGCGCCAAAACCTGGCGGCCAACGCGGGAAAGGTTGTCATCGCCGGAACTTTCGAAACGTTTGATGGTCATCCCGTTCCGGGCCTCGCCCGGATGAACGCCGACGGCAGTTTCGACGCCACCTTTACCCCGGGTTCGGCGGTGGATGCCGGGACCGGTACGATCTCAGGTCTTTTAGCGCAAGTGGACGACCAGATCCTTGCCTTTGGCTACTTCGACTCATTTAGCGGCGTCGCGCGCCATAGTATCGTGCGTTTGAGTGCCAGCACCGGAGTCGTCGATAGCGGATTTAGCACGGAAGAGTTTGAGGGGTATAACTACGACTCGATAATTTATAGCATGGCGCAGCAGCCCGATGGCAAGTTAATCGCGACCGGAGAATTTCATTCGTTAGGTGCCGCCACCGTCAACAACGTGGCCCGGCTCGAAACCAATGGCGCTCGCGATACCAGCTTCAGCGGGACCGGAGCCGGTCCCTCCGCCTGGCAAATAAACACGGCGCTCGTTCGGCCGAGTGACGGCAAGATCTTTCTCGCTGGTTATTTTTCGAGCTTCGGCGGCCAGACCCGGAACAACATAGCCTGGGCCAATCCCGATGGCTCCGTGGACAGCAGCTTCGCCGGACTGGGGGGAGTGGCGGAATACGATCCGAATATCTGGACCACGGCCACCCAGGCGGATGGCAAGATTATTATGACCGGCGTTTTCACCTCCCACGATGGCGTCCCGCACAACAACGTTCTCCGGGTAAACCCGGATGGCACAGTTGACTCGTCTTTCGACGTCCACACCGACCGGTCGACGCGCGCGTTGCTCATTCAACCGGATGGGAAGATTCTGATTGCGGGATTTTTTGGGGAAGTGAACGGCGTGCCCATGCCGCGAATTGCCCGGCTCAACTCCGATGGGTCCCTCGATCCCTCGTTCGATCCGGGAACCGGACCGGATAGATATTACATTCGCGCGCTGGCGCTGGATGCGGCGGGAAATATTTATGTCGGTGGAGAGTTCTCCTCGTTCAACGGCATACCGCACACCGGCGTGGTAAAACTAACGCCGACGGGGGCGGTTGATAATGTTTTTAATCCAGCTAATGCAGGCCCCTTTGACCTTGTTTTTTTGGTCAGTGCGATGACCCCGCCGGACAGTAGCGGTCATATCGTCATCGGCGGAAGTTTCAGAAACTATAATGGAACGAATATTCGCGGGGTTGCACGGTTCGATACAACGACTGGCGCGATTGATTCCGCCTTTAACGCCGGCGGCGTGGGTGTCACCGGGAATTCTGCTACCGTCTTTGCCGTGCGCCAGGCTCCGGACGGAAAATATTACGTGGGCGGCTCCTTCAGCTCCTACAATGGCGTCACCCGACGGGCTCTTGCTCGCCTCAAGAGCGATGGGTCGCTCGACACCACTTTTTCGGGACCCCTTGTGTCCGGAGACACTGTCTACTCCCTCGCGGTCCAAAATGGAAAGGTCTACGTAGGCGGATCGAATTCCTCCGGTCCTGGTATTTTTGTCCGCTTAACCGATACCGGGGCGGTGGATTCGAGTTTGGTTACTGGAACTGGGTTCGCGATTTCTCCCCAGGGTCATTACCCCGGCTCCCCCGCGAAGATCTCGGCCCTGAACCTTCAGCCAGATGGCAAGCTTCTCGTCGGAGGAATCTTCAATCAGTACAACGGAACCTCTCGAATCTGTCTCGCCCGCTTGACTGGCCCCGCCATCGTTCCCACGCCAACGCCGACGCCGACTCCCGCCACTCTTCTCGGCAACATCTCGACACGAGGGTTCGTGGGAACGGGCGACAATGTCATGATCGCCGGCTTCATCATTACCGGAAACGCCGGCAAGCGGGTCACCGTGCGGGGCATTGGACCGTCCCTGAGCGCCTTCGGCGTTTCCAATCCATTGGCTGACCCTGTTCTCGAACTACACGGCCCGGCCGGATTTGGAACAGTCATAAACGACAATTGGCGAGACAGTCAAACTCAGTGCCTGGAAACAGCGGAACTGAGGCCCACGAACGATCTGGAGGCGGCGATCTGTGGTGCGACCTTGAGTCCGGGCGCTTATACGGCGATCCTAAGGGGCAAAAACAATGGCGGCGGTGTGGGCCTGGTAGAAGTCTATGACGTCTCTCCGGCATCGGACTCCAGGCTGGCTAACGTTTCCACCCGCGGGTTCGTGCTGCCGGGTGAGAACGTCTTGATTGCGGGAACAATTCTGTCAGGCCAGGGGACGCAGCAACTGCTGGTGCGAGGACTAGGCCCATCCTTGGGCCTCCCAGCTACCCTGGGGGACCCACTTATCCGGTTGTACGATGCGAATGGCGCCCTGATTCGCGAAAACAATAACTGGCGGGACGATCAGGAAGCTGCCATCGCCGCCACCGGTCTGGCACCCACGAATGATGGGGAGTCGGCAATCCTCGAAACATTGCCTGCCAATGGCGCTGCCTACACAGTGATCTTGACTCCGGGGAACCCGATTTTGCCAGGCCCGCCTCCGCCTCCTTTTGTGGGCGGTGTGGCGCTAGTGGAGATTTACAGATTGCCCTGAAACGCAGAACTTTGGTGGATCGGGCGCTCCGTCGCTCGATAGTTACATGGTAGGGACGGCGCGCCGCGCCGTCCGCGGATCTTCTCCAGCGCGCGAAACCGGCCGCGGACGCCGCAGCGCGGCGTCCCTACCACTTAATTCAATCGATAAACTTCCACCAGCGCATTGCCGAGGCCGCCGTTCTTGCCGCGGACAATCGCCGTCGTGCTGCCGGGCGGCCGCGCAATCAGAATCGCGGATTCGGCGTTGTCACTGGGAGCGAAGCCGCTCGCGGTAATGGCGGTTTCATTTGTGTCCCGCCAATTATCATTCTCAACGATCTGGGCGCCATTCGCGTCATACAAAGTCAGGATGGGATCTTGCAGCGCGTTCGGCACTCCAAACTTGGCCAGCGACGGACCGATCGCGCGCACGATCACGCTGACGTTGTCGTTGCTCGGGTGCCCCGCGATAAAGCCGCCAATCATGACATTGCTTCCGGTTTCGACAAATCCGCGTGTGCTGATATTCGCCAGCTTCGAGTTCGAGACAGAGGAGAGATCGTAAACTTCGACGACGGCTATTCCGGTCGTATCGTTCTTTCCGCGGACGGCCGCCGTGTATGAGCCTGGCGCGAGGGTGCGCAGGATGGCGGATTCGGTGCTGTAAATCGGCTGCAGGCCGGTGGCGCGAATCGCGTCGCCCTGCGAATCAAACCAATCGTCGTTGGCCTGCAATTGACTGTCGCCTTGGAAAAGAGTGAGCGTCGGATTCTGCAGCGCATTGGCTACGCCGAAGTCTGCGAGGGAAGGTCCAATCCCTCGAATCACCACCGTCTTGGGCTCGGTCCCAGTAATGATGAAACCGCTGATCAGGACGGAGTCGCCGGTCTGGACCCGGAGCCGCGTGGAGATGTTCAAGAGCTTACCCGGCGGCGCCGCGTAGCCGAGAGTCCGGAGATAAGCGCGGTCATCGTCGTTTACGTTCACGCGATACGGAAAATGAATGCCGATCAGGTGCGTGAAATCGTCGGCGTGATTGATCGGATAATTTGGCCCGGTGCCGGTTGCATCGAAGTAGGCGTTGGGATCGTGGATATTGGCCGAGCCATTGATCGTGCCGCCCGGATTCACCAGGGGGCGCCCCGCGGAATCGAACAGGAACGTATCATGCCGCGTCACCTGTGAAGCTCCGGGATTCGCCGGATCGATTCCCGACACCGCCCCGAGAATATGGAGTATCTCGTGGCGCGTCAGTCCTTTCAGGTTGGCGATGAAGTCGAGATAATTGACGACGCCGTCGCCGTTCTGATCGGAGTAGAGCGACAGGTTAAAGCTGTATTCGATCGAGCCATCCGCCGCGCTGCCGTTCACGTCGGAGCCGGTCCGGATCTTGATGTAAGTGTTGCCGTCCCGAAAGCCGCCCGGCTGCAGGACCTGGAGCGCCGTAGTCGCGCCCGCCGCGTAGGCCGTCGTCATCGACGAGGTGATCGTCAGTTGAATCGTGGCGGTCTCGGCAAATTCCCGGCCGACCTCGTCGAGCGCCGCCTGCAACGTCGATCGGGCCACGGCGCCATTGGCGGGGTCGTCCCAGTTCTGGTTTGTGTGGCTGGTTACATCGGGAAAGCTGAGGGCGAACGTTACCTCGGCGCGGGAAGACGCCGCGAGCGTAACGAGGATCGCCAGCGCGATACTGAATCGGAGCACGCGGAGTAGTCGCCACGCGTTTCTACGCGGTCAAGGAGAAAACTTATTCGACGCAATTGATGCGCGCCTTCAGCGCTTCGTCATTTTCTCAATCAATTTCCTGGGGCGATGCCCCAGGCTTGAATTGAGGGCGCGCCGTTGGCGCTAATGCCGCTACTATTTTCTTCAGCGCCAAAGGCGCGACAGTCAGGTAAGCCTGGGGCAACGCCCCAGGTTTCGGCCAACAAAAAAAATCGCGCTGAAAGCGCAATTCACGCTCACCTGAGCGCTCTGCCACGCTTGGGTGTCGGAGACAAAAATGGGATCCGGCGGCGTTAAAAGCTTCGATGCAAGCATTCCTCCGCCTTTCTCTCATCATCGCCATCATCCTTTCCTGCGCGACGTGGCATGCGCCCCGGGCCCATTGCGCCAGTTCCGAGACTAAGCTGCCGGTCGAGGTTCCGCTGCAAACCGGCGACCCATTATTCACCCTCGAAGTCATGGTCAACGGCCAGGGACCGTTCGTGTTCGCCTTCGATACCGGCGCGCAGGGCGACCCACGGATCGATGTTTCCCTGGTCGAGAAACTGAAACTCAAATCCACCGGTCAGGTGCAGGCCACCGATCCTTCACGCCGGAATTTCCAGGCTTCCGAGACCTACAAGGTCGATTCCCTTGCCGTCGGCAACCTGCGCCTTACCGATGTCACGGTCATCGGCCGCAACTTTCAAAACTCCCCGCGCCCCCTCAAGGTCGATGGCGTTCTCGGCCTTCAGGCCTTCGCCGATTATCTTGTCACGCTCGACTTCCCCGGCAAAAAACTTCGCCTCGAGAAAGGCGAACTCCCGAAGTCCGACGGCGCCGAGACTCTCGACTACAAGAACGACGCCGGCATCGCCCTGGTCGAATTGGCTGTCGGCGACAAAAAGATCCAGGCGCGCCTCGACACCGGCAACGGGATCGGCGCCTTCGTTTTCCCGACCGCTTTCGCCGAGAAATTGACTTTCGCTGGTGAACCCCGGGTGGTTGGCCGCGCCCGCAGCGCCACCGGCGACATGGAGATCAAGCAGGTCCAGCTTAAAGAGACGATCAAGCTCGGCCGCCACGAATTCCCCGACGCCATGATCGTTTATCCGGCTCTCGGCGATCTCGGGAACGTTGGGCTAAAGACCCTGAGCGGATTTGCGGTGACCTTCGACCAGAAAAACCAGCGTCTCCGCCTCATCCCTCGGTAAGGCGAGCCCCGAAGTGGAGGGCGTCTCCGTGAGGAGCTGTTTTTGGATTGGGCGTTTCACGGAAACGGCCTGCAAGCTAATCTTCCTTCGTGAATCTTCGCCGAGGCACCGTCGCTGATGCTCGCCCGATTGCCGAGTTGATCGCCAGCTTCCAGTCCGAGCTAACCGTCGATCCCGCTGGAGTGGGAGCTGAGCAGTATCTAGCCTCTGTCTCCGAGCACGCTGAGCGTCGATACCTCGAGTCACCAAGATATTCCTTCATCGTCGCGGAGGAGAGCGGCACGGTCGCAGGATTCATTGCCATCCGCGACAACACTCACCTTTTTCACTTGTTCGTAGCCCGGCCGTTCCACCGCCATAGACTTGCCCGCCGGTTGTGGCACGAAGCGCGACAGGAAGCACTCCACCGCGGGAATCCAGGCGAGTTCACCGTAAACTCGAGCTTGAACGCAATCGCGGTCTACAAGGCGTTTGGTTTCGTGCCGTCCGGCCCGGTCACCACCGCGCACGGCATATCATTCCTGCCAATGCGGCTGTCGCCGTCCGAAGCCTGAGGCGCAGCTTCCAGGCGCGGCCGGAAAATCCGAATCAATTGCGGCGAGCGTCGCCGTTTATCGCCGCTCCGCCTTCTCCAGGCGCGCCAGCGTGTCCTGACGGTAGAACTTTTTCAGTTCCGAGTACAGCTCCGGATGTTCTTCGTTCAGAGCCCTCGGCATTTCAAAGAATGCTTCCGTGACGACGGCAAAGAATTCCGCCGGATCGGTCGCGCCATATTGATCGATCAATGTTTCCTGCCCGCGCTCCGCCGCCCGAGTCAGCGCGTCATATTCCTTTCTCAGGACGCGCGCCCAGGACCGATAATGGGAAGACTTCTCCAAAATTGGCGCGCCATCGAAACTTCCGTCCTGCTGGTCGAGCTGATGCGCGAACTCGTGGAAGGTAACGTTGTAGCCATCCTGAAAATCGCGGGCATCCTGTCGCACCTCGTCCCACGCAAGGACGATCGATCCTCGCAGCCAGGCTTCGCCGAGCCGGCTTTGCTCACCTTCGTGCACCACGCCCACGGGATCGACGAATTGCGCGGGAGCCACATACCAGCTCGGATAAACCAGGACCGAATGAAGCCCGGAATAATAGTCATGCTCCCGATTTAGCAGAAGAATGCACGCCTGCGCCGCGATCGTGACCCGGATTTCGTCGGTGATCTCCAGCCCGCCACAGCCCTCGAACCTTTTTTCGGCCAGGAAGACACGAATAAGCCTGCGCAAGTCGGTTTGTTCTTCGCTGGAGAGCAGACGGTAGTAGCGGACGCGATCTTGCAAGATGCGGAGCCAAGCGGGCGGGAACGGCTCTTTATCGAACCGCCGTCTTCGCCATTTTTTGAATGCATCAAACACCGCAGCTACTGAAGAAGCCCGGCACGCCAAGTCAATTGAGACGTGGGAAGCAACATGTCAGTCGTCACATGTCACTCGTCACTTTCTTACTTTGTCGCCACATAGACCGTGCTGGCGGAGTCTTCGTCGAGAAGCGGATTGGGGAAGGTCACGACGTGCGCCCGCGCCGTGGCGAACTCGGCGCTGAGCTTGTCGAGAAATTCGTCGTCCGGTGGATCATCCGACCAGAGGGCGAAGATACCGCCTGGATGCAAATGGCCCGAGAGCGCGCGCAAACCATTCGGCTGATAGAAGGCCGCGTTGTGCGGGTCTAACAAATTGCGCGGGGAATGGTCGATATCCAGCAGCACCGCGTGAAACCGTCGGCCCGGCTGTTCTGGGTCGAACCCCTCCACCGATTGGGCGCGCGCAAAAAAGTCGCCCTGCAAGATTCGAGTTCGAGGATCGCTCGTGAGTTTCCCGCCGAGCGGGACGAGCCCGCGCTGGTGCCATTCGATCACCGGATTCAAGGCTTCGACGATTAGCAACGACCCGACCTCGCGATGCTCGAGCGCGGCCACCGCCGTGTAGCCGAGCCCCAGCCCGCCCACGACGACATCCCACTTCTCGCCCTGCAGTTCGCCCAGTCCCAGACGCGCGAGCGCCTCTTCCACTTCATGAAACAGGCTCGACATCAGGAACGCGTCCCCGAGCTTTACTTCGTAAACCTCGACCCCGCCTAACGATAGAATCCGCCTACGCCGCAGGATCAGTTCGCCGAGCGGCGTGTTCTGGTAATCCAGCTCCTCAAAGTCCCTGCTCATCAGGCACGTCGTCTTGCTCACTGCATCCGCAACGCACTTGGACTTCGAGCCCCATGCCAGAAGCGGAGCACCTCCACCGATCGACACGTATCGTTGACGCGATAGAAAATCAGATATGGGGAATGAACGAGCCTCCTCACGCCCGGACGCCGGCTCACATTGCGGCCACGCTCTGGAAATTGAGCAAGAGTTTCTGTCCGGTCGATCAGGGAATTGCCAAGTCGATTTGCAGCCTGGGCATCATCTTCCGCGACATGCCTGACGATTGCTTCGAGATCCTGCAGCGCGAGCGGCAGGAAGATTACTTTGAAGTCCATTGAGCGACGCGCCGGCGCGCCTCTTCAATGCTGACCCCTTGCCCTGCATCCGATTGGGCGAGAGCATCGTCGATGGCCGCCAGCATCTCCGGCGTCTCCTCCGCGTCCAAGGCAGGATCGATCTCGACGAGCCGGCGATAAACGGTCTGGCGCTCGCTGGCATCGAGCCGCGGCAGTTCGTCGAGGATTTCTCTAACACTCATGCGCCGAAAATACTTTAGTCACTGGCCCGAAGCAACGGTCGTTAATGGACCCCAAGTGTCCATAGTAAGCTCTGACCCGGCTAAGCTGTCGGCTGCTGTTCCTTCCGTCTTTCTTGGCTCACCCTGCAAGACCGCGAAGAAATTTCTCAAGAGGCGCAAAGGCTTCATGTTCAAAATTCCAAACGCCAGCGTCTGCGGCACGCCCGACGTGATAGTCTACCTTTTGGCGGGTCGCCAAGAACGCCTGCGCGCGCGCCTTATGCATATTCGACGGCGGCATACCCACACGTTGAAAAACGCATTCAAAGAATTCATCGAGACACGAAAAGGCAGGATCCGAAGCCACTGATCGCAGACATAGCGTTTCAATCATTCCGGAGTCCGCATTGTCCGGCACTATAAAGACGCCAACCCGACGATCATCTCCGGCAACTTCGCCAGGAGCGTTTGGGGCCGGAAGGCCGACCTCGATGAGTGCATGACGAACGCTAGCGAAGGCGGCAGCGGCATCGTGTTCGGCATCGCGCACGACTGCCAGCGTATGAACTTGAGCCTCGAACCCCGGCAATATCGTAACGTCTTTCAAGAAGTTTCCAAAGTTGTCTTTGCTGCCAAAATCCAGAGGTTGGAAACCTTGAATGTCCATCTTCCGGCAGAATGGCCCAAGAACGAGAAGCGTTGTCTTCCCCTCGCACAACAAAAGTCGCTCTGAGCTAATATTGATTGGATCCTGCGACATACTTCAACGGACTTCAAAATTACGGTCGTCGGCGCCATCCAATCGGTCTTTTTCGTAGGTAACCGCGCGAATGTCGCCGTCAACACGTTCGAGACGATGATAGGCGAAATCATATTCCGGCTGATCTAAGAAAATGCGGTGTGCATCAAAGATCGCTTCGCGGCTATGCGAGGTCGCAAAAACCTGCACGTCTTCCTGTCGCGCCATTGCTGCCAACCCCCTCCAAAACATTGGAAGCGCGCTATGGTGAAGTCCTGTTTCTATTTCATCGATCAGGAATATCTTGGCCTCCGCACATAATAGGGAGGAATAGATCCGCAATAGTCGATTAAATCCTTGCCCCAATTGATTCGAAGGAAGCGCTTCGCCGCGATTGAGTCCGACATGGATAAGCGGCTGATTCGTTTGCTCGTCAGGGAATGCTCGGACTCGCTTAAGACGCGGTTCGATTTCTCGCAACAATGATTCGATGCGCTCCTCGCCATCCGTAGCCATCTTCGCCGCCCTAATGTAAATTTGAGCATCTTCAATTGGTTTAGTCGGTGCCGGAGAAAACACTTCTGGCTTGGGCCAATCATCCAACGGTTCCCTCGGAATCAGCGGAAGAATTAATTGCCTGCCGGCGTGTTGGAAGATCGCCTGACCTTCGAACGGAAGGTGAGAGGCCACCCGCCAGAGGACACGACGAAGCACATTCCCCACGGGACCTGCAATCACCGTTTCTCGCTTGTCATTCTTGTCGTTCGCTAGCCATTGCCAAAAATATCGATCATCGTTTACGCCAGACGCAGGGCGGAAAAGATGCGGTAGCGAGTTAAGGCGGGCAGGGTCTCTCTCGGTAAGCAAATAAATGGCCTCGAGAAGAGCGGTCTTTCCTGCGTTGTTAACGCCGCCAATCAAGTTGACTCGCGCCAGCTTGGGAATGTGCAGCTCCTTAAATCCGCGGAAACTTTGGACGCTCAATGACGTAATCACAGTCACATCTTTAACCGCTAGAATATCGTAGCAACAGCCAATTTTGATCCGCTATGACGACCATTCCCGTCAGATATCAAATCGTTACCCCCTTTTAGACAAAATACGCGGTTGGCGGCGTTTGGTTATTAAAAGACCGTAAAGAGGTCATGGAAGATGTCGTCACTCATGAAGAAGATTGGAAAGTCTGTTTCGCGGAACTGGGGCCGGGCCTTGTCCTGTTTGCCCGCCAGTTTGTCCGCTCGATCGCAGACGCCGAGGACATCGTCCAGGAAGCTTTCGTCCGATTCTGGCGAAAACAGCATTCGATCGAAAATCGCGGACTGCTTTACGCCACGGTCCGCTCAGTCGCGCTCGATCTCCTGCGCCGCGACAGCCGCCGGGCCCGGCGCGAAGCAGCTGCTTCGGCCGACATGGAGCAAATCACCGAGCCGCAATTTGATTTCGATGATGGCT
The DNA here is from genome assembly GCA_035274845.1 of Chthoniobacterales bacterium. Lineage (NCBI taxonomy): Bacteria > Pseudomonadati > Verrucomicrobiota > Spartobacteria > Chthoniobacterales > Chthoniobacterales bacterium. The sequence continues at coordinate 288,778 of DATENU010000022.1, forward strand.
CCCAGCGCGAGCTGTCCGCAGCCCTCGATCTTTTGCCCGTCGAGCAACGGGAGGTGCTGGTCATGAAAATCTGGAACGAATTGACCTTCGCCGAGATCGGCGCCGCCCTCGCAATTTCACAGAACACCGCCGCCTCGCGTTATCGCTACGCACTGGCCTCGCTCAAGAAAAACTTTGTCGCCCATGAATGATTTCTCGGAACTGGAAGCCGAACTGAAAAAGCTGCGTCCGCGCGGCGTCTCGCCGGAGCTCAACGCCCGGATCGAGATCGGCCTGGCGGAAGAAGCGGCCGGGCGCGGGGTCCCGACGGCGGGGATATTGCCGAAGCGCCGGAGCTTTCGCCCGAATTGGATTGCGCTTGGCCTCGGGCTCGCGGCCGCGGCGGTCTTTCTCCTCCTGGCCCGCCTCAACGTGGACCGGCCATCGAGCAAAGCGGCTGGCCTGGCCTTGATTTCGCCGGCGCCGGTTACCCCGGCCGCCAAAGTGGATGACAGCTTCGTGCCGGCGGCCCTGACCCGGGTTGTCTACGATACGCGGGATGAAGGCTTGCACTTCACCGAGGGAGCAGACCAGCCGATGCGCCGGCTTCGCTCGCACAAACGCGAGACCGTGCAGTGGAAGAATCCCCAGACCGGGGCGTCGCTGCGCGTTTCCTACCCGACCGAAGAAGTGACCCTCATCCCCATTTCCGGCCAATGATTGCCAGCCAACACAACAAAACTTTTGTAGGGCGGGCGCTCCGCCTGCCTCGCCGCGCCACTAGGCGGCAAGCGAGGCGCTTGCCCTACAACAACGCAAAACAGAATCGCCCTTAACCAAAACCAAACCATGAAAACAAAAACAGTATCAATCATCGCAGCTCTCGCGCTGCTTCCTATTGCCGGGTTTGCCCAGTCCCCACCGGTGCCGCCAGTTCCACCAGTTCCACCGGTCCCACCGGTTCCGCCGAGCCATCGCGACAGGGACAAAGACAAGGACCGCCCGATGGTCCCCGTCACCTTCCTCGGAGTCGAAACCTCGAGTGTGCCCCGGGTGGTGAGCGAGCAGCTCGGGTTGCAGAAAGGCTTCGGCCTGGTGGTCGACTACGTGGTTCCAGATGGACCGGCCGCAGCCGCGGGCGTGCAGCAGAACGACATCCTCAAGATGTTTAACGACCAGATCCTGATGGATCCCGATCAGCTCAGCAAATTGGTTCGCAGCCTCCAGGAAGGGACAAATGTGACCCTGACCATCCTGCGCAAGAACGCCGAGACCAAGGTCACGGTGAAGCTGGGCAAGAAGGAAATCCGCCAGCGCGACCACGACTACGGCATGTTCAATATGAACATGGATGAGTTCAACGAGAAGATGAAAGACTTCAATGAGAAGATGAAGGACTTCCACGTCGACGTGAGTAACACGAACTTCGGTCCGGATATCCGCGAGACGGTTCGGAATGCGCAGCGGGAAGCGGCGCGGGCCACCGCCGAAGCGCGCGCCGAGGCCCGGCGCGCCCGGGATGAAGCGCGCCGAAACGCGCGGGAGATGCGCCTGTATAGTCGCGACAAAGGCGCCCTGAAATCGACCACTATCGACCTGGGCAAGGCGACGATCGTGTTTGCGGACGACAAAGGCGAGCTAAAGCTCGAGACCGTCGCGGGCAAAAAGATCCTGACCGCCAAAGATCCCCAGGGCCGGTTGCTCTTCAGCGGGCCGGTCGATTCGAAGGAAGAGATCGACAAAATGCCTCCGGAAGTTCGCAAGCGTTTCGATCTGCTCGACCAGAGCCATCTGCCGGTGGTTGGGCCGAACACCTTCGTTGATAACGAAGACAACGACGACATCGAGATCAACGTCGATGGCGATAATGATAATGATAACAACGACGCCGACGACAACGATAACGACAACGATGAGGACAACACGAAGGTCGATGTCTCAGGCGTGACCGTGCAGCAGGTCTCCATGCAACATTGCCCGCGTTTGCTTCGCCATCTCAACGTCGTCAAGATCTAAGCGATCGTTTGCGGCCGGAGCGCGAAGGAAAAATGAAACGCATCGTTACGGCTCTCCTCGCGATCCTGGCAGCGAAATTTCTGGTCGCGGTCGAGGAGCCGGCTCCCAGCAGTTCGACCAAGCCCGAAGCCGGCCTGGCGAAAGAACTCGAAAGCTACTTCGATTCTTTGGTGGCCGAGAACAAACTCTCCGGCGTGGTTCTGGTGGCCAGGGATGGAAAGACGGTCGCAAGCAAGGCGGCCGGGATCGCCAACAAAACTACCAACGCGCCGATCGACCTGAACACCAAGTTCAACCTCGGGTCGATGAACAAGATGTTCACCGCGGTGGCGATCGCCCAGCTGGCGCAGGCGGGCAAACTTTCGTTCAACGATCCGGTGGGCAAGCATCTGCCTGATTACCCGAACAAGGAAGTCGCGGAGAAGGTAACGATTCACCACCTGCTGACGCATACCTCGGGCATGGGATCGTACTGGGGAGAAAAGTTCGCGGCGCAACGCGACAAGCTCCTCACGGTCGCGTCCTACCTCCCGTTGTTTGCGGCCGAGCCGTTGTCATTTCCTCCCGGCGAAAAATTTCAATACAGCAATTCCGGCTTCCTGCTGCTCGGCGCGATCGTCGAGAAGGTCTCCGGCCAGGATTATTACAGCTACGTCCAGGAACATATTTTCAAGCCGGCCGGAATGAACGACACCGGATTCTACGAGCCTGGAAAGGAAATTCCGAACCTGGCGATTGGCTACACGAAGATGTCTCCGCAGGGACAGCCGCAGGAAGAAATCCGCGATAACACCAACCTGCGCGAGGTCAGAGGGGGTCCGGCGGGCGGCGGTTTTTCCACGGCACCGGACCTGGTGAAGTTCCAGCAGGCGCTCTTCAGCTCCAAACTTCTCGATAAAACGCACACCGAGTTAGTGACTACCGGCAAAGTGGAAGGTCCGCGCGGAATGGGGAAATACGGTTACGGCTTTGGCGACAACAATTCCGGCGGCAAACATAGCGTGGGCCACAACGGCGGCGCTCCCGGCATCGCGGCAGACCTGCAAATGTTTCCGGAATCCGGCTACACGGCCGTGGCGCTGATGAACACCGATCCACCGGCCCTGATGCCGGTGGCCAAAGCGATCCGGGAACGAATTCCGGCAAAGTAAGAAACAGTCCGCCGGGGCTTAACCCAGCTTCGGCAACCCCGAACCTTTCCGGGGCAACGCTGCCCGGCGGACTGTTTCCGAATCTGGAGACGGCACGCTATGGAGACGGCCTGCCCTCAGGCCGTTGAGAGAAAGCGATGCTGCACCCCTCCGGCACGATGGCGTGCCGGCTCCAAGATAAGCAAGTCGACGGTTTTGCCGAGAAGGAGGCTGAGAGAGAGCAGCAACGTCTGCCACATTGTCAGAGCGAATCGCGGCTCGATCTCATGCAACACGCAGGCCACCACGCAGATCAGCACCCCAACCGCGGTGAGAGCGAAGCTGAAGCCGACGACTGCTCCCGGGTTAATTCCTCGTCGTCGAGCCATGAAGACGAAACCCGCCAGGGCGATAATCCAAACCAAAAAAATCCGGCTGTAGCGCACCCCCTGCCAAAGGCGAAAGTAAAGGTGCTGGGACGGAATCGCTCTTATCTGATCCGCGGTCGCGCCGCGAAATGTCACCAGATTCGCCACGGCATGCAGTTCCTCCCGATGCTCAAAATAGTAAGTGGTCGTGGCAAAAAGGTAATTGGTGATCTCGGTCGGCGGCATCGTCACGGCGTGGATCAAATCGGTGCTGGTAGCCTGCAAATGTTCGGGGGTTGGAGGCAAAAGGAACGCGAAAGCCATTTCGTTCAAGGCGCGATCGAGCTCTTCCCATTGGGGACCGTCGAACAGAAGGATGGCGCGCTGCATGAAAGGCCCCGAACTCATATCCGCTTTTTCCGCCTGCATCTGTCCCAGCAACGCGATGATCTGGCGCGCCTTTTCGGAATGGGCGCGGGCGGCGACCTTCCCTAACAGAACTCCGCGCGCCTCCGGGGAGAGATTATCCAGAAAATTCAGGCGCCAGAGGAACGTAAATCCGATCCTCGAGTGAGGATGCAGTTTGGTCTTTCGCGCCAGGTTTTGCTCCAGGGAATCCTCGACCCAGACGCAGGCAAAGCCGATCGCAATCGCGACCACGGCGGACCAAAGGTAGAGCGCTCTTCGTTCGCCCAAGCCAAACTTCTCGCTCTCTTTCGAGGACCGGAAAATTCCGGGCCGGTTCCAATTCCAGGCAATGACAAATGCGACCGCCAGGAGCGCGATGAGGCCGAGGTTGAGGTCTCGGGCGAGAATGCAAAAACACAAAATAACCGCGAAAAAATACCAATCCTTCCATTCGGGTTGGCGACGGTCCTGGAGCAAACGCAAACCTTTGGTTGCAAGCACGACAGTGAGAATCGAGCTCAGCGTTTCGGATCCAAGGCAGTGAGCATAGGTGTAAAGCATTGGATTGGTGGCCCAGGCCACAGCCAATGCGAGACGCACCCAGAAAAATTGGCTGACCGCACGAAGAAAACAGAAGAGGCCCGCGGCCAGAGCGAGGTGCTGGCCGATGATTATCAGCCAGATCCCGGTATCGGTCAGACCGGGCTGGGATGATTCAGCCCGATGTTTGGCCGAAGCTCTCCCCTGCCATCGCTCCCACTGTTCACCGGCGAAAAGAAGAGGCTTCGTAGCATAACTGTACCCGGGGGCGTGACCCCAGAAGGTCACCACCAATGGATTTTCGGTCAGCTGAACATAAGCGTCCGCGTCGCGCCACAGCGGCGGGATCGTGACGATCATCCAAACCGAAGGAGCGATCAGGCACAAAAGCAGAGCGCAATTCTTGAAGAAATTCGCCGTCTCAAACCGCGCTGTCCTGTTCTCCGACATTCGGGCTTTATCGTGCGCATTCCGGTTGCATCGGCCAGACTTTTCCTTGGCCTTTTCCCCGGGCCCACCTTATAACCTTGGCGCGATGGCGGCTGACGATCGAAAGACCCCGAGCGACCCCACTCCGATCGTCGCGGCGCCCACTGACGTCGCCCCCTTGACGCACCAGGGGTCGAAGCCGCCCCACGAACGCACCGCCGACGAGGAGATGGACGTGGTCAACTGGGAGGGACTCGCGGCCAGCGAGCGGTTTCGGAATCTGCTCAAGGCCAAGCGCCGGTTCATCATTCCGGCGATGATCTTTTTCGTTGTCTATTACTTTGCGTTGCCCGCGCTGATTGGTTACGCCAAACCGTTCATGGAAAAGCGGGTGCTTGGGCCGGTAAACCTCGCCTATCTCTTTGCGCTTTCGCAGTTTTTCGTCGCCTGGATTATCGCGGCTCTCTACGTTCGCGCCGCGGCCAGGTTCGACAAGATGGCGGCTGAGGTCGTGGCGGGGGAGGATGATCGCGGCTCTGCCTCGTAATCGTAATCGTAATCGTGCTCGTGCTCGTGCTCGATCTGGAAAGCCTTCGATCACGATTACGAGCACGAGCATGAGCACGAGTAAGAATTTATTATGACACCAGCACTCGGAATGTTCCTGGGCTTCGTGCTGGTGACGCTCGCCATCACTTACTGGGCCGCCCGGCGATCGCAGGGCGCGGCTGCCTTCTTCACCGCCAGCCGCCGCATCACTGGCTGGCAGAATGGCGTGGCCGTGGCCGGCGATTACATGAGCGCGGCCTCATTCCTCGGCATCGCGGGCTTGATCGCCTTCTCCGGTTATGACGGATTCATGTTCTCGGTGGGATGGCTTGTCGCCTATCTCACCGTGCTGCTCGTGGTGGCGGAACCGCTGCGCAACGCCGGCAAGTACACGATGGCGGACGTTCTCGCTTATCGGCTGAACCCGCGTCCGGTCCGCGCGATGGCGGCAATCAGCACGATCACGGTGAGCACCTTTTACATGATCGCCCAAATGGTGGGCGCGGGCGCTCTCGTCACGCTGCTCCTCGGCAGCTCGCACGTCAGCTACCAGACAGCGGTGATCGGCGTTGGCGTGCTGATGATTATCTATGTCGTCTTCGGTGGGATGCTGGCGACGACCTGGGTGCAGATCATCAAGGCGATTCTGCTCATGGCGGGAACGATTTTGCTCAGCATTCTCGTGGTGGCGCACTTTGGCTGGAGCCTCGGGAACTTTTTCGACGCCATAACGCGCGTCACTTATCACGATAAAGGCGCCCTGGTGACGAAGAATTTTCTGGAGCCGGGCCTGCGATACACCGCCGCGAATCACGGCGCGCTCGATCTTATCTCCCTCGGAATGGCTCTGGTTTTTGGAACCGCCGGATTGCCTCACATCCTGGTCCGTTTTTACACGGTCCCCGACGCGAAGACGGCGCGCGTCAGCGTGGTTTGGGCGATGGTCTTGATCGGCAGCTTCTACATCATGACGACGTTTCTCGGCTTCGGCGCCGCGACGATTGTGGGACGCGATTTCATTGCGAGCCATGGCGGGAACAACATGAGCGCTCCGCTCCTGGCCCAGGCCCTGGCGGGAGATGTATTTTTCGCCTTCATCGCCGCGATCGCCTTCGCCACGATCCTCGCCGTGGTCGCGGGCCTGACGATTAGCGCTTCGACTTCGTTCGCTCACGATTTTTACACGGCGGTGATCCACAAGGGAACCGAACGCCGGCCCGGTGAGGAAGTGCGCGTGGCCCGGATCACCGCCTTTGTCGTCGGGGCGGTCGCGATCGGGATCGCAATCCTGCTCGGGAAGGATGCAAACGTCGCGTTCCTGGTGGCGCTCGCTTTTGCCGTGGCAGCTTCGGCGAATTTGCCGGTAATCGTGCTCTCGCTTTTCTGGAAACGCTTCAACACCACCGGCGCGGTCCTGGGGCTGGCGACGGGATTGGTCGCCTCGCTGGCGCTCATCATCATCAGCCCGAGCATCATGAAGATCGACCCGCCGGGAACGGCAGCCGCGGCCCGTCATCTCATTCAGCACGCGCCGATTTTTCCGCTGGAGAATCCTGGTATCCTGAGCATCCCGCTCGGATTTCTCGGAGCAATCCTGGGCACTTTCCTGCAACGCCGTGAGCCGGGCGCGGAAGCGAGGTTCGCGGAGTTGAGCGTGCGCGCGAATACCGGCCTCGGCGCGGAAAAGGCCACGCCAGAATAGAATCGCGCCGCCGATCAGCGGGTCTTTGTCTCGGGCGTCTTCTTTTTTGGAACCGTGTTTTTCCTGGCTTGATCGGTCCCGGCCGGCTTTCGCTTCACCCTGCTGAAGTAGGCAGCTTTGTTCTCCTGCCAGGTGTGATCAACATCCCACTCGAAGGGTCCCCAGAGCAGGCGTCCCGAACGCCGCCAAAGATCAAGCATGATCGCCTGTTCAAACGGCTGCCCTCGCGCGGTGACCGCGATGACGTTGTGCTCGGTGTCGGTTCCCACGTCGGATTCGGCCCAATGGAACTCGAGGGTTTTGAAATTTTGCGCCTCCAGCCGAAGGAGCAGCTCGGTGGCGAATTGATAACAGTAACCAGCTTTCCTCGCGCCGATGTTGATGAGAAAAGAGTGCATGGTGGGCGACGAACCCATGTCCCACTTGCGGGCCAGCTCGAGTCCCGTGGTGTAGGCAATAAAGGTCACGTGCCGGGCTTCCTCCGGATTGACGCTCGGCGAGAGGGAAACGAGACGCGCTCGTAAAACCGGGTCCTCCGCTGAGGTTGCGAGAAGCAATTTTCCACCCGGGCGCGCCTGGGCCGAGGGAGCAGGCGAGGCCCACGGCATTACGACGGCCAGGGCGAAGAGGGTGAAGGCGGAGCGGATCCGCCGCGGAAGAGCCGGCGTGAGGGTGGGATCGGGTTCTGCCATGGTATCGGACTACGCCGGCCGGTTCCTTGAAAACCGGCGCTTTCCATTTCGCGCCCCGCAAATTAGCCTCCCCGCGGTGGCCTTCAACATCGACCTTCATACCCATACGTTCTTTTCCGGCGATGGCGTCTCGAGCCCGGAGGAGAATATCGCCGCCGCGCGGGAGAAAGGTCTGCACGGTTTCGCGATCACCGATCACAACACCTGCGACGCGATTACCTACCTCCTCGAAAAAGGCCTCATGCGTGAGGATGGATTGCCGGTGGACGATTTTCTCATCATCCCCGGCGTGGAAGTCACGACCGCGGAAGGTCATCTCCTCTGCCTCGGCGTCACCCTTCCCTATTTGAAGGGCACCCCGGCGCGCGAAGTTTGCGAAATCATTCACGAACGGGGCGGCCTCGCCATTCCTCCTCACCCCTACGACCTCTTTCGCGCCGGGATTCGTTTTCCCGTGCTGGAAACGTTGCCGATCGATGCCCTGGAAGTTTTCAACGCCGCTACCACCCTGCGGCGCTACAATCGCTATGCCTTTAAGTATGCCCAATTGCGCGGCCTGCCGATGACGGCCTCCAGCGATGCCCACCACTCGGAAGCGATCGGCACCGCTTACACAATCTTGAATACGAGCGATTTCTCCGTGCAGGGGGTCCTCGCTCAGCTCGTGAAAAGCAACGAGCTCAATCAACATTACCTCACGCCCCGGGACAGTGTGCGCAAGACCTGGAACAACTGGATGCGGTTACGGCGCCGGAAAAAATTGCCGGCCGCCTCAACCGAGAACGGCGGCTAGTTTTGCCTTACTCGCAGATCCGTCAGTATCTCCATTATGCCTGCTTACGTAATCGTTGAAATCGAAGTGACCGATCCGGTCGGTTACGAGGAGTACAAAAAACAAGCGGCCGCGACGATCACTGCCCAGGGTGGCAGGTACATCGTTCGGGGCGGCAAGACCGAAGTGCTCGAGGGCGATTGGCAACCGAAACGGCTCGTCGTGCTGGAATTTCCGTCGATGGAACGCGCGAAAACGTGGCTGAACTGCGAAGAATACCGCGAGCCCCGCAAGCTGCGGCAGCGCACCGCCAAGACGAACATGATCTTGGTGGACGGGATCTAGGTGGAGACCGCCTGCCATCAGGCCGTTGGTGGAGGGAAATCTATGCTTCGCCACCGTCCCCGGCACGAAGGCGTGCCGGCTCCATTGAGAGCCATCGCGCGGCGGAGCGCGCGATCCACCTACAGCATTTCGCCGAGCGCCTTGGGATCCGTGACCGGCGCTTTGCAGGTGAAATTCTCGCAGACGTAAGCCGCGGCTTTGCCGCCGACCGGTTTCATCCCGCGAACGGCTTCGAGTTTTTCCTCAAGATATCGTTGCCCGTCGCCGCCCTCGGCCAGGAGCAGAACCTTGTTCGGCACGAAATGACGATGCACTTCGGCGATCAGCGCGCGCGTCTCAGCCGACGCTGGGTGGCCCGCGATCACGATTTGCCGCGGCTTGCTCAACGAAAGATTCAACGCGACCAGCATCTGCGGCATCGCGCTGGCGAAATGGCCGATCTGGGGCGCAAAGGCATCGATCGTTTTCTCAGCCTGCTCAAACCAACGGGCCTCGTTTCGGATTTGGGCGAGCCGAAAAAGATTGAGGGCCGCCACGGAGCTGGCCGCCGGTTCGGCACTGTCGTTGTCCTCCTTCAGGCGAAGGAGAATGCTTGGATCGTTCCCCGCCGCGCCAAAATAGCCGCCGCGGGCCTCATCGAAAAAGAGCCGGTCCTGTATTTCCTGCAATTCAATCGCCCAACGAAGCCAGGCGACATCAAACGAGGCTTCGTAGAGATCGAGAAGCCCCTGAATCAAAAACGCGTAATCATCCGCAAAACCTTCCACGGCGCTGCGGCCTTCCCGATAATTGCGAAACAGGGTCTTCCGCGAGTCGTCATAAAGCTCCGCTCGCAGAAATTTCGCTGCCCGCTTCCCGGCCTCGAGGTAAGCCGAATCGCCAAGGACCTGGGCCCCGCGAGCAAACGCGGAGATCATGAGTCCGTTCCAGGCCGTGATGATTTTGTCGTCGAGATGCGGACGCGGCCGTTTGGCGCGAAGCTCGAACAGAGTGGCGCGGCTTTTGGCGAGGAGCTGGCGCACCGCCGCTTCATCCTTTCCGAAATGTTTCGCGGTCGCCGCCCTACTGCCCAGCTCGATCAGAATATTTTTCCCGGTGAATTCGCCATGCGGATCGCCTCCGGCCGGAACATTTCCTTCCGGCTTAACGGCGTAATGGAAATTGAAGACCTCTGCACCTTCGCCCAAAGCCTTGTCCACTTCGTCCTTCGACCAGACGTAGAATGCTCCCTCAGCCTTCTTCTTCTGTCGCGGCGGTTCCTGACCGTCGTCCTTCTCTCCACCGCCTTCCCGGCGGTCAGGGACCGGCGCTCCAATTTCGCTGTCGGCGTCCTCCGCGGAAAAAAATCCGCCGCTCTTCGCGGTCATGTCGCGCCGGACGTATTCGAAGATATCGCGCGCGACTTTTTCGAAAAGCGGTTCGCGGCTGATCTGAAACGCGTCCAGGTAGGCGACGGCCAGCTGTGCCTGGTCATACAGCATTTTTTCGAAATGCGGAACGTGCCAGTAGGCATCGACCGAGTAGCGGTGGAAACCGCCCCCCAGGAGATCGTGCATCCCGCCCGCCGCCATTTTCCGAAGCGTGAAGAGAGCCATCTCCAGCGCGTGCTTGCCGCTATCCGTTCCTGGGTTTCGCGCATGGATGCGGGTGAGAAAATTCAGCGTCACCGGGCGCGGGAATTTGGGCGCGACGCTAAATCCGCCTTCGTGCGCGTCGTAACTGCGGGCAATTTGCTGGTAGGCGGCGTCGAGCGCCTTTCCGCCGAGCGGCGGGCCGGGATCTCCGGTGCCGGTCACCGATTGTTCCAGGGCCGCGACGATCTTCGTCCCCTGCTCCGCAATCTTTTCGTGGTCCTGTTTCCACGCTCCGGCAATGCGCTCCAGCACCTTGGCAAAACCCGGCTGCCCCCAGCGATCTTCCGGCGGAAAATAGGTGCCGCCCACGAAGGGCTTCAGCTCCGGGGTGAGCCAGACGCTCATCGGCCAGCCGCCTCCGCCGGTCGTAGCCTGGACGAAAGTCATGTAAACCCGATCGACGTCGGGCCGCTCTTCCCGGTCGACTTTGATGTTCACGAACTCGCGGTTCATGACTTCGGCGACCTCCGCGCTCTCGAACGATTCGTGCGCCATGACATGGCACCAGTGGCAGGTCGAATAACCTATCGAGAGAAAGATCGGCTTATTTTCGCGGCGGGCCTTGGCGAACGCTTCTTCGCCCCACGGCAACCAATCGACAGGATTCTCCGCATGCTGGAGCAGGTAGGGCGATTTCTCGTGAGCGAGCCGATTGGGCA